>JBDHQI010000026.1:0-60994 GCA_039806955.1 Verrucomicrobiota bacterium | reverse complement strand
AGGCCGTCCAGATTGATGCCGTAGTCCGCGCCGGAGTTGTTCTGGTATTGGATGCCGTTGGCGGGCGTGCCGTCGCCAAGGTGAATCCAGCCCACGTTCGCGGCGTAGAGATAGCCCGAGCAGACGTACTCGCCGATGACCGCGCCGTTGGCGCCGTCGGCGTAGGCGTTGACCCAGCCGAGGTTCGCGGCGTAGGCGGATTTGTTCGACGGGTTGATGGTGGTGGCGGCTTGGAGCGAGGCTGAAGGTTGCAGGCCGAAGGCCAAAGCCAGCGCGAGGCCGGTGAGGTGGATCAGGCGTGTTGTTTTCATGGTTTTCATGGTTGTTACTGCATTCAAATCGTAAATCCCAAATCGTAAATCGTAAATCTGCTAGGGCATGTTGTATTTGTAGGAGATGAGGTTGGTGCCAGCAAGGGCGTAGCACCCGTTGGCCAACGTGGCTTGAATGGCCCGACCCCCGGTGCGGTAGCCCACGCACGTGTTGGCGCTTAGAGCGTACAACCCGCGTGGGCCGGAGCTACTGTACCCGTAGCAACCGATGGCGGTGTAGTAGGCATAAAGCCCGGTGCCACTGCTGCTGTAGCCGTAACAGTTCTGGGCGGTGGTCGCAGAAAGCCCGGTGTCACTGCCGCTTTCGCCGTAACAGTTCAGGGCGGTGGTCGCAATAAGCCCGGTGCCACTGCTGGATTGTCCACGGCAATCGGACACCTGGTGGCCGTAGATTGCCGTCGAACCACAATCTCTGACGATTGAATTCTTGATGGTCGAGGCAGAAATTCCATAACTTCCCACAGTTCGCACCGTGCAGGACTCCACCACGGTTGATTCCCCAGAGCCAAGGTAAATGCCGAGGTGCTGGCAGCCCGACACCGAAACGCCAACGACACGCGTGTTCAACGGCGGCTCGCTGGAAAAATAAATGCCGTATTGAAATCCCGGCCCACCGTAGGTGCCGGCGTTGTTGGTCACGCCGCCACGGATATGCCCGTTGGCAATCGTGATGTCGCTCAAGCTGCCGTTCAACCGGACGCCGTAACCGGCGGCTGGATTGGCGGTGGAGGAGAGGGTGAAGCCGTTCAGGTCCAGCGTCACGCCGCTGGCGGCGATCGTGATGGCGTCGCCGGAACTGACGGTGAGGTTGGTAGTCAGGTAATACGAGCCGGGCACGCTGATGGTGAACGGCGCGGAGGAGATGGGCGTGCGCGCCTCGATCTGCGCGAGGGTTTTCATCGTGGGCGCGGGCGCGCCCGGCGGGGTGAGGCTGCCCTGGGCGAGGCAGGTTGAGAGTTGAGGGTTGAGGGTTGAGATCGCCAGCGCGAGGCCGGTGAGGTGGATCAGGCGTGTAGTTTTCACAGGTTGCATGGTTGTAACTGAGTTCGATTCGTAAATCCCAAATCGTAAATCGTAAATCTGCTAGGGCATGTTGTATTTGTAGGTGATGAGGTTGGTGCCAGCAATGGCGTAGCACCCGTTGGCCACCGTGGCTTCAATGGCCCGACCCCCGAAGCGGTAACCCACGCACGTGTTGGCGCTTCGAGCGTACAACCCGCGTGGGCCGGAGCTACTGTATCCGGAGCAACCGGTGGCGGTGGTCGCATAAAGCCCGGTGCCACTGCTGCTTTCGCCGTAACAGTTTTGGGCGGTGGTCGCATAAAGCCCGATGTCACTGCTGCTTTCGCCGTAACAGTTCTGGGCGGTGGTCGCATAAAGCCCGGTGCCACTGCTGCTTTCGCCGTAACAGTTTTGGGCGGTGGTCGCAGAAAGCCCGATGTCACTGCTGCTTTGGCCGTAACAGTTCAGGGCGGTGTAAGTGGCAAAAAGCCCGGTGCCACTGCCGCTTTCGCCGTAACAGTTCTGGGCGGTGAACGCAGAAATCGCGGTTTGACTGCTGGATTGTCCACGGCAATCGGACACCTGGCTGCCGTTGATTGCCGTCCAACCACAATCGCTGGCAGTCGAATTCTTGATGGTCGTGGCAATAATTCCAAAACTACCCACCGTTCGCACCGTGCAGGACTCCACCACGGTTGAGTGCCCAATGCCAAGGAAAATGCCGTAGTACTGGCAGCCCGACACCGTAACGCCAACGACACGCGTGTTCAACGGTGCCCCGCTGGGATAAGAAATGCCGTACTCAAATCCCGGCCCACCGTAGGTGCCGGCGTTGTTGGTCACGCCGCCACGGATGAATCCGTTCAGGACGGCAAGATTGCGCAGGCCAGTGTTGATCCGGACGCCGTAACCGGCGGCTGGATTGGCGGTGGAGGAGAGGGTGAAGCCGTTCAGGTCCAGCGTCACGCCGTTGGTGGCGATCGCGATGGCGTCGCCGGACCTGACGGTGAGGTTGGTGATCAGGTAATACGAGCCGGGCACGCTGATGGTGAACGGCGCGGAGGAGATGGGGGTGCGCGCCTCGATCTGCGCGAGGGTTTTCATCGTGGGCGCGGGCGCGCCCGGCGGGGTGAGACTGCCTTGGGCGAAGACGGTTGAGGGTTGAGGGTTGAGGGTTGAGAGCGCCAGCGCGAGGCCGGTGAGGTGGGCCAGGCGTGTTGTTTTCATGGTTTTCATGGTTGTTACTGCATTCAATTCGTAAATCCCAAATCGGAAATCGTAAATCTGCTAGGGCATGTTGTATTTGTAGGTGATGAGGTTGGTGCCAGCAATGGCGTAGCACCCGTTGGCCACCGTGGCTTCAATGGCCCGACCCCCGAAGCGGTAACCCACGCACGTGTTGGCGCTTCGAGCGTACAACCCGCGTGGGCCGGAGCTACTGTATCCGGAGCAACCGGTGGCGGTGGTCGCATAAAGCCCGGTGCCACTGCTGCTTTCGCCGTAACAGTTTTGGGCGGTGGTCGCAGAAAGCCCGATGTCACTGCTGCTTTGGCCGTAACAGTTCAGGGCGGTGTAAGTGGCAAAAAGCCCGGTGCCACTGCCGCTTTCGCCGTAACAGTTCTGGGCGGTGAACGCAGAAATCGCGGTTTGACTGCTGGATTGTCCACGGCAATCGGACACCTGGCTGCCGTTGATTGCCGTCCAACCACAATCGCTGGCAGTCGAATTCTTGATGGTCGTGGCAATAATTCCAAAACTACCCACCGTTCGCACCGTGCAGGACTCCACCACGGTTGAGTGCCCAATGCCAAGGAAAATGCCGTAGTACTGGCAGCCCGACACCGTAACGCCAACGACACGCGTGTTCAACGGTGCCCCGCTGGGATAAGAAATGCCGTACTCAAATCCCGGCCCACCGTAGGTGCCGGCGTTGTTGGTCACGCCGCCACGGATGAATCCGTTCAGGACGGCAAGATTGCGCAGGCCAGTGTTGATCCGGACGCCGTAACCGGCGGCTGGATTGGCGGTGGAGGAGAGGGTGAAGCCGTTCAGGTCCAGCGTCACGCCGTTGGTGGCGATCGCGATGGCGTCGCCGGACCTGACGGTGAGGTTGGTGATCAGGTAATACGAGCCGGGCACGCTGATGGTGAACGGCGCGGAGGAGATGGGCGTGCGCGCCTCGATCTGCGCGAGGGTCTTCATCGTCGGCGCGGGCGCGCCCGGCGGGGTGAGACTGCCTTGGGCGAAGACGGTTGAGAGTTGAGGGTTGAGAGTGAGGATCGCCAGCGCGAGGCCGGTGAGGTGGATCAGGTGTTTCGTTTTCATAAAGGCTGATTGGTTCAGTAACTGATATTGGCCCACGGGCTGGTGGCCGTGGCCGCGCTGCCGATGGGGCCGACATCGTTGCCGCCGGCGATCACGTAGTTGTTCGTGCCGGTGCCGTTCGGGTTGTAGCGCGCACTGTTGCGAATCACCAGATTGGCTCCGCCCTGAATCCAGAGACCGCGCTGGTTGAAGATGACCGAGTTTCCCTCGATGCGATTGCCCGCGATGGTGGTGTGAATCCCTGCGCCGGTGGCGGTGCTCTGCCCGTTGCCCGTGCAATGATTTGCCAGCACCAGGCAATCGTTGGGAACTTCAATGCCGTCGTCGCCGTTGGCGCGTGCGGTGCAGTGGCGGACCGCGCCGCCGATGCCCATCCGGATGCCATTGGTGCGATTCAAACCGGCTGTGCAGTTTTCCACGGTGCTGCCACCCAACGCGTAAATGCCATCGTGGAAATTGCCAATCGCCGTGCAACGGCTGATGATGGAATAGTTGCCGCCGAAAATACCGTGGTTGTAGAAACCGGCCTGACCATTGGTATTGGCGACGCAATCCACCGCGGTCGCATAGTCGTCCACCAGAATGCCGGCATTCCAATTTCCCACCGCCGAGCAGCCTCGCACGGTGGAACTCTTGCCGCCGACGATGCCGAGGTCTTGATTGTAGGAGGCAGTGCAGTTCTCCACCACGCCATTCCCCTCGACTTGAATGCCGTAGAATCCGTTGGAAACCGCGGTGCAGCTGGCAATTACGGAGGCGTCTCGGGCATAGATGCCGTTACTGCTGTTTGTCAGCGTCACGCACTCGCGGATCGTGCAACCGTACCCGGCGGACAAGCCGTCGCTACCATTGCCGCAAAGCCGGAGCTTTTCAAAGCGGCTGTTGTTCGCATACATCGCGCGAACGCCGCTGAACCCCCAGTGGCAAACCGTCCCGTTGCGGACCTCCAAGTTGTTTCGCGTGACAAAACCCGTGGACAGGCCGGAACTGGACAACGAAAAGCCGCCGGAACCGGCTAACACGAATCCACACAGATCAATGCTGACGTTGTCCGCCTCCACGATGATGCCATTGGTGCCGGCCGTGTCGGTCAGGTTGGTGGTCAGATAATAGGAGCCGGGCTGCGAAATGACAAAAGGCAGATAGCTGATGGGCGTGCGCGCCTCGATCTGCGCGAGGGTCTTCATCGTGGGCGCGGGCGCGCCCGGCGGGGTGAGACTGCCTTGGGCGAAGACGGTTGAGAGTTGAGGGTTGAGGATGGCGAGCGCCAGCGCGAGGCTGGCGACGCGGACCAGGTGTTGGGTTTTCACAGGTTGCATGGTTGTAACTGAGTTCGATTCGTAAATCCCAAATCGTAAATCGTAAATCTGCTAGGGCATGTTGTATTTGTAGGAGATGAAGTTGGTGCCGTTTTGGGCGTAGCACCCGTTGGCCACCGTGGCTTCAATGGCTCGGCCTCCGGGGCGGTAGCCCAAGCATGTGTTGGCGCTTACAGCGTACAACCCGCGTGGGCCGGAGGAACTGCTTCCGGAGCAACCGATGGCGGTGTAAGCGGCATAAAGCCCGGTGCCACTGCTGCTTCCGCCGTAACAGTTCAGGGCGGTGGTCGCATAAAGCCCGGTGCCACTGCTGCTGGAGCCGTAACAGTTCTGGGCGGTTACGGTATAAAGCCCGGCGCCACCGTTGCTGGTGCCGTAACAGTTCTGGGCGGTTTCGGCATAAAGCCCGGTGCCACTGCTGCTGCTGCTGGCGCCGTAACAGTCCTGGGCGGTTACAGCATAAAGCCCGATGCTACCGCTGCTGGTGCCGTAACAGTTCAGGGCGGTGATCGCAGAAAGCCCGGTGGCACTGCTGGATTGTCCACGGCAATCGGACACGTGGTTGCCGTAGATTGCCGTCGAACCACAATCGCTGGCGGTCGAATTCTTGATGGTCGTGGCAACAATTCCAAAACTTCCCACCGTTCGCACCGTGCAGGACTCCACCACGGTTGATTCCCCAGAGCCAAGGTAAATCCCGGAGAACTGGCAGCCCGCCACCGCAACGCCAACGACACGCGTGTTCAACGGTGCCTCGCTGGGATAAAAAATGCCGTATCTAAAACCCGGCCCACCGTAGGTGCCGGCGTTGTTGGTCACGCCGCCCTGGATGAATCCGTTCAGGACGGCAAGATTGCGCAGGCCAGTGTTGATCCGGACGCCGTAACCGGCGGCTGGATTGGCGGTGGAGGAGAGGGTGAAGCCGTTCAGGTCCAGCGTCACGCCGTTGGTGGCGATCGCGATGGCGTCGCCGGAACTGACGGTGAGGTTGGTGGTCAGGTAATACGAGCCGGGCACGCTGATGGTGAACGGCGCGGAGGAGATGGGCGTGCGCGCCTCGATCTGCGCGAGGGTCTTCATCGTGGGCGCGGGCGCGCCCGGCGGGGTGAGGCTGCCCTGAGCGAGGCAGGTTGAGAGTTGAGGGTTGAGGATGACGAGCGCCAGCGCGAGGCTGGCGACGCGGACCAGGTGTTGGGTTTTCACAGGTTGCATGGTTGTAACTGAGTTCGATTCGTAAATCCCAAATCGTAAATCGTAAATCTGCTAGGGCATGTTGTATTTGTAGGTGATGAAGTTGGTGCCGCTTTGGGCGTAGCAACCGTTGGCCACCGTGGCTTCAATGGCCCGCCCCCCGGTGCGGTAGCCCACGCACGTGTTGGCGCTTCGAGCGTACAACCCGCGTGGGCCGGAGAAACTGTATCCGTAGCAACCGGTGGCGGTGCGGTCGGCAAAAAGCCCGGAGTCACTGACGCTGTAGCCGTAACAGTTGTGGGCGGTGTTGGCATAAAGCCCGGTGCCACTGTTGCTGTAGCCGTAACAGTTCTGGGCGGTGGTCGCAGAAAGCCCGGTGCTACTGCTGCTGGAGCCGTAACAGTTCTGGGCGGTTAGGGCAGAAAGCGCGGTGCCACTGCCGCTTTCGCCGTAACAGTTCAGGGCGGTTTGGGCAGAAAGCGCGGTGCCACTGCTGCTGTAGCCGTAACAGTTCTGGGCGGTGTAGGCATTAAGCCCGATGCCACTGCTGCTGCTGTAGCCGTAACAGTTCTGGGCGGTGTTGGCAGAAAGCCCGATGGCACTGCTGCTGCTGCTGTAGCCGTAACAGTTCTGGGCGGTGTTGGCAGAAATCCCATAGTCGTTGCTGGATTGTCCACGGCAATCGGACACCTGGCTGCCGTAGATTGCCGGCAAACCACAATCGCTGGCAGTCGAATTCTTGATGGTCGTGGCAAAAATTCCATAACTTCCCACCGTTCGCACCGTGCAGGACTCCACCACGGTTGAGTGCCCAATGCCAAGGTAAATGCCGTAGTGCTGGCAGCCCGCCACCGTAACGCCAACGACACGCGTGTTCAACAGTGCCCCGCTGGAATAAGAAATGCCGTGCATAAATCCCGGTCCACCGTAGGTGCCGGCGTTGTTGGTCACGCCGCCACGGATATGCCCGTTGGCAATCGTGATGTCGCTCAAGCTGCCGGTCAACAGGACGCCGTTTCCGTTGGCCGGGTTGGCGGTGGAGGAGAGGGTGAAGCCGTTCAGGTCCAGCGTCACGCCGTTGGTGGCGATCGCGATGGCGTCGCCGGACCTGACGGTGAGGTTGGTGATCAGGTAATACGAGCCGGGCACGCTGATGGTGAACGGCGCGGAGGAGATGGGCGTGCGCGCCTCGATCTGCGCGAGGGTTTTCATCGTGGGCGCGGGCGCGCCCGGCGGGGTGAGACTGCCTTGGGCGAAGACGGTTGAGGGTTGAGGGTTGAGGGTTGAGAGCGCCAGCGCGAGGCCGGCGGCAATGAATGGTTTGGGTATGGTATTCATTCTGTTGTTTGTGGGTTTGGGGTGGTTCATGACTGAGTGGTCATTCAAAAGGGCAGGGGTTCGAGTTCGTGATAGTCGGGTGGCGGTTGGAACAGTTTGCCGTCCGGGTCCGGGATTTTTTCCGGCGTGATGGACCTCACCTCGAACCGCAGCCGCTCCGCATCGCCTTCAAATTTCAGCACCGCCCGCAACGGAAAAAGCTTTTTATCCTTCAGCAACGCGCCCCATTGGTCTTCGATTTCGCGCGGACCGAACCGCATGGGCTGATTGCGCGTCCACGCTTGAAACGGCGGCAACTGGTCGGTCGCCCAAATCTCCATCACTTCGTCGCGCTGTTTCAATTCGTAGCGGACGCAGGCGTAGCCGAGCAGGTTTGTAGTTTCTCCCGTTGCTTTCAGTTCGACCGGGTCCATGGGCATCATCGGCATCGCCATCATAGGCAGGGCGGGCAGGCCGCCAGGCCCCGGGCCTGCCCCGAGTTGCGGGCCGACGCCGGCGGGCAATTGTGGCATCGGCGGCGGCGCGGGTACTCCTGGCAGGTTGGTTGGCCCAATGGGCGGCGGGGTGGCTGGCAGGCTGGCGGCCGCAGCCCCGGGCGTCGGACCCGGCGGCACTGGCAGTCCCCCGGGGAGATGCTGCAGGCCGGGATTTTGGTGGGGATCGAAATGCGTGCGCGCGGAGTCCGTGCCAGGAGGGAGCCGCACGAAACTGCGATTGTGCGGGAGGACCAGCGTCACGGCGCCCGTGTCGAGGGCGACGAGATTTTTCGCGTGTGGCCGGTTGGTCTCGGCGCGTTCGAGGCGCAGTTGGTTGGTGCCGATGGTGTAAAGCCAGGTTTGCGCCTCGCCGTTGCGCGTGAGCGTGGCGGTGATCCGGCCTTCAAAGGCCAGCCCCGTTGCTGTGAACAGTTGGAGAAAAAAGGCCACCGCCGGGGCCACGCACAATCCATGAGTCGTCATTTTCATAAACCAGTGTGATTTGCCCGCGAACCATGCAAGGCAGTCCGGTCGCTGTCAAAGGAAATTCTGGATTATCGCAAATTTGTCGCGCCGGGAGTGATCCCTCCGGTCCGGTGTGGCTCCTTCGGCGTCCGTCCCGATGGTGGGATGAGGTGGGTGGCGGGGTGGTGGATTTCTGCCGCTTTGTTGCAACCCGCGGGGGCATTCGCTCCACCGTCGGCTGGCGGGTTCTGGCCGGGGGCGCCGCCGCCTGTCCCGGTGCGCGGGTGCTGGAACTGATGAGAATTTGACGTGGCGGCGGCGGGCCAGGCCGCAAGGTGCCGGGGGGGCGTGCCGCCGGAAAAATCCGGCCGGCGTCCGGTCGGGGCGCGCGGTTCGGAGTTGCGGCGGTGAAGCGGAATCGAAATCATGTACGCAAAAGGACATGATCTGGCGATGGCAACAATGTCGTGTGGCCGTGTTCCTCCTGGGGCTGCTGCCGTTCTCGTAAACGGGTCAGTAAACGGGTCAGTTCTTGATATTGGCATATCTGCCGCTCTGGAACAGTCTGCACGAGCCTGGCGCGCAAGCTCAGAGTGGAGTATCCCGGGGCGGTGTATCACGTGATGAATCGTGGGGATCGGCGGGAGCCGATTTTCCGGGATGATGCTGATCGGCAGGAGTTTTTACGGACGCTGGGCGAGGGGTGTGGCAAGACGGGCTGGCGGGTTCACGCCCTGTGCCTGATGTGCAATCATTTTCATCTGGTGGTGGAGACGCCGCGGGCCAACCTGGTGGCCGGGATGAAGTGGTTTCTGGGCACTTACACCGGGCGGTTCAACCGGCGGCACAAGCTTTTCGGCCATTTGTTCAGCGGGCGCTACAAGGCGCTGGTGGTGGACGGGAGCGGCCGCGGTTATTTGAAGACGGTCTGTGATTACGTGCATCTGAATCCCGTGCGGGCCAGGTTGCTCGGACCGGAAGCGCCGTTGCGCCAATACCGGTGGAGCAGTTGGCCGGAATATTTGAAAACGCCGCGCCGCCGCTGGCCGTGGTTGAGCGTGGGGCGGGTGTTGGGGGAATATCAGATTCCCAAGGACAGCGCGGCCGGACGGCGACAATTGGAGCTGGCGTTGGAGGGACGGCGCGCGGGGGAGGCGGGCGCGGACTATAAGCCTGTGCGGCGGGGGTGGTGTCTGGGCGACAAAGGGTTTCGCAAGGAGTTGTTGGCCCGGATGAAGGAGCGCATGGGCGTCGAACATTACGGATCGGAGCGGCAGGAGAGTGTGGAGGCACACGCCGAAGGAATAGTGACTGAGGAACTGAAGCGACGGCGTTGGGATGAAAAGGAGTTGGGTCGGCGGGTCAAGGGGGACGGGCAGAAGGTGGCGATCGCGATGCGATTGCGCGCGGAGACAGCGGTAACCGTCAAATGGATCGCGGAACGTTTGGGGATGGGGGCGCCGGGTTACGTGAATCACCTGCTCTATCGCCGGCGAAAGTTGAAAGGGAAGCAATATGCCAAAATCAAGAACTGACCCGTTTATGACTCGTTTACGTTTACGTGCCGCCTCTCAATAGTGAGTATCCGGGATACATTACAAAACGGGTGCGAACGACAAATGACCCTGTAAATTTGCCGACGGTTGTTGACACGTTGCTCCCGGACATGACGAATGGTGTGACCAAGCAGATTTACATCTACGGTCACGGCACAAATGGCTGCTGTTCATGGTGGTGGACTCAATCGAGCAGGTCACAGTTCGGCTGTTCGAGTGTGTGATCGCAGTAACGCGGGTCGCGCCGGTCGGTGAAGGCTTGGGCCAGCGTGCGCGTCAGCCCCAGGCCGCGATCCAGTTGGCGCAGGAGCAGCGCCCCGCCGTCGCTGGAGAGGTAGCCACCGGAAAAATCGGCCACAACCTGGCGCGCACCCAGGTCTGCAAAGAGCAGCGGTTGGTCGTTACAGTCTGTCCTCGAAGCAGCGGTGCGTGGTGTCTTCATCGGGCTCAATTAAATCAAGCCTTCGGACGCTCCCACCGCGGTTTCGTTCAAGCCCTTTGTGAAAAATTTGGGTTAGCCGTGGCCTGAACGGTAGTGACTGTTGGGTTGCGTCGGCGATTTACACATAACGCAGTCTGCCACCTCACTGGGCGAATGACTTTCGAAGAGGCACGGCTTGGAAATTGCACGCCTAATTGTGGGTGTCATCAGGCCAGTACACTATTGGTTGAAAACGTGCGAATTAACAAATGGTAATTGGATGCGGTTTGCTTACATTATTATCCACGATAAGATGTATCGGTGGTTGACATAAAGGTGTGAATTTTATGAAGTCTGTGACAGGCAAATCAGTTAAAACAATCGCGATGGACAAAACCACCTACGACATCCAAATCCGCGTCTTAGTCTATAAGGAAGATTCTGAGTACGTCGCCCGCGCTCTGGAAATGGATTTGCTTGGCTATGGTAAAACCCAGGTTGAGGCGATTGACGAATTGCGACGTGCTATTGAAGCGCAGTTGACATTTTCTCATCAGAAAAACGCCAAGCACCTTTTGGAGTTTCCAGCCGAGGAAGAATACTTCGAACGTTGGGAGAACGCGCAAAAAATGGCAATTCGTGGAATTGTCTTGGACGACCAGCCGGCACGGTTGTCGGCGCGGGCGGTAATTCTTTCTTTCAGTGAAGCGGACATCCGAAAGCTCCAGCAGAATCCCGGGTTCAGGCAGACCAACCTAGTTTGTGCCTAAAACATACAAAGCTGATGAAGTCTTTCGGGCACTGAGGGAGTACGACAAGCGCTTCCAAATCTTCTCCCATCGCGGAAAAGGTTCACACCGGATGATTTACCATCCGCAGATTGATGGTTCCCAACGATCCTTTCCAATTCCCTATCACAAGCAAGGGTCGGGATGTGCAACGTGGATACTTGAAGGCCATCATCAAGCGATTCAACCTACCGGAACATTTTTTTGACTGATGTAATGCACATGGCCCTTTCTTGGTTGAGCGAGCGTCTGTGGGCTTCCACCAACCTCCCCATTCAACTTGAAAAGATCCTTTTAAGATAATCATGCAAGCCATCATCTACGCCGCTGGGATCGGAATGCGTTTACAATCCGCGTTCGGTGAACGCCCCAAAATCCTGCTTGAATTCGACGAGCAAACCTTGTTGGCGCGGCACCTGCAACACCTGCGCGCCGTCGGAGTTCAGCGGCTCACCATCGTCACCGGTTATCAGCAGCAACAAATCGCCGCATTGCTGCCGGGCCTGACCGCGCGCTACGGCATCGCCATTCGTCAACTGGTCAATCCCGATTTCACCGAGGGCAGCGTGCTGAGCTTTGCCACTTCCATCCCTGTGCTGCAAACCATCGGCGCGAGCGACCGGGTGTTGCTGATGGATGGCGACGTGCTTTATCCGACTGTGTTTTTGCGCCGGCTGCTCGACGCACCCGCGCCCACCGCGCTGTTGATTGATCGGGAGTATTCCACTGCGGATGACGATCCGGTGCTGGTGCCGATTGCCAATGAACGTCCATTCGACTTCGTGAAGCAATGGCAGGGTCAGGCCGAACAAATCGGCGAGTCCATCGGTTTTTTCAAAGTGGCGGGCGCGGACCTGCCGGAGTTGATCGCGCTTACGCAGCGGATAAGTGTGGCTAGCCGCAAGGCTTCCTACGACGATGTCCTGCGCCAACTGGTGCAGGACGGGCGTTTCGGTCACGTGGATGTCACCGGTTTGCCGTGGACGGAAATTGATTTTCCTGGTGACGTCGAACGGGCGCGCGCCGAAGTGCTGCCGGCAATTGAGCAACTATCCGCATAAAGCAGCTGGCATGGCAACCAGGCCAGTAACCAACAAACCCGTTACGCGACTGTTTCCGTTCGTGTTAAAGGCGCGGGGGTTGATTGTGGGTCGCGACACGCTGGCCCGTAGTAAATCGCGGTTGCAATTTATTCTTATCACCACCGACCTTTCGGAAAACAGTCGCACCCGGGTTTTGCAGGACTACGCGCATTATCCCGTGGTGCAGCATTTTACTTCCGCGGAACTGGAACAGTTTTTCATGTTGTCGGGAACGAAGGTTGTTGGCTTTGCCAAATCCAGTCTGGCGCAATCCATCTATGCCGAGTTGAAACAGCATCGCCTCAACAAGCCAGCAAAGCCGCAACTGTAAGGTGGCGGACTTCCCAATTTCAAGCTGCGGAGCAGCGCGAGACGGTAGCCCACGATGTCAGCCGTGGGAAAATGGCGGTGCCGAGGCAAGCCCCGTAGAGGCGACCGATTCAGTCGCCCGCCGCCGATTTTCTATCGCCCCTGCCGGGGCTTACAATTCATCCGACCAAAACCCACGGCTCACGCAGTGGGCTACCGTCTTACCGCGCTTCCGGCGCTGGAATTTGCGACGGTCATAGAAAATTGCCACGCCGAACCGTCGCTACAGCAGATCAACGGATAAAGACGTGATAGAGGCGCGCTCAAATTTTCGTCCACAATTGGCTGTTCCCAGCCGCATTTGCTAGCCGACAGTGGTGAGTGTCAGTTTGTGCCGGTTGGCCAGTTGGGCGCAGGTTTCCTGTTCCAAAACCAGGCTGCGATTGGATTCAAAGGCGAGAACCGTGATGCCGGCTTGCGCACAGGTTTCCAAAGTCTTTGGTCCGATGCACGGCACGTCAAAACGCATATCGTGTCCGAGCTTGGCGACTTTGATCGCCACGCCGCCGCCGTTTTTTCCGGCAAGTTGCCCCCCGCGCAGCAGGCAGTTGTCCGTGCCTTCAAAACCCTCCACGGCCAGCACTGTGCCTTCTTTGACCACCACCAACTGCCCGATCTCGAGTCGCGAAATTTCCTTGGCAATGCGAAAACCAAACGCTACGTCAGCCTGTTGCTCGAGGGTCAATGGGCGTCCGAGTCGGAATCCCGCTCCGGGCATGAGCGGTTGCAGCCAGGGTTCCGCTTCGATCAAAGTGACGCCATCTTTTTTTAGCTCGTCGGCGATGGCGCCAAAAATCGTGTGCGCGTTGCGTTCCTTGAGTCGCAACAAAACGCCCATGGCGCGCAGGTCGGGGCGCACATCAAATAAGTTCTTCGGCGCGATCTGGCCGAGCATCACGCATTGGGTCACCGCGCGATCCGTGAGCGCGGTGATCATTTTGGAGAGTTGTCCGACTTTCACCCACACCATGTCGTCCACCAACGCCGTCAGCGCCGGGTCAGTTTCTCCCTCGAAGCCGACGGCGACGATGCGTTTCACCCCCAGGCGCCGGGCCTGACGGGCAAAGAGCAGTGGCAAAGTGCGGTTGCCGGCCAGCAGACCGATGGTTTCCGGAGTCGTTGTCATGGTGGTGATGCCTCGTTTGCGAACATGCTTGACCCATTAAAAGGCAAGCGGGGCTGGTTGTAAACCTTCACGGAAAACGGACCGGCAGGTAAAGAACACGGCACGCGGTGGCCTTGGTCTTTAAGCTGCTTGCGTTTATGACCTCAACGGGCAAGCCCGGTCGTATGCTTGCTGATTTCAACAGAGCACAATGACGAAGGCGGAATTAATAACACTACCGGCAGACGCCGTGGATTCAACGGAAGCGTCCGAATTGGTTGTCCCGCAACCCCCGGATTTTATTCTGCGCGAGCGCCGCACCTTATTGTTGGCGATATTGGCCAGCACCATTCTGGGGGCGCTTCTGACGCTATCCTTCAACGCCGAGGATTTGCTGTTGCTGGATGACGGCCACGACTTTTTGGCGGCGATCTCCAACGAGCAATGGTGGGGCATGGCGGCCGTGTTCGGCTTTGGGTTGTTCCTGACCGCTGTAGTCTGGCTGGTGATGTTTCGGCTGCGCCGAATCTGGATCGAGTCACAACAGCAGGCTTGGGTGGAAGCCGAGCTGAAGGCGGATCGGCTGCGGATTCAAATCGTCGAAAAAACCACCATTGAGGAACACTTGATCAGCCGTCGCCGCGAGCTGGAGGCGGCGGTGGCGACGTTGACGCGAACCAACGAGGAAATCCGCGAGGAACTGAATCGCCGCAAACGGAACGAACGCACCATCGTGATGCAGAGCCAGCACCTGGCCGCCAGCAAAGACGTGTTGCAAATTCATGTGCAGGCGCGCTCGCAGCAGTTGCAAAAATTGCAGCGCCAATATGAATTGATTCTGAACGCCGCCGGCGAAGGTATTTGCGGCGTGGATGAAACCGGCAAGATCACCTTTGTCAACCCTGCCGCCGCGCGGCTCATGGGGTTGGAAGTGGAAAAGATGGTCGGGCAAAATGAAGCGACGTTGTTTGGCAATTCATTTTCAGAGAATCCCACCGTCACGGCCAATCCATCCACCAGTCAGCCCAATGAGGTGACTCTGATGCGTGGTGACAATGCCGTGTTCACCGCTGAATTTTTACGGTCTCAGATCACCGAAAATGACCGTCCCGTCGGCCAGGTGGTCTTGTTCAAGGATATTACGGAACGCAAACAGGCGGCGGAGGCGCTGGAGGAGAAAGCGGCGGAATTGGCCCGTTCCAACGCCGAACTGGAGCAGTTCGCCTTCGTGGCTTCCCACGATTTGCAGGAGCCGCTGCGAAAAATCCGCGCGTTCGGAGACCGGCTGAAAACGAAATGCGGCAACGCCCTGCCCGCCGAAGGCGCGGACTACCTCGCCCGCATGCAAAACGCCACTGTCCGCATGCAGACGCTGATTAACGATCTGCTTACATTTTCACGCGTCATCAGCCGAACCGATCCCTTCGTGGAAGTGGATTTGAACGAGCTGGTTCGCGAAGTGTTGGGCGATTTGGAGGTGCAAATCGAAAAAACTGGAGCCACGGTCAAGGTGGGCGAATTGCACCGAATCGAAGCGGACCCGGTGCAACTACGACAATTGCTCCAGAATTTGATTGGTAACGCGCTCAAGTTTCAGGTGTCGGGAGTCAAGCCATGCGTGGAAATCAATGCCCAGATCCTGCCGTCCGCTGAGGATTGCAACTCCACTGGACCAATTTGCGAATTGACGGTGAAAGACAACGGCATTGGTTTCGAGGAGAAATATTTGGACAAAATTTTCGTCGTCTTCCAACGCCTGCATAACCGCCAGGAATACGATGGAACGGGTATCGGACTGGCGGTTTGTCGGCGCATCACGGAGCGGCATGGCGGGAGTATCACCGCCCGCAGCCAGTTGGGTCAGGGCGCGACGTTTATCGTGCGCTTGCCGGTCAAACCCGCCAGACGGAGGAAAAACCTGAGTTTATGAACCGAGATCGGAATTACTTGATCCTGATGGCGGAGGATGACGCCGATGATCGGCTGCTGGTGCAGGACGCCTTTGCGGAATGTGGCGCAACGGACGCCGTTCGTTTCGTGGCAGATGGTGAAGAACTGGTGGATTATCTGCTCCGCCGCGGCCGCTATGAATCCGAGGGCGAATCGCCACGACCGGATTTGATTTTGTTGGATTTGAATATGCCGCGTAAAGACGGTCGGGAAGCGTTAAAGGAGATTCGCGCGCACGCGGCGCTGCGCGGGGTGCCGGTGGTGGTTTTCACCACTTCGCGCGCCCACACCGATATCACCCGCGTTTACGATTTGGGCGCGAATTCATTCGTGACCAAACCCGCGGAGTTTGACGAGCTGGTCAGCACGATTTCGCAGCTCACCGGCTATTGGTTCCGCACGGTTGAACTTCCTTCCACTTCCTGCGCATGAGTGGAACAACCGCCACCCGGGTTTTAGTCGTCGAGGATGACGACGAGGATTTCTTTCTGACGAGCGAACTGCTCAAAGAAATCCGGCGGCCGAAATTTTCCATTGCCCGCGCCCGAAATTTTGACGAAGGGCTGCAAGCCATGGCCGCCAATTGCCAGGATGTTTGCCTGATGGATTTCCGGCTGGGCGGTCATGATGGCATCGAATTGTTGCAAGCCGCCCGGGCCGCTGGCGCCGAAGCGCCGGTGATTTTGCTGACCGGCGCGGGTGGCGCGGACGCGGATCATGCGGCGATGAAAGCGGGCGCCGCGGATTTCCTGGTCAAAGGGGAGATTGAAGCGCCGCAGTTGGAGCGCACGCTACGCTACGCGATTGAACGGAAACGGGCCGCATCGGCGGCGGCCTTCGAGCAGGCCCGGCTCGCCGCGTTCGGCATGCAGGTGGGTTTGGCGCTGACCCGTCGCGCCCCCTTGCCCGAGGTAATGGAAAAATGCGCGGAAAGCATGTGCCAATACCTCAATGTTTCACTGGCGCAAGTTTTGACATTTGAAACCGGCAAGGCGGGTTTTGAACAGCAGGCCAGCGTGGGCACCAAGGTTGATGAATTGCCGTCCCTGGCGCAATGCCTTGATCTCGCCACCTTGAAAGCAGGCCGCCCCGTATGGAGTGCTTCGTTGGAGCAAAGCGCACCTCCCGCGTTGGCGGCGGCGTTGCGGCAGGCGGAGATCAAGTCGTGCGCCGCTTATCCGCTGATGATGGAGGAGCAGTTGGTCGGTGCGCTGGCGGTTTATTCGCAGGAGCGGCTACCGGAGACCGTTCTGCAGGAGTTGGGTTCGGTCGCCAATGGCATTGCGTTGTGCATTCAGCGCAAACGCGCCGAGGCGCAAGCCGAGAGATTGGCTGCGTTCCCGCGCGTCAATCCCAACCCGATTCTTGAACTGACCAACGCGGGTGAAA
Source organism: Verrucomicrobiota bacterium (assembly GCA_039806955.1). Taxonomy (GTDB): domain Bacteria; phylum Verrucomicrobiota; class Verrucomicrobiia; order Limisphaerales; family JADLHS01; genus JADLHS01. The sequence goes on along the minus strand of JBDHQI010000026.1, from coordinate 43,886 downwards.
TCAGTTACGCCAACGAAGCCGCGCACGCGCTGTTGCGCTCGTTGAATAAAAAGCATCTGCTGGAAATTCTGCCCGCCAACCTGCGCGCGATCGTGGCCGGATGCGTCGGGAGCGGAAACAAACATTCCGACGAGCTGGTGGTCATTGCTGAGCGCACCATCAGTTGGTCGTTTCTGCCGGTGCCGGAAATTCGCGCAGTGCATTGCTATGGCGTGGAAATCACCGAGCGACTCAATCTCGAAGCGCAGTATCGCCACGCGCAAAAACTGGAATCGGTGGGGCAGGTGGCGGCGGGCATCGCTCACGATTACAACAACATCCTCACGGTGATTCAGGGGTACGCCGATTTTGCGTTGCCGCTGGCGGGCACCGACGCGCAATTAATCACTTCGCTGAAGCAAATCTCCGGCGCGTCCCGGCGCGCGGCGGCTTTGACTCGGAAATTACTGACGTTCAGTCAAAAGCAGATCATTCAGACCAAACCGCTTGATCTCAACGCGGTGCTGGTAGATTTCGGCAAGATGCTGCCGCGCCTGCTGGGCGAGGATATTGCGCTGGAAATTACCACGGCCTCGGGGCTGCCAGCCATTCAGGCCGACGTCGGAATGATTGAGCAGGTCATCATGAATCTGGTGGTCAATGCGCGCGACGCGATGCCGAAAGGCGGTCGGTTGACCATCATCACGAGTCTCGCGGAAATCAACGAGGATTATGTGCGGCGGCATGTGGAAGCGCGCACGGGGCGCTTCATCAGCATCAGTTTTCGCGATACCGGCTGCGGCATGGATGCGGACACGATGATTCGTATCTTTGAACCTTTCTTCTCCACCAAGGGAACGGATCGCGGTTCGGGCCTCGGTCTGGCCACGGTGCAGGGCATCGTGAAACAACACCAGGGTTGGATTGAAGTCACCAGCGCAATCAACGCCGGTTCGACGTTTCGCATTTTATTTCCCGCGTTGTCGAGCGCGGTGGTCGAGACGGATGATCAGGATGAAACCATCATCATGGCGCGAAGCGGGCGCGAGACGGTGCTGTTGGTTGAAGACGAGCCGGAGCTGCGGGAATTGGTGGCCACGGTATTGCGCAGTTGTCATTACCGGGTCTTCGAGGCGAAGAGTGGCGTCCAGGCGTTGCAAATCTGGCAGGAACAGCAGGGACGAATTGATCTGCTCCTGACCGACATGGTCATGCCCGGCGGGATCAGCGGTTCGGAACTTGCCCGCCGGCTGCGCGCGCACAAATCCGATCTGCGCGTCATCTACAGCAGCGGTTATAGCTCCGAAATCATCGGCAGCAATCTCAACGAAAATAATTTCGATTTTCTACCCAAACCGTACCGCGCGCCGCAATTGGTCATGCGTGTTCGCAAGAGCCTGGATGCTCCACCGGCGCCCATCTTTGAAACGGCGATGATTCGCCGCCCTCGTGAGGTCGAGACTTCATCGGCACCGGTGCTGACGGAGTGAGGTCCGGCATTCACGAATCACGAAATAGGTTTTCCCCTCCGTTTCTCCGGCGCCGCGTCACTCCAAACTGCGGGAAGCCTGCTCGCTTTAATTGCCGGGGGGTGCTTCCATCAATGGATCGGGTTCCTTCTCAAGTGGTTCGGTCGCTTCCTCCAGAACGGGTTCTGGTTCGGCTATTTTCAGTTCGCGCACGTATGGTTTCGGATTACCGTTTTCGTCCAACACCGGAAACCAGCGCATGGCATCCGCTTGCGCACCGATGGCGGTTTTCCGACAGCGTCGGACCAGCGCCTTGTAAAACAGATCCGCCGTGTCGGGATCGCGATTCTTCAACCAGCTACCGGCTGTGCAGAGAATGCGCGCGGTCTCATCGGTGTTATCCGGCAAAAGCTTGGCGGCTTCCCAGGCCAGCAGCGCCGCCTGATAGCGGTAATGGAAACGCTTATCCGGATCGGCGCGATGTTGCGCGGCGCGGTTCAATTCGTCCTCCGAGGCGATGTTGATGGAGGCGACCAAATTGTTGGTGGCGCGAACCTGCCAGGTCAGACCTGAATCAAACTGTCCATCATTAATAAACCAGTCGGGCGCCAACTCCGTACCGAGCAGTTCGATGCCGTTGGTGCGGGCGAGCCAAGCTGCGGTGTAGAAGTGTTGCGCACGTACCGGGGCCGGGGCCGTGGAATTCGCCGCGCCATCCAATGCGGTCAGGAAGACTTGCAGCGGGTTTTGCCAGGCGACTGGAAAGTAAGGTGCCGCTTCGCGCCCGCGCGATTCACGGGTTAAACGACGGGCCAACAGGTGACGTAGTTTCTTTGGATTGAGTTGGGGGTTCGTTTCGTAAAAGTAACCGGACGCTTCCGATGCTTCGGTCATCGCCGCGTTGGTATTGATCAGGGCGCCGGCGGGCCAGTTTTGATCCACATAATTTTTTAATTCATCCGTGGTGAGTACGCGTTCGGCCACGTAAGCCGCGTCTTCCCAGAAACCCGAGCGCAGCAAGGCGTCCAATGCTTCCTTATAATCGCCGCGCGATAGCGCCAGCGTGCCCCAATCGCCATGCAATTGCGCGCGCCCGGAGCGCGCCTGTAGGGTCAGCGAGTCGAGCAGGTCCGTGTGTTTGGTTTCGCTGGTGGAGTAAGGCGATAATTGATGTGCGAGACGCGACAAGATTTTGGCGGCGGCCGCTACTTGGCCCTCGCGCAACAACAACTTGGCCTGCAACCATTGGCCCACGATCGAAGTGCGCGCACGTTTGGCCCAACCGGCGGCAATTTCATACGCACCGCATTGATAGGCGGCCAAGGCCAGGCGCTCGGCGTCATTGACTTCTGTGATGCGAACGGCTTCGATCGCCTTCAACCAGCGTCCGGCGGCGGCAACCACTTCGGGCGTGGGGACGGGATCGTACCAGATCTGGGTGCTCGAGATCAGATAAGCTGTCATCACCGCGCGCAGTCGTGGCCTTTTGGCGAGTTCAATCAAATCGGTCTCGGGATCGTTGATGGCGGCCTTGGCGGCAATGCGCAACGATTCAACACTTGAATCATCGCCGCTCGCATATTGATCCAGATATAACCCCAGCGCCGCGGCGTAATGGTGTCGTCGCAATTCCACCAAGGCTTCGCGCCCCAACGAAGCCACCGCCAGACCGGTGCGATCGGAAAAACCGCGTCGCGCCAATTCCCGGGTTTGACGATAAAATGAAACTGCCTGCTCCGGGTCTTCCACTTCCCACGATTTGCCCAGCATGTAGGCGGCCCAGGTGGATTTGAATTTTCGTTCTGTTGCGGGCCGCTCGAGTACGCGTTCCCAGGCCTGTCGCGCGGTGTTGGTATCCGGCGTCAATAGTTGCCAGGCCAGCGCCCCGGCAAAGTAATCGGCAAACTCGGCGGGCAAGCCGGGGATGGCGGAAAACTCCGGCAATTCCGGCACATTGGTCAGCGTAATCGAAGGTCGAAAATCGTAATCATCGGTATCCTGTCGTTCCCGCCACGCTTTCGTCCGGTGCGCATAGTGGTTGAACTGCTCCCGTTGCTTTCGGTAGGCAACCACGGTAAGAACGGCGTCGGCATCCGGCACTTTAGCTTTGCGCAATGCTGCCGTGAGGTCGGCAATTTCCGCTTCGAGCTTTTGCCCGGCATAATCCAGATCCGGCGGTGACAGATAGGTGAATTTTCCCGGCGGCAGTTGCATCGCCTCCAGCTCGCTTCGGAAGTTGGCGTCGGGTGCCGCCAGTAAACGCGAGTCGCCATCGCCCAACAAATCCGAGGTAAAGATTGAGATGCACGCCCGGCTCGTCAGTAGCCCGCCGCTCAGCAAACCCAGCCCCAGCGCGACCCGCCACCATCCGCTGGGTCGTCGGGCGTGAATCGCATTCATTGAATTACCTTTTGGAAACTTCACAATACACTTCACAATCCTGGTCAAACCGCAGCCAACCAAGAGTCAATTGCTCGCCGGCACGCAGTCGGATTGGTTGGCCTCCGGAAACAAATGTTGCGCTGGTTGGCTGGCGTTCTGCCAGCGCAAAACCGCGTTGCGCATCACCCGCGATCAAACGCGCCCCCGTCCAACGCGCGGTGATCGTCAGGGGCGACTGAACATCGAGTTCCCCGTCGTTCGTCAACGCAAGCTCCACCAGATTGGTTTGAATGCGTTGCGCGCGGCTGTTGAACTGCTCCACTGGCTGGCGTCCGTCGAGAACTGCACTGAGCGTTGGCCAGCGCCAGTTTAAATTATCATCGTTGATCGGCAGCCGGAACCAAATCAAACCGCGCAGAGCCGCCGGACGGCTGGCCGTCCAATCCTGCACCAACCCAGCCATTGCCAGCGGGTCCGAGTTGACGTCCCGCAACCGCGCGTCGGCAGGCCAGTTCGGGCGCGGGCCTTCCGCTGAAAGCCCGATGAATTTTTCCGTCGCGTCAAACGCCAGCGTGTAACCGTAAGTGGGCAGGGCCACCCGGAACGGCACCCCAATGCGCCCGGCACGTTCCACCGCGCGGCGGGCGACCGCCGGATCGCACAAGGCAAACGGCGCGGAAATGCTTTGCGGTCGCGTGACCGAATGGACTTGCAGCACGTAATTGGTGGCGTGAGCGGCCAATCGCTGAAACGCGCGGGAACGGAGCCAGCTTGGCAACGCGGTGATGGTGACTGGCGTTGGGGCGACGCGTTTCTGGATGGCCTCCAACCAAACCCGATAGCCATCAAGTTTGGCGGTGGCGCAATCAAAATCAATTTGCAGCTCGCTCAACGTCAGTCCGTTGGTTCGCGCGTCGTCCACAATCCAGCGCGCTGTATCGGCAATGAAATTGCCGATCGCGTCGTTGGTGAACGGTCCGGGATACGATCCAATGCGCAGCGCCAGGCCAACGGGAACCGTCAACGAGCGGAGCGTTGCGAAATTCACCTGCGCCTTTGCGAGTTGCGGCGGCCGTTTTTTTTGCCAGACGATTTCCGCGCGCAGCCCGACGATCTGATTGAAATTGGTCGCGTGCCCGGTGAGCGCCGTTCGCACGGACGGAGTCCACGCCCGTTGCCAGACGTAAACCTCGGCCGGCAGCGGCCCATGAGTACGCGGCCCGCGCCAAAACTCAACGTACCAGACGGCCACACTCAGTAGCACCAGTGGTAGCAACAGCCCGAGGATAAGACGCTTTTTGTTCAAATCACGCACAGGATAAAGGATGCTCGCAGGGCGAAAGTGATACTGTGATTATTTTTTGCCCGAAATTTGTTCCGCCAATTCTTCCGCCGGATAGGTCCAGATTTCCGCAAGGGTCGGATGATAGTGCGGCGTGGCCGCGAATTCCCGCACCGTCATGCGTTTGGCCATGGCCACGATTACTTCGTGAATCAGCTCGCCACCCGACGGCCCGACACAACAACCGCCGAGGATTTCCCCGGTCTTCGGATGCGCCAGCAGTTTCACAAAACCGTCCAACGCTTCCATGATGAGTGATTTGCCGTGGTCATTAAATGGATAGCTGGCGACGTGGAAGGGAATGTTGCGCGCGATCGCTTCGGTTTCGGTCAGTCCGACGAATGCCACTTGCGGATCGGTGAACACCACGCTGGTGAGCAGGCGATAATCCATCGTGCGTGGCCGACGCGCGTTCACGATGTTGTGCGCCGCCGTTTCCCCCTGTTGAATGGCAATGTGAACAATCTCATGCGGCCCGGTGCAATCGCCCGCCGCGTAGATGTGCGGCGCGCTGGTGCGTTGCTGGGCGTCGGAAATGATGCGGCCCTGATCGGTTTTGACGCCCGCGTGTTCCAAGCCGAGCGCGGCCGTGTTGGGGGAGCGTCCAAGCGCCAGCAAAATTTCCGCCGCCGCCACGCGCCGCCGTTTTCCGTCCTGCTCAAAATCAATCACCTTCGACCGGCCCTGCCGGGTGGCGCGTAACAGCTTGGTGTTCGTGAACAGTTTGATGCCTTCCCGGCGGAAAGCGGTTTCGATGGCGGCGCTCGCGTCCGGATCGAATTGCTTCAGAATGTGCGGGCTGCGCTGGATTTGCGTCACGGCCACGTCGAAGCGGGAAAAGAATTGCGCCAGTTCGCACGCCGTCGCGCCGCCGCCCAGGACGATCAGCGATTGGGGCAGCTTGGTTTGCGACAACGCCTGGTCGCTGGTGATATAACCCACTTGTTCCAGATCGGCCAACGGCGGTGGCGAAATAATTGATCCCGTGCCGATGATGAAATGCCGGGCGGTGAGGGTAGAGCGTGTCACTCCGTGCGTGCCGTTGTCGCCTGACACGGAAAGCTTCTGGCGATTGGATGGCTTTGGGTTGCTCGCGACGGGCAGGGGACTGTCCGCCTTGCCAGCCTGCATGGATTCAAGAGCCAGCGTATGCGCGTCGAGAAATCTGGCGTTGGCGCGGATGAATTTGAATTTGCCGCGTTCCAGTTGTTGCCGACGGTATCCGGCGAAATCCGCAATCATCGTCGTCTTGCGCGCCATGACTTTTTTGTAATCAAAATCAATCCGCCCGGGGCGCAGCCCCCACGTGGCGCCGTGGCGCGCCAGATGCCGCACTTCCGCTGCGTAGAGTAACGCCTTGCTGGGCATGCAACCGCGCAGGATGCAAAGCCCGCCAACTTCACGACCGCCCTCGATCAGCGCGGTTTTCAATCCGGCCGCCGTGGTGGTTCGCGCGGCGGCAAACCCGGCGCTGCCCGCGCCGAGGATGGCGACATCGAAATCAAACTTGATTTTCATTGCGGATCATTTTCAACCATGAAACACACGAAAGCGAAACAGAAAACAATCATGACGTAACGCAGCGGACGCGTGAATGCGGTCAATTTGGAATTTGAGAGGGTGCAGCGAGCGAATCACTAAAAAAACAGGAGAAGGTTCGGTTCGGCTGGAGGAAATCTTTTGAGCGCCGGAGGCGCAGTGGCGGGTAACTTCCTGCGTGAGCTGTGGGTTTGGGTCGGATAAATCGCCAGCCCCGGCAGGGGCGATAGAAAACTGTCATTGTGCGCTTGAATCAATTACCCCAGCGGGGTTTGCTCTGAGGCCACCATTTTCCCGCGGCCGGCGCCAGGGGCTACCGTTTCTCGCTGTTCCGCAGCTTTGGCTGTGGGACCGGTTGGCTTCCGCGGGCGGTTTCAATAAACCACTTTGTTGAGCGGATACTCAATGATGCCCTCGGCCCCGGCGGCTTTAAGCGCCGGAATCATTTCTCGCACGACGTGTTGATCAATGATGGTTTCCACTGCCACCCAGCCTTTCAGACTGAGCTGAGAGATGGTGGGCATCCGTAGCGCCGGCAGTTTTTTGAGCAACGCCGCCAGATCTTTCTCGCGGAGGTTCATCTTGAGTCCCACCTTGGCCTCGGCGTCCAACGCGCCCTTGAGCAGCATGGTCAGCGTCTGGATTTTGCCGCGTTTCCATGGGTCCTTCCAACTGGAACGATTCACAATGAAGCGCGGGGTGGAACTGAGCAGCTCGTCCACGATGCGCAGGTTGTTGGCGCGCAGCGATGATCCTGTTTCCGTTACCTCCACAATCGCATCCACCAGTTCGTGCGCCTTCACTTCTGTGGCGCCCCAGGAAAATTCCACCTCCGCCTTCACGCCGTGCTTTTTCAGGTAACGCTTGGTCAAATTGACCACCTCCGTGGCGATGCGTTTGCCCTGCAAATCCCGCACCAATTTAACCGGTGAATTTTCCGGCACGCACAACACCCAGCGCGCCGGGCGTCGGGAAACCTTGCTGAACAAAAATTCGCCCACCTCATGCACCTTTGAGCCGTTCTCCACGACCCAATCGTGTCCGGTGATGCCGCAATCCAGGTAGCCGTGCTCGACGTAGCGGCTGATCTCCTGCGCGCGGATCAGCCGGATTTCCATCTCGGGATCGTCCACGTAAGGCAGGTAGGATCGGCTGCTCACGGAAATGTTCCAACCGGCCTTGGCCATCTTTTGAATGGTGGCTTCCTGCAAACTTCCCTTGGGTAACCCGAACCGAAGCATCTTCTTGCTGCTCATAACCATCAATATTTTCCAGCATAGTGAAACCACGGTGGGAAACACGATGATTTTTTCGGCGGATCACGAAACTGCCACCCTAACAGGCTGTTGAAAATCGGCCGATTTTTTAACGCCGCGATTTTTCATGGTTAAATTTTTCAAAATGGAGCGTGGGAACGGCTGTTCCAACCGTGGCGAACGGCCAGCCGATTGACTCGCGGCGCGGCCCACCGGTTGGCGGGTCCGGGTTTTCACCCGGTTTCCAGCGGCCATTCATGCCGCCGCCCCCAATCGCGCCAGCCGCAGCAGATTGTAAGTGTCGGCCACGAAGTAGCCCCACGCCTGCGTTCGCTCCACGCCACGGCGGCGGGTTTTCTTGAATCGCTGGGGTGGAATGATTACGCTACCGCACAATTTATGCTTTATCCAAACCCGCTAACGCCGGTTGACCTGATGCCACATCCCGAACGCGCCTGCGAACCGCTGCCCGGCAGCGACGACGGCAAATGGATTTTCGAAAGCCTCTTCGCCGCGTTGAAGAACAAACCCGTAGCGGCGGCGGCTTGAGGATCGGACTGTTGATTCAAATGGTTGCCCACGCAAAACAAATTGAGAGCAGCGCGCCGCCGCGAGCCGGGCAGCCCGAAGGGTTGCCAGAAATTAGCCGGGGGTTGAGGAGCAGCGCGACGATACCCCCGGTAGCGGTCGCAAGTGAACCCGACCCTGAAAGGGTCGCAGAATGGCGCGGATGGAATCCTGGCGGGGAATTCCCCAACCCCTTCAGGGTCGTGAATTCCGGGGGATGCTGTCCGGGGGTGTCGCGGCGCTCAACCCCCGGCTACCATCTGACATCGCTCCGCGATGTTTGGAAAACCGGCTGCGACGACGGCAAATGGATTTTTGAAAGCATCTTTGCGGCGTTGAAGGATAAAATCGTGCCGACAGCAGCGTGAGCGTATGAAATGCCAGTTAGCACTACAGTTTCGTGCGAACTCGATTGCTGACTACGACGAGATACTAGCGCTCGAAGATGAGTTGATTGAGCGGCTCGGTTCATCTGCGAAAGTTGACGGGCACGATTGCGGTTCGGGTGAAATGAACATCTTCATTCACACGGACGAGCCGAACAAGACCTTTGAAGCCATTCGACCAGTTGTGGCCGAACGGAAGCTGATTGAAGAATTGACTGTAGCTTACCGTGAAAGAGCTGGCGAAGATTACACCGTTATTTGGCCGATTGGATTTACGAAGCAATTTACAATTACATGACCGAACCCGCCATCACTCCAGAGCTGGTTGCCAAACACAACCTCACGCCGGAAGAATTTGCCCACGCCCGGGAAATCCTCGGCCGCGTGCCGACCTACACCGAGCTCGGCATCTTTTCCGTGATGTGGAGCGAGCATTGCAGCTACAAAAACACCCGGCCACTGCTCAAGACCTTCCCCACCAAGTCGCCGAAAATCCTCGTCGGCGCGGGCGAGGAAAACGCCGGCATCATTGACATCGGCGACGGCATCGCCATCGCGTTCAAGATCGAGTCGCACAACCATCCCAGCGCCGTCGAGCCGTTTCAGGGCGCGGCCACCGGCGTGGGCGGCATTGTGCGCGACATCTTTACGATGGGTGCAAGGCCGGTGTGTGCGGTCAATTCCCTGAGGTTCGGCCCCATCACTGAGAACGGCGTTGCAGGTGAGAAAGTGGGAAAGTGGGAAAGTGGGATGGACGCCACGACCGCTGAAATCCCACCTGCTCACTCACCCACCTGCCCACCTGCGGCCACGACAGCAGAAGTAATGACCAACCGCCGGCTCTTCGCCGGAGTGGTGAGCGGCATCGCGCATTACGGGAATTGCTTCGGCATCCCGACCATCGCGGGCGAAGTTTATTTCGACAAAACTTACGCGGGCAATCCGCTCGTGAACGCGTTCTGTCTCGGCGTGCTGCGCCATGAACAGATCACGCGCGGCGCGGCCAAGGGCGTGGGCAATCCCGTGTTTTACGTCGGCCCGGCGACGGGTCGCGACGGTCTCGCGGGCGCGGCGTTTGCGTCGCAGGATTTGACCGAGGAATCCGCCGAGCGACAGCGCGGCGCGGTGCAGGTGGGTGATCCATTCATGGAAAAGCTCGTGTGCGAAGCGTGCCTCGAACTGCTCGCCACTGGCGCCGTCGCCGGCATGCAGGACATGGGCGCGGCGGGTTTGACGTGTTCCACTTGCGAAATGGCCGCGCGCGCGGGCACGGGCATCGAGATCGAACTCGACAAAGTGCCGCAACGCGCGCCGAACATGAGCAGCTACGAAATCATGTTGTCGGAATCGCAGGAGCGGATGCTCATTGTCGTCCACAAAGGCCGCGAAGAGGAGGTGAAGCGCATTTTCGACAAGTGGGATTTGCCATGGGCGGAAATCGGCATCATTACGGACACGGGCAAAATGGTTGTGCGCCACGGCGGAAAAATTGTCGCGAACATTCCGGCGAAGAAAATCGCGGATGAGTCTCCGATTTACCATCGGGAGGCGGTGGAACCGGCCTACATCAAAGAAGTGCGGGCGTTTCGCCTGGATGGCATTCCAGATACGACCCATGCGACCCATGCGTCGAATGAGTCCCATGTGTCCTATGCTCTTAAGAAGCTTCTGGCCTTCCCCAGCATCGCCTCCAAGAACTGGGTGTATCGCCAATACGATCATCAAGTGCGCGCCGGCTCAGTGGTGTTGCCAGGTAGCGACGCGGCGGTGATTCGCATCAAAGCGGACTCGATTCCGGTGCAGGCTGATTCTTTGCAGGGTGGAACGGGCGACTTGCCCGTAGCTTCCGGTAACTTGCCGGAAGCTGCTGACCGGCAGGTTGCCACCCAGGCCAATGCGTTCCCCGAAAAACTCATCGCGATGACTGTGGATTGCAATGGTGGTTACGTTTATCTGGATCCCTACGAAGGTGCGAAAATCGCCGTGGCCGAGGCGTGTCGAAACCTGGCTTGCTCTGGCGCGATTCCGCTGGGCGCGACGGACAATTTGAACATGCCGAGCCCGCTTAAACCGGAATTATTCTGGCAAATCAAGGAATCCGTGCGCGGGCTGGCCGATGGCTGCAAGGCCTTCAACGCGCCGGTTACCGGTGGCAATTGCTCGCTCTACAACCAAAGCCCCGTCGGGCCGATTGACCCGACGCCGACCATTGCCGTTGTCGGTCTCATCGAGAAGCCGGAACACGTCACGACCCAATGGTTCAAGGACGAAGGCGATGCCATCATTTTGCTGGGAGTACCGGTGGAAGCCACACCGATGCAAGGTCTCGGCGGCAGCGCGTATTTGCAAGTGATTCACGGCCAAAAGAACGGCGCCCCGCCGCGTTGCGACCTTGAAGTGGCGAAGACACTGCACACCACGCTCCTCGGCCTGATTCAATCCGGTCTTGTGAAAAGCGCGCACGACTGCAGCGAAGGCGGCCTGGCCGTCGCCTTGGCGGAAAGCTGCATCAGCGAACTTACTGCTCGCAATACACCGCGGCTGATTGGAGCTACAGTTGATCTATCTGCTGTAGCGGCGGACGTGAGTCCGCTCAAATCAGACTCCGGAGAAAGTCAGAGCCGACTCACGTCGGCTGCTATAAATCAAAATGTTCGCCTTGATGCCTTGCTCTTTGGCGAAACGCAATCGCGGGTGATCATCAGTTGCAAGGCGTTGGACGCCGCGAAAGTCGTCGAACGCGCGAAGCTCATGGGTGTGCCCGCGGTGCAAATCGGCAAAGTCGGCGGCGACCAATTGACGATAAAGACCGGCAGTGGCGAATTCTCCGTCCCGCTCACCGAGTTGCACGACGTGTGGTGGAACAGCATTGCCCGCGCGATGGTGTAAATTGAATGTCACCCCTCACCCATCTCATCGGGAGTTGGCTGATGGCGGCGGTGGCCACCGACAACCCGCGCGATCGCCAACTGGTGACGTGGGCAGGCGTGTTGCCGGATGCCGATGGACTGGGTGCGGTCGTAGATGTCGTTGCCGCTCTGAGTTCCGGGAAGGAATGCACCTTCCATTACTACCAACAGTACCATCACCTGCTGCTGCATGGCTGGCCGGGGGGCGATTGTGGTTTCGGCGGCTCTCGCACTATTGGCCCGGCAACGCTGGCGCGTATTGCTGCTGTGTTTGGTGACGTTTCATCTGCATCTGTTGTGCGATCTGTTGGGATCGCGCGGCCCAACTGTGGCTGACCTGTGGCCGATCTGTTATTCCGAGCCGGTGTTCCGACGTCCAATCTGGTTTTGGAAACATCAATGGAAACTCGACGGTTGGCAGAACCAGTTGATCTTTCTTGCCGTATTCGCGACCGCACTCTTGGTGGCCATCCGCAAGGGGGTATCATTTGTCGAGCTGATCAGTTCGCGACTGGATCGAACCTTTGTTGGCGTACTCCAAAACTGGCGCAACCGTCTTGGGAAAGCGCGCCGATTGGACGCGAAATAGCGTTGCTTGGAAACGCTTTTTGCACCGCGCTTTAATCAACGGGTCGAGGGGATCGTAGCCATGACCGGACCATGGTTTTCCGGCGGCAGCGCCCGGCTTTCAGCGCCAAGAAAATCGCACAACGTGCAAAGGCGTTGGTAATACTCAGCTTCCATCAAACCCAATAACGTCGCGCCGTAGCGAAGGCAGTGTTCGTCCGTGATGATGTCTCCGTAGTTGATGAGCGGAATCATGTAGGCGACGGCCAGTGGCAACAGGTCGGGGCGACCTTTCAGCAACGGACGCACGTAAAGCACGCGCCCGTCCTGCGCTTGATTGCGCCAGTCAAGGTCCGGTTGCGCGAATTGGTGCAGGGCCATCTCACCAAATTCGAACACGAGCCGCACGGGGTGACGCAGGCAATCCGGATCATGCAACAGCGCGTCGAGTTTGGCCGCCGTGAGCGGACCGTATTTTTGGTGGGCAACAATCGCTTGCGCCGTCAGGTGCTCGCCCAGGCTTTGCTGGCCGAGTTGTTCCAGCTCGGCGGAACTCAGCTTGCGCAACTCAGCGGTCGTGGTCGCATTCATGGTTTCAGCGGGAGCGTACTGACGGGTTTGCGATTCAATCCGCCGGATCGGGACGGGCGCTTGGTTGCCCGCCCCGCCGGCGCATACTACTTCGAGTAACGCTCCTGGAATAGCTTGCGCTCCTGGTCACGTTGCGCTTTTTCTTCCGGAGTCATCTTGTTGAGATACCACTGGTGATTGGGACTGTTCAGCGTGGTGTCCAGGAGCTGGGCGAGTTTCTCGGCTGCCTCCTTCTTCTTCGCGTCATTGGAGTTTTGATGTTTCTCGATCAATTCCTGCAACTCGGGCACGTATTTCGAGTAGAAGTGTTTGGCGACCTCATAGGTGCCGTGCCAGTGGGTGTAATCCGGGCCCATCATGGAGGCGCCATGACGCGCGCGCCGGCCCTCGTGATGCCAGATTTCATACCAGGTGAAGTCAATTGGATTGCTGAACTGCGCGGGGCGCAGCAGTGGTTGCGCGGCTTGATAGAGCGCCAGTCCGGGGCGGGCGAATTTCTCGTGATACAGATCAATCAACCCGTCGTATTGCTTGTAGAACGCGTCGGTGAAGTTTTGGTTGTGGCAGTTCAAACACACATCAACCATGTTCGCGCGCCGGGCTTGCCACGGCACGTCCTTGGTGGGCAGCCCCAGTTTGGCGTCGGCAATTTCCGGGCGGATGGAAATCTCCGGCCGATTGTTCCACGAGATGCGCAGGCCGACGTCATGGGTGACGCGCTGATTTTTGGTCGCGCTCATGTGGCAGGTGGCGCACGTCGGCGCGGCGGAATAATCCTCGCCCACGATCCATTTGGAGCTGTTCAGGTTCATCTTGTCCACGTTGGCGCGATAGGCGATGCCGTGCTTGGATTCGTTGTAGATTTCAATCTGCGGATGGTCCGGACCCATGTGACACTTGCCGCAGGTGTCCGGCGTGCGTGCCTGCGCGGCGGAAAAATCATGGCGCGTGTGACAGGCGGCGCAGGAACCTTCGCTGCCATCGGGGTTGATGCGGCCAATGCCCGTATTGGGCCAGGTGGCGGGATCCGGCTTGCGGTCCGGGCCGATCTTCACCTCGGCCCCGTGGCACTGCCAGCAGCCATTCACCGCCGCGGCGGAAACCCCTCCGGGGAACATCGGTGTCTTGAAGCCTTTGTTGCCCTCGACGATTTCCGCCAGCACATTGTCGAGCGAACCCAGGATGCGCCCGGCTTTGGCGTGGTGCGAGGCGTTGAATTCCTTGACCTCGCTTTCGTGGCAACGCCCGCAATCGCGGGGTGTAACGATCGTTGAGATCGTCTGTCCGTGGTGCTCAAAGGCGTCCACGTCATCGGGCAAGGCCATGTGACATTCAAAGCAACCGACGTTGCCGCGATAATGTTTACTTGAGCCCCATTGCTGATAGATCGCCTGACTTTCCTTTTTGTGACATTCCACGCAGGCCCGGCTCGGCGCGGAGAGTTCGGGGAGGGTGAAGCCGGCGCGCGCCGGCAGTGGCGCCAGCAACACGGCGGTGAGCAGCGCGATAGGTTTGATCGGGATTTTCATAAGCTTCTCAGGTTTGTTTGGTGAGGGTGGCAAGTTCAGGTTTCGCCCGCAGCGAACCATTCATGATCGGGATGGCGACGCGCAGCATCCAAGTGAACATCAGCGCGCCCAACGCCCAAATGCCGAGGCACACGAGCGTCTCGTTCAGCGTGGGCAGGTATTCCACAATTTGACCAAGTGGCGATGGCACAAAACCGGGAATGATCAGTCCCATGCCTTTTTCGATCCAGATTCCCACGAAGCACGTCACGCAGGCCAGATTCAACCAGAAGATGCGCCGGCTGGCCGGGGTGGCCAACAGAACGAGACCGATGCCGTCGAGCGCCATGGCGGTCCAAATCCACGGGACGAGGCCCTGGTGGCCGTGCAATCCAAAGTACAAATAGTGCGCCGCTGCTGCGTGCTGGGTCGGTGAATAAAATTCGGTGAACAGCTCGCTGAACAGGAGGAACATGTTGATGATCATCGCTACCGTCATGATCATGCGCAACGTGGTAATGGGTTGGTCGCCGATGAAATATTTGGTCGTGCGGCGGATGATTTGGAACGCGAGAATCATCAACGCCGGTCCGGCGACAAAGGCCGACGCCAGGAAGCGCGCCGGCACGAGCGGATGATGCCAGTAACTGCGCCCCGCCAGACCGACGTATAAAAACGCGGTGACGGTGTGAATGCTGACCGCCCACGCGATGGAAAGAAACACGAACGGAATGTAAAACATCTTGGTGGGCTGACGGCCGCAGTAACGGCAGTAAAGCAGGTAGCCGGCAATGTGCAGGTTTAGCAGCAAATAGCCGTTCAGCACAATCACGTCCCAGGACAGGATCGAGCTGGGAAAATTAAAGACGCCAAACGGCGGGATCATGTGATGAAAGCGATCCGGTCGGCCGAGGTCCACCATCACGAACAACAGGCACATCACAATGACCGCAATTGCGAGCAGCTCCCCGAAAATCACCACGGCGTGCATGTGTTCCTTCCGATAGACATAGGCCGGAATGACCAACATCACCGCCGCCGCCGCGACGCCGACCAGGAAAGTGAAATTGGCGATGTACGCGCCCCAGCTCACCTGGTTGGTCATACCGGTGACTTCCAGGCCGTCCACGAATTGTCGCGCCCAGGCGTGCAGCCCAACGAGTACCAGCACCGTCAGCGCCGTCATCCACGCGTAATACTTCACGCCGCCCTGCCAGGAGAGTCTCCAGACGCGGAACAGAAATGTGAGGTAATCACTCATTTATCGAAGAAGTAGTAGAACCGCGGTTGCGTGCCAACGTCCTCCTTGAGGATGTAAACTCGTTTGTGGTTCAGGATGTAATTTATCTCACTATTCGGATCGAGCAGATTGCCGAACACGCGCGCGCCGGTCGGACAAACCTCCAGACACGCCGGATATTTGCCCTCGCGGGTGCGGTGCAGACAGAACGTGCATTTTTCCACCACGCCCTTCGGGCGGATGCGATTGCTCAGGTAACTTTGATTCGGATTGATCTGCTCCGGTTTCAGTGTGGGTTTCTTGTAATTGAACCGCCGCGCGTCGTAAGGACAGGCCGCCATGCAATAACGGCAGCCGATGCACCAGTTGTAATCCACCACCACGATGCCGTCTGCTTCCTGCCACGTCGCCTGCACGGGACAGACCTTGGTGCAGGGTGATTCGCGGCACTGCTGGCATTGCACCGGCATGTAATACTTGTCCGGCTGCGGCACCGTTTCCGGATCGAAATAAGCCGTGGACGTTTCCAGATTGATCGCGCCCTGGTTCAATTCCAGCACACGGATGTAGGACATCTCGATGTCGTCAGCGTCATCGCGCGACTGATTGTTCTCCGCCAGACAGGCGTGGGCGCATTTGCGGCAACCGATGCAGCGGGACAGATTCAGCGCGTAACCAAATTCCACGCCGTCCATCGGTTTCACGTCGCGCAGCATCGGGCGCACCCCGTAATCCCGCTCGGCTTTGGCGGCGAGCGATTTCATGATCTGCTGCAAATCCTCGGGCTTCAGCTCGCGATAATGTCGTTGCAGCAATTCGTCCAACGTGACCGAGCCGCTTTCCAGTTCGAGTAGCGGCTTGAGCGCCGCCATGAGTCCGGCTACGCCCACCATCGAGGCCGCCGCGCCTTTCAGGAACGTGCGGCGCGTGATCGGCCGGTAAACCTGTTCGATGGTTTTCGGACTGGCGACGTTTTGTGGGTCGTTGTTCATGGGTTCATGGATGCGCGGGCGGTTCGACCTGACCGGCCGGTGGCGGATTGGCCGCGCGTGCCGGATACCGCAACGGCGGCAGAGGTTTCATCTCCTTGAATTTCGGGCTGTGCGGATCGTGACATTGAATGCAGCGCAGCTTCGTTTTGGGGCCAAGCTCCGTCTGCCAAAAGCCGTTCTGCCGGCCATGCACACCCGCCTGCCAATCCCGGTAAATCGTGCCGTGACATTTGGCGCAGAGCTTCACCACGTCCGCCTGCGCAATTTCCGCTCCGTCATAATCCACGAACACGTTGCGGTTCGTCGGATGATGACAATTCAGGCAGAACCGATTGTTGCCGTGATCAAGTACGATGTCCTTGTGCTCGTTGAGCGGACGGTTGGTGCCGCCATAATGCCATCGCGCCGGAACCAATTGGTGACATTCCATGCAGTTGTACGTCCAACCCGCCTTGGTGAGATCCAGTCCCTTCGTGGTGCGTGGTGGAGTTTTGTCGAGGTGCGTGTCTGCCGGCAATCCAACTGGCGGTTGTTGCGCTGGCGGTCGGGCAACGACGGGTAGATTGACGGCCCCGGGCGATTCGTCGGCTTGACTAACCTGCCAAAGCCACCCGATCACCGCGCTGAATGCCACCGCCATTATCGTGCGCAGACTCACTATGCATGACCCTAATCGCTGGTACATTTGGGGCTATGCGTTTTTTGCGAAAGGCTTGACGGTTTTTACTCTGCGTCTTTGATGCAACCAACGACACCCCAATCATCTTTTGATGGTTTCGAATCAATCCAAGTTTGGCTGTGCAATCGGTTCTGGAGTGGTTTCAAATATCTCCATGGCCGCCGACGTGAGGAGGCGGAAGCTCGCGTCCTGTAGCGGCGGTCTATGACCGTCGCAAATTTCAGCGCCGGAGGCGCGATAGAAGGTAGCCCACAGCGTGAGCTGTGGGTTCTGGTCGGGTAGATCGCAAGCCCCGGCAAGGGCGATAGAAAATTGTCGTCGCGCACCTGAAGCAATCGCCCCTATGGAGCTTGGTCTGGAGCCATCATTTTCAGCGGTGCGACTGGGCAGGGTGACTGGGCAGGGTGACTGGGCAGGGTGACTGGGCAGGGTGACTGGGCAGGGTGACTGGGCAGGGTGACTGGGCAGGGTGACTGGGCAGGAGCTTCAGCCGTCAGCGTTCTTCAAGATTGAACGAAAAATGAGCTTTAGTTTTGCAATTGAAACCGATAGGCAAGCGAAAAAACACAACCCAACAACAGTCGGGTGTTACCAGCGTTGGTGCGGATCGCGATTCAACCGAGCGGGTGCTTTAGGACTGAACCGTACTGCCGCCGTTTATTTTTCCGCCAGACGCGGATTTTCTTCCAAACGATCCCAGACGATCTGGTCCAGTTCCCCGCGCGTGGCCTCGTGCTTGATGCGCTCGATGATTTCTCCGGCAAAAGCGTGGATCAGCATGCGTTTAGCGGTTTCCAAACCAATGCCTCGCGTTCGGAGATAGAAGATGCTTTTCTCGCTCAACTGACCGATCGTGGCGCCGTGGGTGCATTTCACGTCGTCGGCGTAAATTTCCAATTGCGGTTTGGTATTGGCCCCCGCATCGTCGGACAGCAGCAGATTTTTATTAGTCTGCTTGGCATCGGTCTTTTGCGCGGCTTGGCGAACCAGGATGCGACCGTGAAACACTCCGCGCGATTTGTCATCCAGGATGCCGTTGAAATATTCGTGACTGGCGCAATTGGGCTTTGCGTGTTCCACCACCATGTGATGGTCGGCGAGTTGCTCGTGCCGCGTCAGGTACAGCCCGTTTAGCACGCACTCCAAACCTTCCCCCGCCAGCTTGGTGCGGATGTCGTTGCGCGAAAGCTTTGCCCCGAGCGCGAAGGAATGTACGTTCACCTGCGAGGCGCGACCAAATTCACCGTGGAACGCGGCAACGTGATACGCGTCCTCGGCTTCATCCTGAAATTTCACAAACTCAACCTGTGCGTTATCGCCAACGAACAGTTCCGTGACCGCATTGGTGAAGTAACCCGAACCACCCAGCGCCACGTAACTTTCCAACACCGTCACCTGGCTGTTGGCCTCGGCGATGATCAGGTTGCGTGGATGAATGGTCGTGCCGGTCTCGTGCGTCGTGCAGACGTAAATGAACTGGATGGAATCAGAAATGATTTTTCCCGCCGGCACGTGGATGAAGCCGCCGTCCAAAAAGAATGCCTGATTCAGCGCGGTAAAACCGTTGTCCGCGTCGGCGGCATACTTGCCAAGATGCGGCGGCAGAAACGCCTCTTTCGCGGCAATGGCTGCGGCCAGACTGCTCACTTTCACCCCTTCCGGCAGGTTTTCGAGCGAGGAAAGTTTTGGATCAAAATGGCCGTTGACGAAGACCAATCGCGTCCCGGGTTGTTGCGCAAATGCAAGCTGACTTAACGCGTCCGTCGGTGCCGCCTCCGTTGCCTTGAACACCGGTTGAAACGGCAACTGGGCGATCGCGGCGACATTGGTAAACCGCCAGTCTTCATGTTTCAAGGTGGGCAACCCAATCTCGCCGAAGCGGGTCATGCCAGCCTTGCGAATGGGCATCAGCCATTCAGGTTGCGGCGTGTTTTGTTCTAAAAAACTGAACTTTTCCAGATAAACGTCAGTATCGAGTGTTGACGTCAGGGTGTTTGTGCTTTGTGCCATGATTTTCCTATCGGTCGCGGGGATCACCGCTGCGACCATCCGCAATCTTGTCAGAAAACCCGGTGAACGCAAGCACGGCATTGGTGTCGTCTCGCTTCCGCGATGCTCAAGGAGACAGTCTTATGAGGAATAATTCCGGTAAAAGTCGGCCTCGAGGGCGACGGGCTAATCCGGGTTACACAACTCCGTCGGCACACGTTTCACGATTTGGAATGTCAGCAGTGAGCCTTACCGTTGCTTCAAGGATTTGATCCAACGAAACGTCGAAACCGCAACCGGCGCCCACTGTTTGAATTTGCGCCAGTAACGGAGCGTCATGAACCCGGCCACGGCGCCCCCCGCCACCATCCACGGGCTGTGCGTGACTCGCTGGCGCGCTGCGGATAATTCCGAGAGGGCGGTGCGCAGCTTTTCCAATTCGAGCGTGAGTACGTTGCGATGCAAATCCGCTTCCAGAAGCAGCAACTTGCGGTGTTCCGCCAGTTCCGTTAATCGCGATTTTTCAGACATGAATTGTCCTTGCGAAATTCCTCAATGGTGTGGGTAAAGGGCACAGCGTCCGAGCGTAACTGTTGCGTCAGTTTCCAGAGGATTACGGCGGTGGCTGTCAGACAAAGCAGCACCAGTCCGATGACTCCGAGGTAACCGGTCTGACTCCACAGCCAGCAGGCCAGCGCGCCGAGTGCGATCAAAACTCCCGCGCTGCCAATGACGCCCGCCAGTACCAGCCAGCACAGCAGTCGGATCAATCGCAGTTTTTCCTCCTGCCATTCAACCGCAAATAACTCGAGCCGGTTGCGCACGAGTACCTGCAGCGAATCACCGATCCGGCGCAGCGACTCACGCCATTCGAACGGATTGGACGTTTCGTCGGCCATGCGGATTTATTTGCGGGCCAGCAGGGCGCCGAGCAACAACCCCACGCCAAATGCAATCCCTATGGATTCATAGGGGTGCTCGCGAATCATACTATCCGCTTTCCTGGCGGCCGCCCGGGCGGTATCTCCGGTCCGTTCTTGGAGTTGGGAGCAGGTCGCCTTGGCGCGTTCGAGTGCCGCCGTCATCCGCGTGCGCGCTTCCTTGGCTTTTTCGCTCACATCACCCACGGTGGCCTTCAGCAAATCTTCCGCGTCACGAGTCAGCACCTTCAAATCTGCCAGCACGCGTTCTCGCGGCGTAGTCTCGACACTTTGTTCCAGAACTTCTGTATGGGTAGCCATATTTTTCCTCGGTTTGAGCCGTGTGTAACGGCAGTTATTATTCGTCGAATTCTCAATACTCCAGGTCCGCCTGGACCACTGCAAAAGCTTACGCGATAATTGTCGGCCTGCCAAGCAAACTAGACGGCCCAACTGATCTTTTGCCTGGGTGAAAACTTTCGCAGAGAGGGGTGCCGTATTCGAAAATCTGCGAGAAATGACTCGTCAGGCTTTTCTCGGCCAGTAAATCATGCTTTCCTCGATGCGGAAGACTCATGAATGAGCGCATTGTTCTTTTGCTAACCGAGATTTACGGAGTCGCCGGGAGCGCGTCACTTCGCGAATCGCTGACGGAACTTTTGACGGCTTTTCCCCGCCCTCCGCACGGGGCGCGTACGACTGAATTGACCGAGCGCGAGGTGTTGCTGATTACTTATGCCGATCAGGTGCGTGAGCCGGACCGAAAACCGCTGGCGACCCTGGCGGATTTTACGCGATGCCATTTAACGGACGTGGTCAGCGGCGTGCATTTGTTGCCATTTTATCCGTGGTCTTCGGATGACGGATTTTCGGTGAAAGATTTTTTCGCCGTAGCGCCAGAGTACGGCACCTGGGAAGATCTCCAGTCGTTCCAACCCGAGTTCGCGCTGATGTTTGATGCGGTATTCAATCACCTGTCGGTCCAGGGGGATTGGTTCGAAAGGTTCAGGGCGGATGTGCCCGAGTATCGCGACTTCTTTATTGCAGTCTCTGGCGATCCTGATTTATCCAAGGTCATTCGCCCTCGCGTTTCGCCCCTGCTCACGGAATTTCGGACGGCGCGGGGCGTGGAAAGAATCTGGACCACCTTTAGCGCGGATCAGGCGGATTTGAATTTCCGCAATCCACAGGTGCTGCTGGCCGTGCTGCGCGCTTTGTTGTTCTACGCACGGCATGGCGCAAAATTCATTCGGCTGGATGCCATCGCGTTCCTCTGGAAAGAAATCGGCACGACCTGTCTTCACCTGTTACAGACGCATCAACTCATCCAACTCATGCGTGCGGTGCTGGACGCGGTGGCGCCTGAAGTGCGGCTGATTACCGAAACCAATGTGCCGCACGCGGATAATATCTCCTATTTTGGCGATGGCACGAACGAAGCCCAACTGGTTTACAATTTTGCGCTGCCGCCGTTGGTCTTGCACACGCTGGCCACGGGCAACGCTGAAAAACTATCCGCCTGGGCAGCCGCTTTGAAGACCCCCTCGTCGCAAACGACCTTTTTCAACTTTCTTGCTTCGCATGACGGCATTGGCTTGAACCCCGCCCGCGACATTTTGAGTTCGACCGAGCTAGATGCCTTGGTGGCGCGAGCGAAGGCGCATGGCGGCTACGTTTCGTCCAAGAAAAATCCGGATGGCTCGGAAAGTCCGTACGAACTGAACATTAATTTTTTCGACGCGCTTTCCCATCCCGACGCGGCCGAACCGCTGGAGGTTCAAGTCAAACGCTTCCTCGTGGCGCATGCCGTCATGTTCGCTTTGGCGGGCGTGCCGGGAATCTATTTCCACTCCCTGTTTGGCTCGCGCAATGATCAGGCGGGCGCAAAATCCAGCGGGATTCCCCGTCGTATTAACCGGCAGAAATTGTCCCGGGCGAAACTGGAAGCTGAATTACAGCAACCCACTGCATTGCAATCACGCGTGTTCAGCGGGATGCGCGAGTTGCTTCGTCAGCGGCGCAGCCACTCCGCCTTCGCGCCGGCGGCCCGACAGGGAGTTCTCAATTTGGACCCGCGCGTGTTTGCCGTGAAACGAAAATCTCCGGATGGCGTGGATGCCGTTTTGTGTTTGCACAACGTCAGCGCCGAATCCGTCACCTTGTCCCGCGTTCCCGGCCTTGTTTCCACTTGCCACTTGCAACCTTACGAAGTGCTTTGGATGGCGTTAGACGATTGACCTCGCAAGCCGTTGTATTATTAAAGGACTGTGCAATTTCCAAATGGGCACTTGATGCGTGCCATTACACTGGCGGTCGGATTGTTCGCCGCAGGAGCCGGAGTCGCTCAACCAGCCCGGGACAACTACGCTGATACCTGGGTAGCAACGGATGACCTGGGGCGCGCCGTGCCGATTTATCCTCAAGTTTCCGCTCCGCGAGCGGACCGCACGGTTGGCATTTTCTATTTTCTCTGGCTCGGGGAACACATCCAAGGCGGACCATTCGATGTAACGAAAATTCTCGCTACGGATCCGGATGCCATGCAAAAACCGGACAGTCCGTTGTGGGGGCCACTGCACGCGCCACATCATTGGGGTGAATCACTCTTTGGTTACTATCTCACCGATGACGAGAGCGTTTTGCGTAAGCACGCCCAAATGCTCTCTGATGCGGGCGTGGACGTGGTGATTTTTGATGTCACCAATCAAATCACTTATCGCGATTGGTATCGCGCGTTGTTGCGTGTGTGGGCGGAGGCGCAACGATTGGGGAATCGCACGCCGCAGGTGGCTTTTCTTACGCCGTTCTGGAGCCCTTCCAAAGTGGTGAAAGAACTTTGGCACGATCTTTATCAACCGGGCTTGCATCCGGAGCTTTGGTTTCGTTGGGCGGGGCGTCCGCTGATCCTGGCCGATCCAGACCTTTTGTTCACCGGCGAGGAAAACAGTCACCAGAATACGCCCGCCGAATTGTTGACCGATCATACCTTGGGACAATCATTCACCACGGAGCGCGCGTTGCTTGCCGTCAGCGCGCGATTCGCCACCTGGCACACAACCACTGGCGCGGTGACACTGACCTTGCGTTCCAACCACCCGACCGGTGCCGCGCTCGCCTCTGAACGCTTCCAAAATGTGGGCGACAATACCTGGCTGACCCTGTCCCTCAAATCGCCGCTCCCGCCCGGAAACTATTTTCTGGAAGCTTCCGACCCGGTGGGACTCGTCGGTTGGTGGAGTCATACCGAGGACAAGTTTCCGCGCGGCACCGCGTTTGCCGACGGCGCGGCGACCCCCGGTGATCGAACGCTGCGGCTTTCATTCGCGGATGCCGAAACGCAGGCGATCCGGGAATTTTTTACCTTCCGCGCGCCGCAGCCGGATTATTTCCGGGGCCAGACCAAACCAAACATGTGGAGCTGGCTCGAGGTTTATCCGCAACATGTGTTCACTAATGCCGCCGGTCAGAAGGAACAGATGTCTGTGGGTATTGCGCAAAACGCCGTGGCCGGGCGACTGGGTTCGATGAGTGAGCCGGGCGCCCTCGGGCGCAGCTTCCACCAGGGGGACACAGACCCGCGGCCAGACGCGGTTCGTCTGGGCCTGAACGTGACCGAACAATGGCAACGTGCTTTGCGGGAAGATCCGCGATTTATTTTTGTGACGGGCTGGAACGAGTGGATCATGGGCCGCTTTGCCGAGTTCAACCGGGTGAAACTGCCGGTGATGTTCGTGGATCAATTTGATCAGGAGCACAGTCGCGACATCGAGCCGATGCGTGGGGGGCACGGTGATGATTATTATTACCAGTTGGTAAGTTCCGTGCGGCAATACAAGGGTGCGCGACCGCTGCCGCCGGCCCAACCACAGCCGATTACCGTGGATGGACGGTATGACGATTGGCGTAATGTGCGGCCGGAGTTTCGCGACACGATTGGTGATCCGGTTCAGCGAAATCATCGCGGTTGGGACCCTCAGGTCACATATCGCAACGATACTGGGCGGAACGATCTGGTGGCGGCCAAAATCAGTTGGGACGAAAAAACCGTCTGGTTTTACGTCCGCGCTCGCGAGCCGATCACCACCCCGCAAGGCACGAACTGGATGCTGCTGTGGCTGGATGTGGACGCCGATTCGCGGACGGGTTGGCTCGGTTATGATTTTGTCATCAACCACGCCGCTCCCGGTTCATTAGAGCGCAACGTCGGCAACACTTTTAACTGGGCTGCCGCCAGCCCCGTTCAATGGCGCCTGGCTGGGAATGAAATGGAGCTGGCGATTCCGTGGTCGGCGCTGGGTTTGAAGTCACCGCCCACCACGCTGGATTTCAAGTGGGCCGATAATTGCATGCGTGTGGGCGATTGGACCGACTTCACGCTCAATGGTGACGCTGCCCCGAACGACCGGTTCAACTACCGGGCCGGGTTGATCCAACCGCGTGAGAGGTAGAGCGGAAATCCGGTCGGACGGCTTTTGCCGTCACGGTCTTGGCTGATCTCTGCCCTGGCGCGGCGGTCGGGGGCGTGGATGACAGACTTGATGGAGCGCCGGTTGATTCGTGCGGTTCCGGCGCCGTGGCGGTTTCGCCCGAAGACTTCAGGGTAAATCCGCGCTCACGGCTTTTTGCCAAACATTTGGACGGCCATTTTCATTCCCATGCGCATCATGTCCTGTTGCGACTTGAGCGAGCTGGTGTAGGTCGCGTACTGCGCGGGGGAAAGGATGCTTTGGGCGCGCTCCAGGTAGCGTTGATTGAGCTGGTCCAACTCCAGGAAATACTGATCCACATTTGCTTCATTAAACTTGGAAAAGACGTCGCCGGAATAATCATTTTGATTGCTGAAATCCGTCGTGAAATGGAAGCTGCGCCGTTCCTCGGTCAAGGCCGCAATCAACAGTTGTTCCTGACCGGGATTCAGCGCTTGCGCATCGCCCAACTGCGCCTTGAATTGGTCCACGGCCATGCGGTCCGGAATGGATTTTTCGTAATCTTGAAAGACCGCATAATTATCGTCGCCCAGCAGCGTCTTGATTTGTTCCTCCACCGCGGCGTGGTCTTCCTGGAGGCGTTTGGTCAGTTCGGCGCGTTCCTCCGGCGTCATTTCTCCGCTGATCGCCTGCATGCCCAGATCCGCTCCCGCCAGCATTTTATTCATGATCAAGTCTTTCAACGTGGCGGTCTGCTCCGGGGTCAGGTTCATGCTTTTGAAAAATTCCGCGTAGCTCTTGTCCACCATGCCGCCCATGACTGCCTTTTGCTGGCTCCTGATCAAATCGCGCATCTCCGGATTTTTCAACATATCACCAATCGCGCTGGTGAATTGGTTGGTGGACTGCGGGGCCGACGTTTCTGTCGCTGCGGTTTCAGTCTCCGTCCGATTGGTCAATTGCCGCATTAACTGCGCGGCCGTGCTGGCATTGGCCAGCGATTCGTGCTGCGCCGCTTCCAGGGCCTCGCTTAGCCGGTGGCGCTGCGTTTCCGCCTCGGCGGCCGTCGCTTGGGCGGCTTCCACTTCGTGTTGCAATTCGATCAGCCGGGCTTCCAAGTGACCGGTCTGACGCCGCGCCTGATACAGCATTCCCACCGATGCGAGACAGGCGATCAGCAAGATTCCGATAATGAGATTTTTCATGAGTTAATCCCCTTGGTAAAGGGGTTTGATTTAATGCTGTTCATCCGCTTTAACACTCCATCCTTTCAAAGGTTTGGCCACATCAGGTCAATGACCCGGTTGGCATACGGCTCGAGTGGTTGATCCGAACGGTTGCTTAAAATAATTACGGTCAATTGCTGCTCCGGTATCCGCACCAAACGCGTGCGAAAACCAATGGTTTCGCCGCTGTGCCAGATTTGTTTACTGCCGTGGTATTCCGTCAAATACCAGCCATACCCGTAGCTCTTGCCCGGTTTATCCGTGGCGATCTGCGGCGTGAACGCTTCCTTACGCGTGGCGGCGCTGACCAGCCTGGTTGTGTAAAGCGCCTGATCCCATTTGAACAAATCCTGGAGCGAGGAATAAATGCCGCCATCGCCCAGCACCGAACTGCTCAGGCTTTGATCCGTGCGTTCCCAGCCGCCGTCACGACGGCCATGACCAAAGGCACGATGCAATACGCGTGAACTGCCGGCTTCGTAGGCCAGCGTGTTGCTCATGCCCAACGGTTGAAAAATGTTATTGCGCAAAAACTGCGCGAACGTCTGCCCCGATCGCGCCTGCACGATCAACGCCAACAGCGAATACGCTGTGTTGCTGTAGCGGTATTGCGTTCCGGGCGGAAAATAGGTCGGCACGCGATTCGTCCGCCCGTCTTGAATGATGAGGCGCAAGACGTCCTGATCCAGCACCGGCAGCGCCGTGCCCGGTGGAATCAGATCTTCGTAATCCAACAATCCCGAGCTGTGCGTTAACAGTTGACGCACGGTAATCGCCTGGCCAAACGCGGGGAATTCTGCAAAAAAAGCGGGCAGAGTTTCCTCAAGCGTCAGCTTGCCACGCTCGCGCAAAATCAGCACGGCCAGTGCCGTGAATTGTTTGCTGACCGAAGCGAGGCGGAAGTTGGTCTCGGGTGTGTTGGGCGTGCGCGATGTCAAATCCGCCAGGCCATAACCTTTGGCGAATACCATCCGACCCGCGCGAATGATTCCCACACTGGCGCCCGGACCGTCTGTCTGATTAAAAGGCGCAAAGATCGCGTCCACCTGAGCGGTTTGATCCGCCGATAACTCCGGTTTTGCATGGGCAATTGAAAACATGACAACTACTAATATCAACCATTGCCTGATGAATTTCACGGGCACGACGATACTTTGCGCGGTGCGCACCGCGCTGGCGACTCTAAACTTTCCCGTTTTTTCCACTTGAAAACGGTGGTCAACCGCTGCGACCGGGGACGGGCGACCTCCTTGGGTTTGGGAGGACGGCCAACCCGCCGGCCAGCGCAGTCCGGTTTATCACGCCAAGCTCAGCCGGAACGACGCCGTTGGTCCAGGTGGAACGGCCCACTTGGCCGTTCTGGGCGGCAACCTGCCGCCCAGCCGAGCGCGCGGAAATCGCACACCGTTGGGTTCGCGCTTTTTGCGTTCGGCTATCGGGCTGGTAGCCCGACAGAACGGGCCCGTGGCCCGTTCCACCCAAACGCCAATCGAATCGTTCCGGCTCAGATGAAGTAACGCCCCCACCCGGCGGGGAGAGACAGAGCATCCATCACCAGCCCGTTGAACGCGAAACCGGCGATGTGGTGCATGGTACAGGAGCTTTCATAAAATAATTCCCTTTGCCTCTCTGCTCCGTTGCGTGAGAATTGCCGCCATGAGCGCTGTTGTCGCCGATAATTTACCCGACGCCCAAGGCCATTTTGGTCCTTATGGCGGTCGGTATGTGCCCGAGACGTTGATGCATCCGTTGCAGGAGCTGGAAGCCGAATACTTTCGCGCCCAACATGATCCAGATTTTCAGCGCGAGCTTGCCTATTACCTCACGGATTTTATCGGTCGCCCGTCACCGCTGTATTTCGCCGAACGGCTCACCCGCGAACTGCGCGGCGCAAAAATTTATCTGAAGCGCGAGGACCTCAATCACACCGGCGCGCACAAAATCAACAATGCGATGGGGCAGATTCTGCTGGCCCGGCGCATGGGCAAGACCCGAATCATCGCGGAAACCGGTGCGGGCCAACACGGCGTCGCCACCGCCACGGTGGCCGCCATGTTCGGGTTGCAATGCGTCATTTACATGGGCGCCGTGGATTGCGAACGGCAACGCCTCAACGTGTATCGCATGCAGATGCTTGGCGCGGAAGTGGTGCCCGTTCACGCCGGCCAGAAGACTTTGAAAGAAGCAGTGAATGAGGCCATGCGCGATTGGGTGACCAACATTCGCGACACGCATTACATCCTCGGCACGGCTTACGGCGCGCATCCGTATCCCGTCATGGTGCGGAACTTTCAGCGCGTCATTGGCGACGAAGCCCGCGCGCAAATCCTCGAAAAGGAAAAACGGTTGCCCGATTTGCTCATCGCTTGTGTTGGCGGCGGCTCGAATGCCATCGGCCTGTTTTATCCATTCCTCGGAGACGCTGGCGTTAAAATGATCGGGGTGGAAGCGGGGGGTCGGGGCATTAAACCGGAACAACACGCGGCGCGGTTTCACGGTGGCTCGCTCGGCGTCCTGCAAGGCACGCGCAGTTACATTTTACAGGACGATCACGGTCAGATTCAACTAACCCACAGTGTGAGCGCCGGTCTGGATTACGCCGCAGTCGGACCGGAGCACGCCTGGCTGCACGATCAAAATCGCGTGACGTATGGTTACGCCACTGATGATCAGGCGCTCGAAGCGTTCATGAAACTGGCCCGGCTCGAAGGCATCATCCCGGCGTTGGAAAGCGCGCATGCCGTAGCCGAGTGTTTGGTGCAGGCGCCGCAACTGGCGGCGGATAAAATCATCATCGTCAACCTTTCGGGTCGCGGTGATAAAGACGTGACGCAGGTGGCCGACAGACTCGCCTTGCAACTGCCGGAATGATTCGCGGTGCGCGGGGGCGGTCGCGGCGTTGTTTTACCGGAGCCGGATCAAGCGTTGCGCGTTTCCGCAAAGCAATTTGCGCTTGATCTTTTGGGTCGGCGAGTACTTCCGGATCGTCGCGATGGTTTGCGCCCCCTGACATTTCTCGCCGTAACCGACGTGGTCATTGCAATCACTGCCGTAAAGCAGCTTGTCCTGGTGTCGTTGGAAAAATCCAGGCGTGAAGTCGGGGTCGCGAGTCAGGGCGTTTAATCCGGAGCCAGCCGAAAGATCGCCGTACATGTTGGGATAATCTGCCAGATACTTTTCCGTGAGGCCGCCGGGCGTGATCGGCCCTTTGGGATACAGCACTGATTGGTCGTGATGATTTTTGTCCACGTTAGCCCACCAGGTTTGCGCATGGCCGATGAAGTTCACACGGGGATATTTTTCCAGCATTTTATAGAATCGTTCAAAGCCGTAGTTATACATCTGGAACTGCCAGTGCATGAGGACGGGCACGTCGTAGTGTTGCGCGAGTTGGTAAATCCGCTGCATCGCGGGCGCGTCGCACTCCACACCAAACTTGGATTCGGCAATCATCACGCCGCCGCGCTGCAGATACTTCTCAATCTCCGCCGTCGCCTCGGGAAGGTCCGGCACTTCGTTGGCCGCAAACCAGTACGCGCCGGGATGCGCCTGCGCGATTTGCTGACAAGCGGCATTGCCCGCGCAACCGGCCTGCAAGCCGTTGGATTTGCCCTCGTGCGTGGCGGGCGAATTCACCGGGCGACCGGCGGGCAGCAGAATGGTTTTGCTCACGCCCAGGTTGAGTTGATGCTGGAGCAGCACGTCATCCGGGCGACCCGAATAACTGACGTGCTGATGGATATCAATAATCAGGTCGTCGGCCCCGGCTTCCGCGGTGGCGCAGCCCGCGAGTACGGCACCCGTCAACGCCAGAGCGGACGTGGCCAGAAAATCGCGCCGGGAAAAGCTTTCTTTCATGTCTTAAAAAAGCGGGAAGTGCGCCATCAGCGCAATCCTCTTTTATGGTAACGCGCGAGTTTTCAATTTGCGACGGCGACTTCGGCGTGGAGTGGAACGGAAGTTCGCTGGTTTTACAGTTGAGCTACGAACGATGGGGATGATAGGTTCGCCGCCATGCGATACACCGCCGTGTTAGTTGCCATAATGATTGGTCAGTTGACTCTGAGAGTCCCGGCGGCCCCCCCTGAACTGAAACCGGAAGATTTGCCGCGCGTTCCCCCTGTCGCTCCGGAAGCCGTGGGCAAAACCTTTCAGGTGAAACCGGGATTTCAATTGCAACTGGTCGCCGCCGAACCGCTGGTCATGGATCCCATCGAAATTTGTTTCGACGAGAATGGCCGCTTGTTCGTTGTGGAAATGCGCGATTATTCGGAGATGCGGGACGTCGTCCCGCACTTGGGCCGCGTTCGCCTGCTCGAAGATACCAACGGCGATGGTCTTTACGATCAGGCCACCGTGTTTGCGGATGATCTACCGTGGCCCACCGCTGCTTTTTGGTATGACGGCGGTCTGTTCGTGGCGGCTACTCCGAATCTCTATTATCTGAAAGACACCGACGGCGATGGACGGGCGGACGTTCGACAAATCGTCTTCACCGGTTACGGGGCGGAAATGAAAAAATTAAACGTGCAGGCGCTGGTCAACTGTCTGCGCTGGGGCCTGGACAATCGGATTCATGGCCAAACCAGCAGCAATGGCGGATTGGTGAAACGCGCTGGCGGCGAAAACACGGCCGGCCTCGAATTGCGCGGGCGCGATTTCAATTTTGATCCTCGCACTTTGATCATTGCGCCCGAAAACGGCGGCGGCCAATACGGCATGTGCTTTGACGATTTTGGCCGCAAGTTTGCGTGCAGCAATTCGCGCCACATCATGACGTTCATGTATGACGCCAAATACGCGGACCGCAATCCGTTCTACCACTTGCCGGGCGCGTTGGTGGATATTCCGGTGGACGGGGCGGCGGCGGAAGTTTATCGGCGCAGTCCCGAAGAGGCATGGCGCGTCATCCGGACGCAATGGCGGGTGACCGGCGTGACTCCGGGCGTGATCGAAGGCGGCGGGCGCAGCTCCGGCTATTTCACTTCGGCAACGGGGATTTCCATCTATCGCGGCGACGCGTGGCCGGCGGATTTTCGCGGGGACGCCTTCATCGCCGATGTGGGCAGCAATTTGATTCACCGCAAAAAAGTGCGTCCCGACGGGGTCGGTTTGTTGGCTGAACGCCCGGCCGATGAGTCGGACGTCGAATTCATCACTTCCACCGACCTGTGGTTTCGTCCGGTCGAGATTGTCAATGCGCCGGACGGATGCCTTTATGTTTGCGACATGGCTCGGGAGGTCATTGAACACCCCTGGTCCATTCCTGAGCCGATCAAAAAACTGCTGGATTTGAATTCCGGTAATGACCGGGGTCGCATTTATCGCATCGCGCCGGAAACCTTCGTGCCGCGCGCCCTGCCGCAACTGGGCAAGGCCACCACCGCGCAACTCGTCGTCACGCTGAATCATTCCAACGCCTGGCATCGCGAAACCGCCGCGCGTCTGCTCTACGAACGTCAGGATCAATCGGCCGTGCCCATGTTGCGTGAGTTGCAACACGCGACCTTCCCGCTGGCGCGGCTGCACGCTTTGTACGCGTTGGATGGATTGAACGGACTGCGGGAAGACGAGGTGCTTGTGGCGTTGAACGACGCTGAGGCCGGGGTGCGTGAGCATGGATTGAAACTGGCGGAAAAATTTTTTGCCAATGACGTTCCGTCGCCGGCGTTGGCGGCGCGCATCGCGGAACTGGCCCACGATCCCGACATCAACGTCCGTTACCAACTCGCCTTTACGCTGGGTGAGATCAAGGGCGATGGCAAGATCGCGCCGCTGGTGGAGCTGGCGCAACGCGACCTCGCCAGCCGTTGGACCCGCGCGGCCATTCTATCTTCGCTCGCGTCGGGGGCGGGCAAAATGTTCACCGTGCTTTCCGCCAATGCCAGCTTTCGCCAGACCGACGCCGGATCGGAATTTCTGCGGGAAATTGCTGGCATTGTGGGCGCTCAGGCGCAACCCCGGGAAGTGGATGAAGTCCTGACCTTCCTCCAGCAAATCAATCAGCCGCCATTGCGGTTTGCGATGGCGCAGGCGTTGGGCGAAGGGATGGCGCACGCCAAAATTCCGTTCCGCCAGGCTGGCCCCGCCGCCGCCAATCTGCTTTCGCTCGCCGTCAATGCCGCCACCAACTCCGCCGTCGCGGAAGCTGCCCGCGTTCCGGCCATTCAACTATTGGTCCATCTCGGCTACGCCCAGGCGCACCCACTGCTGACCCGCCTGCTCGATGCGCAACAATCCCCCGCCATCCAACTGGCTGCCGTGACCACGCTCGGCGAGTTTGCCGATCCCGGCGTTGGCCCGGACTTGTTGGCCCAACTGAATTCATTTCCCACGCGCGTCCGGGCTGAGGCCGTTACGGCTCTGCTCGCCCGCAGCGACCGCGCCGCCGCGTTGCTAAAGGCAATTGGCGCGAAAACCATTCCTGCTTCCGTCCTTAACAGCACGCAAGTGAAACAGTTGCGGGAACATCGCGACGACGGAGTTCGCGCGACAGCCCAACAGGTGTTGAGCGCCACCATGGAATCGAGTCGTCAGCAGGCAATTGAAACTTTCGCCGCGGCGCTCACGCTCAAGGGCGATGCAACCCACGGCCACAAGATCTACGAACAGCTTTGCAGTTCGTGTCATCGCGCCAGTGGTGAGGGATATTGGCTCGGACCGGATCTGGTCACTGTCAAAACCACCGGCAAGGAAAAACTGCTTAACAACATCATTGATCCCAATGCTGAAGTGCGCCCCGAATACGCGGCATACTCGGTCGAAACGCGCGACGACGAGAGTTATCTGGGCTTGGTGGCGAATCAAACCGTCGGCAGCCTCACCCTGCATCTGCCGTACGGAAAGGAAATGGTACTGTCGCGCGCTGACATCGTAAAGATGCAGAGCCAGGGCCAATCCATCATGCCCGAAGGCTTGGAGGCGGGTTTGACTCCACAGGACCTGGCGGATCTGCTGGAATTTATTGCCAACGTGACCCAGTGAAGCGCTCCGGACCGATACCAGCAGATGGTTGTGATTTTAGGATGGTCCAGCCCAGCCCACTGCGACCGAGGACGGTCGTACTCCTTTGGGATTGGGCGGAACGGCCAACCGACTGTAGTGTAGTGGTGTTTAGCAAACCGGTGTACACGAGATAATTACCGGCACACTGGATGCATGGCCAGACCTGTGCGGGTTTCGAGGCGGAGGCCGATCAGCAGCAAGAACTGGAGGCATTGGTGTAGGCGGGCAGTGATGCCAGCGTCCGCGAACTGGTTCAAGCCATGAAAACGCGTCCAACAGAACGCAACTGGGCCTCGAAGCGATGTGATTGGAAAAAGAAAGGAGCGGCGATTCTGGCCAAGATCGCCAATGGCCCGCAAACCAAGGGCTGGCACACAGCCTTATGACCACTCTTTTACAAAACACTACTAGCGGAATCAATTGGCTCAATGTAGAATTGTCCCTGTCTTTTACAAAGAAACCAATCCCTGATTCCACTATGAAAACAAGATTCTTCACTCTTCCAACTGGAATGATCAAAACCTTGTCGGTTGCTGTCGCCCTCGCGCTGGGCAGCAGCCTGACAGTTGACGCTCAAGACGTCGTTTATGTCACCACTTACGATGGTTCGGCGCAAAATACCAGTTGCATAGACTTCTGTAACAATCCGCTTGGTCTGGAGCAAAGCTTTTCCGGCTTCGGCTCGACGGATATTTCGGCGGCCCCAGGCGTGCCGAGCCGCACTAAATGCGTTTATTATTACGGCGGCACGCCGAACTGGAACGTGATCCCTCAGTTGAATGTTCCCGGTGCGGTGTACCGCATTGATGTCGCCCATAACACCTCGCCAGCAATTACCAGTTGCACGGCGGAAGCGACGGTGACGGCTTATTCCGAAGACGGAACGGTTTCCGCGTCCTGCACCAACTCTCCGGTGTTTCAGCGCGCATACAGCGGGCCAGTGTGGAACACCATGGGTTATATCACGAACAATCCCGGCATCACGGCTCCCACCATCACCATGTATTACACGGGTGGCGACCTGACCGGGGTTTCCACCCTGCGGCTCTACGTGGACGCCTTCAAGTTCACGGAAATCAGTTCTTGCGAAGGAGTCGCGGGTGATGTGGTAGTTACTGGTCCGCTGGTCGCTGACCAAACTTTTGTGAACGTAATCGGTATCACCGAAGGCGCGACCAATGTCACGATTTACGTGAGTGACGCTGAAATTGGCCAGACGAATTACGCAGCCGGTTTTGCTGCGGGTTCACTGACCGTTCCCGTCAACATGCCGCTCTATAAAGACGCGGAGATCAAAGCGCGGCAGAGCAAGGACGGCTGCACCAGTCCAATGCCCAGCTCCGGACCGCTGGTGGGTGGCGGCGCCAATCCGCCGCTGCGGATATCCCTGGGCTTGTTGCAGAACGACGCCCTGACTGGTCCAGCGGGGGCCAACGCGACGGCTTCGGGAACGCTCTACTGGTTGAAAGCTTCCGGATTAGTCAGTGGTTCAGGCACCGCGCCGCTGGGTGGCGCCACGCTCACCCCGGGAGAATGCTGGCAAACCGTGACCTTTAGTTGGCAGGGAGATACCGGACTGAACTGGATCAATGGTTTGGCAGTGGAGGATGCCAATCCTTACGCCGCGCTGGAATCGCTGGTGTTTGCGATTGATGTGGATGAATGGACGCAAACGGCGGACAGCGGTCCCTATGACATTTACGTGGATGAAATCAAAAATGGCGATACGGTCATCGAGAACTTTGAGGGTTACGCTGCCGGCAGCGAAGTGACCCTGCGCGCTCCCAACGTTCCGACGCAGTATCCCAATCCGCTGACCACTTACGTGGGCGCGCCCAATGCCACCGCCATCAGCCAAAATTACGCTTATGAAGGCACCAATTCGAGTCGGATTCAATGGCAGTTTAAGGACACGCAAAACGTGCGCTGGGCCCGGGTCGTTGCGGGTGGCGCCGCTGCGGGACGGAACTATCCGCAACTGGACACCAGCAAGCCGGTTACCCTGAAGGTTCTGGTGTTGCCAGTGGGGGAAACCACCGCGCGCATGTTCAATGGTTCGGTGAGCGAAATCACCAACGCCGCCCACGCCTATACGGGCCAGACCAAAACCATTGGCGTCACGGTTACCGGCAGCGGCAACTACACCTACCAATGGAGTTGGAGCGGCGGCGACCTGTACAACAGCACCACGGAAGCGAGCTACACCATTGATGGTTTTGGCGCCGGTATGAGCGCCACGGATAGCGGCACGTACACGGTGGAAATCAGTGATGGCATCTGCACCGAAGTCCGCTCCTGCGTGATCAACGTGGTGGACGCCGACCCGAGCCAGGTGGTCATCACGGCGACGCAGTTGGATGCGACGCATTTGCAATTAAGCTGGGAGCCGGATCTCTTCAACTTCGACCTGGTTTGGGATACGAATGTTTCCGGCAGTTACAACAACGTCATTCCCAACGTGACCAGCCCATACACGGTGACGATTGGATCGGAGCCGACCAAGTTCTTCCGATTGCGCGCGCAGCAACCGTGACCCGGATTCACCACCAAAAGCCGGGCCTGTGCGCCCGGCTTTTTTATTGCTCCAGGCGGGAATAATGTGCTGTTCGTGCCGTATGGCCCCCGTTCTCGGTAACATTTTGCCGTGAGTCAATACGGTCGGCTCATCGTGCTTTTCGGAAGGGTGAAATCAAGATGACAAGGCCACACTGGTGATACACGCGACAATGAAATTCACCCAAATCTCACGCGTGTAGCTGCTCTAAAGCGCCATTTCCCGAAAAACCAGGCGCAACAAAGCTAATTGCAACAGCACTGATATTATTACCCGACTGTTTTTGAATGGTTTGCGCCAAAGCTGCATGTTCAAAAAACAAGATGCCACTCGTCGTGGTGTATCCTGCCTATGCAAAAGACCGGCCGGGAGGTGGCCAACAATGCGCCTAAACCTCCCGGCCGGAGATCTTCAATGCAGTCCAACTACGGTCGTTTGAGACGGTAGAACTGCGCCGCATCCGTGGCGGGAAGCACCACGCGTTTCTGCTCGCCACTTACGATGGGACTGATGGTCACTGGAGCCCAGTTTGCAGCGCTCAGTGAGGAGGAACTCTCAAGTGTCTCATTGAATATGGTGAGTGGCCAGCTAAGCGCGATATTTGCGCCCGTCCGTTCGATGGTTAATTGATCGGATTGACCGGGAGCGCCGACCGGATGCAGTGGGTCGCCAAAATCCACCCATAGGAACACAAAATCGGTGTCTCGCTGTGGATAGGCCAGGCCAAAGCGGTTGTCGCCAGCAATCGCCTCACGCGATTGGATGATGAACTTGCCGCCGCTGTAAACGTAGGAGAGCGTGGTGCGATCGGGCAGATTGGGAATGACGGAATCCGCCATCGCCCCGGCGACCGTCAGCAACAACACGCCGTCACTGCCGGTTTTGCCGGGAATCGTGAGTTCATAATTGCCAACTCCGGTGCGGGTGAGGGTGTAAGCACCGCCGCCGATGATTTGATTGCCGGTTGCGCCGGCAATTTGGCCGCCGACAAAGTTCACCGCATTGGTTGGCACATAGAGGAACATGAAGGACATGCCTTCCGCAGCGGTCAACGTCTGGCCGGTGGCATCCAAATCCTGCGCGTCCCGAATCGCCACATCCCAGCCCCCCTCATTAGGATAGGCGCCAAAAAGCCGCCCTTGGTTGGCGCTGCCAGTGGCACTGCCGAAGAGCAGAGCGGTTTCTGGTTGGTAATCTGTCGAACGCAGCACGATGCGAGCGTGACCGTGATCATAGATGCCGGAGTACGGATTAATGACCCAGCTCACTGAATTGCTGTAGAGCAGCGGGCTACGGGCGGTAGCATCGAAAGTTGCTTCACCTTGATCACCAATGCTCGCATAGGAGCCGAGGACATGAGCGCCGATCCAGCCTTGGGCATAAGGGAAGAAGGCAACGGCACAATCGAAGTTGGCCTCTCCATCCGATGAGCCAACCGCGTTGCCCATGCCCAGCAGCGTCATCTGCAAATCCTGCGCCCCATCCCCACCGTTGGCATAGACCCCATCGGTCATGCGATATGACCAACCCTGGCCAAAATCCGCGTTGAAATAGGCCACGCCGTAGATCGTGCCCACCGGTTGATCGTCGCGCGTGTCCCCGTTGTCCCGCCCATTCACCCGGGGCGTGGCCAGGGCCAACCCCAGGAACTTGTTCACGCGCCAGGCATGTGTGGTCGGACCAGTGCCAATCGCGTAGTTATCCTCAAAATTATTCGGCGGTTGCACCGTGGGATCGTGCGCGCTGAGCAGCATGGCAATATCGCCTTCGTTATGACGCGACTCGGTCCACACATAGGGGCCGGAACTGGGAATCTGCACCTTGAGATTATCCGAGCCGCTCCCGCCCAGCACACTCCCGGGCGCAACCGCTACGTCCAGATTGGCCCCGCTGGCAGACTGGTTGGGGAACGGTCCTGGTGCTAGTTCAGTTTCGGGCACATCTACAATCGGCCCGGAAGGATAGCGAGGTGCGACGGGATTCTTAAAGTCCACCCATAGGAACACAAAATCGGTGTCTCGCTGTGGATAGGCCAGGCCAAAGCGGTTGTCGCCAGCAATCGCCTCACGCGATTGGATGATGAACTTGCCGCCGCTGTAAACGTAGGAGAGCGTGGTGCGATCGGGCAGATTGGGAATGACGGAATCCGCCATCGCCCCGGCGACCGTCAGCAACAACACGCCGTCACTGCCGGTTTTGCCGGGAATCGTGAGTTCATAATTGCCAACTCCGGTGCGGGTGAGGGTGTAAGCACCGCCGCCGATGATTTGATTGCCGGTTGCGCCGGCAATTTGGCCGCCGACAAAGTTCACCGCATTGGTTGGCACATAGAGGAACATGAAGGACATGCCTTCCGCAGCGGTCAACGTCTGGCCGGTGGCATCCAAATCCTGCGCGTCCCGAATCGCCACATCCCAGCCCCCCTCATTAGGATAGGCGCCAAAAAGCCGCCCTTGGTTGGCGCTGCCAGTGGCACTGCCGAAGAGCAGAGCGGTTTCTGGTTGGTAATCTGTCGAACGCAGCACGATGCGAGCGTGACCGTGATCATAGATGCCGGAGTACGGATTAATGACCCAGCTCACTGAATTGCTGTAGAGCAGCGGGCTACGGGCGGTAGCATCGAAAGTTGCTTCACCTTGATCACCAATGCTCGCATAGGAGCCGAGGACATGAGCGCCGATCCAGCCTTGGGCATAAGGGAAGAAGGCAACGGCACAATCGAAGTTGGCCTCTCCATCCGATGAGCCAACCGCGTTGCCCATGCCCAGCAGCGTCATCTGCAAATCCTGCGCCCCATCCCCACCGTTGGCATAGACCCCATCGGTCATGCGATATGACCAACCCTGGCCAAAATCCGCGTTGAAATAGGCCACGCCGTAGATCGTGCCCACCGGTTGATCGTCGCGCGTGTCCCCGTTGTCCCGCCCATTCACCCGGGGCGTGGCCAGGGCCAACCCCAGGAACTTGTTCACGCGCCAGGCATGTGTGGTCGGACCAGTGCCAATCGCGTAGTTATCCTCAAAATTATTCGGCGGTTGCACCGTGGGATCGTGCGCGCTGAGCAGCATGGCAATATCGCCTTCGTTATGACGCGACTCGGTCCACACATAGGGGCCGGAACTGGGAATCTGCACCTTGAGATTATCCGAGCCGCTCCCGCCCAGCACACTCCCGGGCGCAACCGCTACGTCCAGATTGGCTGCGGAAACAATTCGCGGCCAGATTCCCGGCGGCTGTTCGCCGTCGGGAACCGTCGCCGGAGGTGGCGAGAATTGGCTTAATCCCGTGGTGACTCCTGCCAGCATCAGCAAAATCTGGCAGGACCTTTGAATGAATCGGCTGTTTTGGTTTTTCATTTTCTACCTTTTGGCGTTCGCGTGGATTTACTGGGGTCTGGCGTATTGAAACTTGGCCGATGCTTGTTCATCGCGGGTTCCTGAGCAAGCTGAAAATAATTGTTTTTCGCCCTGAGCCGGCTATTTCCGAGATGAAACCGTAACCCGGATTCACCACCAAAAGCCGGGCCTGTGCGCCCGGCTTTTTTATTGCTCCAGGCGGGAATAATGTGCTGTGCGTATCGGATGAAAAGCAAACGCGCCGCGGCAGGCGGCGCGTTTGGCAATGGACAGTATAAAATTTTTCAGGCTCGCTTCGCGTAGGGCAGCTTCCATGGCTTGCGGTATTTGACGCCCAGCAACTTATCCGCGCGCGAATCGTTGGTGATGCGTTCACGCTCCGCGTCCCACACCAGCTTGCTGCCGCTGCGAAAGGCGATATTGCCCAAGTGCGCCACCGTCGAAACGTGGTGCGCCAATTCCAGATTCAGCACCGGCGGCTGACGAGACACCACGCAGTCGAGGAAATTGCGAACGTGCGCCGGGCGCGGATCGCCGCTGCTCTTGTGCTTCTGCGGCTCGAGGTTGGCCTTGCGCTTTTCAATGACCAATTCCCAACCGGCGTCGTTGAGCAGAAT
Organism: Verrucomicrobiota bacterium; assembly: GCA_039806955.1. GTDB lineage: Bacteria > Verrucomicrobiota > Verrucomicrobiia > Limisphaerales > JADLHS01 > JADLHS01. The sequence goes on along the minus strand of JBDHQI010000026.1, from coordinate 4,386 downwards.
GGTCCCCTCCGTGCCGCTCCAGGAAACGCCCCACGAGCGGTTGTTCAAGCCTACTCCAACGCCACTCTTGTGTTCCCATTCCAACATGAAATCCGGAAATTCATAGAGGGCGATTTGTGAATCCGGCGTTTCCCGCGAATCGCGTTGCACGTACGTGCCGCCGCTGGAGCAGATCGTTTTTGGGGGTACGGGCGGCATGCCCATCAACGCCATATTGATCAGATGCACGCCCCAATCCGTCATCAGCCCGCCCGCGTAATCCCAAAACCAGCGGAAGTTGTAATGGAACCGATTGGGGTTGAACGGGCGTTTCGGCGCCGGCCCCAGCCAAAAATTGTAATCCACGCCCGCCGGCGGCTCCCCATTGGGCAACGCTTCCAATTGCGGCTGCCAGTCCAGCCACGCCCACGCCCGCACCATGCTGACCGAGCCGAGCTTGCCGGATTTCACGAACTCCGCCGCCTCGATGATGTGCGTGCAACTTTTCCACTGCGACCCCATCTGCACGATCCGATTATGCTTTTGCGCCGCCGTCAACATGGCCCGTCCCTCATCCACCGTCGTGGCCAGCGGTTTTTCCACGTAAACGTCCTTGCCCGCCTGACACGCCATGACCGTGGGTAACGCGTGCCAGTGGTCCGGCGTGGCAATGATCACAATGTCCACATCCTTGCGATCCAGTACGCGCCGAAAGTCGCGCACCAAATCCGGCTTGGGCCGCGAGTGCTTTTCACATAGCTTCGCGCCATTGGCCAGATGACTGTCATCAATGTCGGCAATGACCGCGCAATCCACTTCCGGATTGAGGAAGAAACATTCAAGGTCGCCGCTGCCCATGCCGCCGCAGCCGATCAATCCTGCGCGCACCTTGGAATTGGGGCCCGGTTCACCCGCGCGCAGCGTGCGGATGTACGGTCCGGCCAGCGTCACCGCGCCGGCCGCCAGTGCGGTGGTGCGGACGAAATCGCGCCGGGAGAGAGGGGAAGATTTTTTTTGCTGGTTTGTGTTCATAATATCAACATTGGCGTTCGGTGCTGGTGATGGGAAATGGCAACCTCTGATTCAAGGCTGCCCCCAACTTCGTAACAACTTTTTGCAACCGGACCTGCGTCTCCTACTTGGCCAGAAAAGCAGCAATTGCCAGGTGAAGCGAGTTTTATTTCTTGAGTCATGCCAGGACCGTTGTCATCGGTTTAAGCCGCGCGCCAGGCCAGATTGATCTTCCGTCCGTGATCCGCGTGTTTGCCATCCAAACTGCGCAGCTCCACCGACATCCCCTCGTCGCGCACCAAAGCGTGAACCCAACCGGAAGGGGCGTCCGGACGAAACACGTAGCCCACCGCCGGCAGATTCACCAGATGAATGCCGCTGGAATCTTCGGCCAGTTTCCAAACGTGCGTATGCCCAAAAATCCACGCCTTCACTTGACGCCGCGGCCGGATGACTTCAAGCAGCGCCGCCGTATCTTTCATCGCCCCGGTGTTCACGCCCGAGCCTGGATTGTGATGCACAAAAACCACGGCAGGCTTTCGCGGATTCGCATCCAAGGTTTTCCGCAACCAATCCAGTTGCGATTCGCCCAACCGCCCGGGCGTTTGCCGCGTCGTTTCCAACGAATCCAGAATGAACCAATTCAGTTTTTTGGTTTCGAGCAACGCGACCTGTTTATCCGCCACCGGACGTTTGGCCGGATCATCCGTCGCCAACGCCGTCCAGAAATTTTCCCGTTCATCATGATTGCCAAGCGTAAGATGCACGGGCAATCCGGCGGCGCGGAACGGATTGATGAGTGACGTGAACTGCCGATAATCGCCGGGGGTGCCTTGGTTGTACGCCAGGTCGCCGCAGACCAGCAAACCAGATGGTTGCTCCGACAGTCCCAACACGTCCTTGCCCACTGCGGTTAAATGCTCGGTCATGTTGATTTCCCGTACCACCTTGGTGGCATCCGCGGCGATATGTGGGTCGGAAAGCAACGCCCACGATTCGGCGTCTGAGGTCGGTTCCGCCGTCGCCAGCGTCGGGGACAGCGCCAGGCCGACCCCAGCAAGCAGCGAGCGTTTCAGAAAATCGCGGCGGGAAAATGGCGGTAAATGAATGGGCATGTCTATTTCCCTACGCTCCGAAGTGCCGCAATTCAAGCAAAAAGCTCCAGTGGAAGGCGACAAAGGAATGAACGGCAAGAAAATGGAAGATGAGGGAGGGACACATTTCACCGTGTCTCCGACCAAGGGAAACGCTGAACAAATTGGGAGCCCGGATAAATCGAATCGGGCGAGCAATTTTACACGTTCTTTTTGCCGGCCTTGCATTTTGATCCGGCTGTGCCACTCATTTTCTTGAGACGAGGCTAAAGTCTGGATTTTCTCTCCTTGGCTGGTGTTACTGTCAGGTCACCTGTGTTCAGTCTTCGGTGGAGCGGCGCAGCCGACCGGGTACCGTTTCAAAGCGCCGCGACGACTTGATTTTCCCACCCCTGCGCCTTTAGCCTGCGCTCATGCTCAAATCTATTTTTGCGGTGATGGGGGTGGCGTTGCTGCTGGCAATAACCCCGGGACTGTGCATGGAGGAAACCACCGAGGTCGCCAATCAAAATTCAGGTTTGCGCGTCGCCACGTTTGACGTCAATGCCACACCCGCAGTTGGATCATTGCTGGCGTACGATCCGGTCACCAACGATTGGGACCTGACTCTGCGCGCCCGGGGCATCGTGCTGCTCGGCGCCGACCAGCCGATTGTCCTCTGCGCGGTGGACTGGATCGGTATTGCCAATGAGGGGCACGACGCGTTTTGCTCGGCTTTGGCGCAGGCGGTAGGCACGGTACCCGAACGCGTTTCCGTTCACGTTTTGCACCAACACGACGCGCCGGATTGCGATTTTTCCGCTGAACGCATTCTCAAAGAGGCGGGGCTTGATCCCCGGCAAAACGAGGGCCGTTTCCAACGACAGGTGATCACCAATCTCGCCGCGGCGGCGCGAGCGTCTTTGACCGATGCGCAACCAGTTACCGAACTTGGTTTGGGTCGGGCCCAGGTCGAGCGTGTGGCTTCCAATCGCCGCATTCATGGTCCCGATGGCAAGGTGCGCGCGGTGCGCTGGTCGGCCACGACGGATGCGCAGGTTCGGGCGGAGCCGGAGGGCGTAATTGATCCGGAACTTTCCCTGGTGAGTTTTTGGAATGGCAATCATCCCGTCGCGGTGTTGAGTTATTATGCCACGCATCCGCAGAGTTATTATCGCACTGGAATTCCCAATCCTGACTTTCCGGGAATCGCGCGATTATACCGCCAGTTGGCCGTGCCGGAAGCGCTCCACGTCCATTTCGATGGCGCCGGAGGCAACATTGCTGCGGGCAAATACAATGACGGCTCACGCGTGAACCGTGGCCTGCTCGCGCAACGCCTGGCCGACGGAATGCGCCGCGCCTGGGAGAACACCAAGCGCACACCCATTACAGCGAGCGAAGTGAGCTGGAAGTCTGTCGGCGTCGTTTTGCCGCCCGCTCGACATCTCTCGCGGGAACAGCTCGAAACCAGATTGAAAGATCGCGATCCCAAGCTGGCAAGTTCGGGCGATGCTTCGCGCCTGGCTTGGTTGCGTCGCTGTCAGGCGGGCCACCAGATCAATCTGGGCTGCCTGAGCCTGGGGACCGCGCGCGTACTCCACATGCCCGGAGAATTATTTGTGGAGTATCAGCTCGCGGCCAAAGCCATGCGTCCGGATTTATTTGTGGCCATGGCCGCCTACGGCGATTATGGCGCCGGGTATATCGGCACCGCCAAGGCTTACGATGAAGGTGGTTACGAAACGAGTCCCGAGGCCTCCAATGTCGCTCCCGAGGTTGAAGCCGTATTGATGGGCGGCATGCGCAACTTGCTTGGCGTGCCGCAATGAGCGTCATCCCGCCGCACAAAACCAACGCCAACGACGACGGCTTGGGAATACCGATAATGAAGGAGTCCATGCTGGTTAAGCTGGAAGGCAAATCGGCGGTGCCGCTGAGGTTCCAGAATTCTGCAATACCGTGCAGACCCGTAGCTTCCCAAGAATCAACCGGGCCAGCCCAAGCCATGACCACAATATACACGGCATCTCCCGGCTCGGTGCCGGGCACGGCATAGGCGGCTTGGTTCGGATCAGCGAACCGGCCGGGAGCCACATTGATCCCGGTGGCTGAACCATCGCTCAAAAGCCATTTGCTGATCAGTTGCAGATTAAGTGAATCCGTTCCGGCAAGGAGCCCAAAATTGACGTCCTGATCTAACAAGAGTCCACCCGGAATGTCGCTGGCAAGATAAACCAGACCATTGCCCGGCGTCACGTCCGTATCGGCGAACGCCCATTGGTTGGGATCATTGACCACGGCGGGATCGTCAATTGTGGGA
>JBDHQI010000025.1:0-64899 GCA_039806955.1 Verrucomicrobiota bacterium | reverse complement strand
GCGTGGGCTTGCGCGGGAGCGAACTGGCGCGGGCGACGGTGGGGACGATCCGGACGCGGCTCTTGAAAGTGGCGGCGAGCGTGACGGTGAGTGTGCGGCGGGTGTGGGTGCGCTTGAGTTCGGCGTATCCGCTGCAAGCGTTGTATCGGCGCTGCGCGCGGCAACTGGGCTGCGTGGCGGCTGGGGCGACGTAGTGGGCGGGAGTCTCCCCCCCAACGCCGAAACAGAGGAGCGCCGACGGGCCCGCAGGCGGGGTGTCATCCCAACCGGCGGAAACAGGCCAAAAAGGAGGGCGCGAACACCGGATCCGGCGAGTGCCCCAATCACATTTCCCAAAAACGGAACGGCGCGGCGCTTTGCGCACTGAAAACCATCCCCCGGACGTCGGTTCCAAGAAATTTGTGAAATTTGCAGGCTAAGGGCCAAATCAATTGCAAATTCATGGGCTAAAATTCTTGTTTAGTTTTCCTCGCTTCCAACGCGGCGTGTTCCAGCGTCCCTTTCAGCGAAGCTCCTTCCGCGTAGAGCAACATACCGCCGACGAGGACGTAGAACAACTCCCGGCCGCGGCGCAGAATGGCATAAGTCACGGCCAGCGGAATGGGCAGCGCAAAAATTTTGAAAAGCAACACCACGCCTGATTCCTGCACGCCCAAGGCGGCCGGCACAAAAATCCCCATGGCCTTGGCCACGCTGATGAAGGCTTCAGTCGCGACCGCTTCCGCGATGGACAACGGCAGCCCGAGCAGGTGACACACGACAAAAATCTCCAAGGCGTCCGCCAGCCAGCCGAGAAAATAAACCAACGTGGTTTGAAAGAAACGCCAGCGGTCGGAATGATAAAATTGATAAACCTGGTCATCCAGCTTCCGGAAGTTGGCTTCGTGTTTTTCCAGCACTTTCAGGCGCAGCGATAATTTTTTCAGCGCTGCCTGCACCGTGCTGAACATGCCGCGCCGTTGCAGCAACAACAGTAAAACAACAACCGCAAAGGCGATGACGGTGATGATGATCATGCCGCGGCGCGCTTCGGAATCCGGCGGCAGCACGGGCAGCGCGAGCAATGCGCCCAGTCCGATGAAGGCGACCTGTGCAATCACCTGACAGGTTTTGGAGGCCACCACACTCGTACCGCAGGTTAAACCGGGCACGCCGCGCCGGTGCAACAAATAGGCTTTCACTGCTTCGCCACCGACGTAACCCGAAGGAATCACATTGTTGACCGCTTCACCCGCCCAGCGCACGCGGAACAGGGTTAGGAACTGCGGCGGCGCCCCGGCGTATTTGCCAAACGAAAGCTGCCAGCCCCAGGTGTCGAAAACGTAAACCACCAGATAAGGCAGCAGGACAAGCGGCGCGGCCCAACCGAGTTGGCGCACGTGCGCCCAAATTTCTGCCGGGCCGGCGCAATAGATGAACCAGCCAAACAGGCTCAAGCCGAGCAGCAATAAAATCCAGCGCAGGATGATTTTCACGAGGTGGATTGGTTCGGCGCGACGCCGGGTGCGCGTTGCAGTTGCAACCCCAGCGCAAGCACCCAGAACACCTGCACGCCAACGGCGGTCAGCCAGAGAAACCAGTCCAGCCTGCCGAGGCCGGCGAGAATCAGGAGCAGCACGGAGAAATCGCGATTCGTGGTGGCATCAATCAGTTTTTGCAAACGGGAATTGCGGTGCGTTTCCGGTTGCATCAGGCCGCGCAGGACGATGAGGAATGAAATGACCACACCGACGGCTGCGGCGCCGGCCAGCCACAAAACCGGCGCGGTGCTGCCGGCGCGATGCAAACCAATGCCGATGGCCACAAACACACCGATATGCACAATTTGATCGCCGACAATGTCGAGCCATTTACCCAGCGGTGATTCCTTGAACAACACCCGCGCCAGATCGCCATCCACACAATCCACCACGGCGGAGAGCTGCAACAAGACCGCGCCCCAAATCGCGGCGGTCGCGTGGCCCAACGCAAAGCACCACGCCGCCAGCACACCAATCAGCGTCGCAGCCACCGAGACTTGATTGGGCGAAACAGGTGTGTGAATGAGTTGCTTCGAGAACAGAACGCGGCCCGCCGGCCGATTGAAATACTTGTCCACCAGACCATCCGCTGCCGAGGTGAGGGAAGCCCAGAGTTTCTTCGTGGCGCGGGCGGCGGAAGTTGAGTCACTGACGAGTTCAGCCACGCCCCCGGCGGTTAGGGCCGGGCGGTGCGCCAGTTGGGAATCAAGCGAGGCAGCGGAAAGGGAATCGAGCATCCCAACCGGCAGCGGTGTTCCATCGAGTTTCACCAAGCGTCCGCGTTGTTCAATGACGCGCTTCAGGTCGAACGCCTGCACCAAGACGCCGGTTGAGAGCGCGAGTACTGGATGGTTTGAAGTTGGTGCCTGGGGCGCGATCTGAAAGGCGATCCCTAGCGCGGGCGTCCGTTTTAATGGTGGCAACGGCACGGCGGAAACCACCGTGATTGGTGTCGCTCCCGCCCGGTGCGCAGCCACGAGCAGGCGATCCAACACGTGCAAACCGGCCACGCGTTGCGCCGCGGATTCAGCCGCGCAGAAAATGACGGCGGGCAAGCTCACGACGGACGGGAACATTCTGATTCACAAAATGGCGCGAGGTTTCGGACTGCGACAACCACTGGCCGCACTTCCATCGTTAACCGGCGATAACAAAGTGGCGAAGGGCGGACGCAGGCCGAAACGCCAATGCACCCGATTCGCTGGTCCAGCGTGCGCACTTCACTGCAAAAGGTGTTCCTCACCACGCCCGGCCTATGGCTATTTTTTGCCGCCGAGGAAAACGTGTTTCAGGCCAAAGTAAGCGATGGAGTCTTTCATGTTCGACACAAACCGCATGAACGGATTCATCTCGCCCGACGTGACGTATTGCATCGAAACCATGAACCGTTCTTCATTGGCTTTCGTCGGCGTCACGGCGTGATACACCTTGTCGCCGTTGAACAGCACGAGTGTGCCGGGCGGGACTTGCAGACTCAACTCTTCCGGTTTACGCCCGGGATTTTTTGTGTGCAACTTGCACACGAGCCGCGCGCTGGAGTTGTCTTGAAAACCAACCAGCAACGTCCACCGGCGATCCTTGTAATACGAGGTGTCGTAGTGCCAACCGATGTGGTCGCCCTCCTCGGTGTAGGCGTAGAGCGCGCAACGATGCAGGTCCGAGTCAGGACACTCCTTCATTTCGGCATCGGTGATGTTTTTCAACAGGCCGAGCAACGCGGGACTTTGATAAACAGCGTTCATGGCGGGCGCAAATTCGCACACCGTGTCGTAGGCCACGCTTCCTCCCTTCTTGTGCTTCGGAATGAAACTGCGATGCAAACGCGGTCGGAGCGCGGATAATTGGGCATCCCATTGCGCCATGATTTCCGGCGGCAGAAAATTGTCGAGGATCAGAAATTCATCCTGATCGTAATAGGTTTTTCGCAATGCTGCGGCGTCCAATTTGGCAACCTGATTGGCGATGATGCGCTCAATCTCAGCGCGGCCCAACGTTGGTTCGGGAGTAGTGGCGGTTTTCATAAGTTATGAATGAATCATGGAGCGGGTGACGACCAGCTCAAATCCGGACTGGATGCGTCCAACGCCGCTCATCCAGCAAATGATGTTGCGTCATCCCGGGGTTGCAAGGCAAGCTTACAAGCTTTTTGATGAAGAAAACGACGCAATTTCGTCGCTTGTTGCAGCCCGGCCGCCTGGAATTCCTGATGGAAGCACACAATGGTCTCAGCGCCACTATCGTGGCGGAGGCCGGGTTCAAAGGCATTTGGGCCAGCGGCCTTTCAATCTCCGCAGCGCTGGGCGTGCGCGACAACAACGAAGCCAGTTGGACGCAGGTACTCGAAGTGGTTGAGTTCATGAGCGACGCCACGAACATTCCCATCCTGCTCGATGGCGACACCGGCTTTGGCAACTTCAACAATGCCCGCCGGCTTGTGCGCAAACTCGAGCAACGCGGTTGCGCGGCGGTGTGCATTGAAGACAAACTTTTTCCCAAGACCAACTCCTTCATTGCGGGCGAAAAACAGGCGCTGGCCGAGTTGAATGAGTTCGCCGGCAAAATCAAATCCATGAAGGACGCGCAAAGCGATCCGGATTTTTGCGTGGTGGCGCGACTGGAAGCGTTCATCGCGGGGTGGGGACTGGATGAAATGCTGCGGCGCGCGGAAGCGTATCATGCCGCCGGGGCGGACGCCTTGCTCATCCACAGCAAAAAGAAAACGCCGGATCAGGTGCTGGCGTTCGGACGCGCCTGGCAAGAGCGATGTCCACTCGTCTGCGTGCCGACCACGTATTACGCCACGCCGGTGGAACAACTGGAGCAAGCCGGATACAACCTCGTTATTTGGGCAAACCACAATTGCCGCGCCGCCATCACGGCGATGCAAAACGTGTCGCGCACCATTTTTCAACAGCGCTCGCTGGTCAGCGTCGAGGATAAAATCGCAACGGTGAAGGAAGTGTTCCGTCTGCAACGCGCGGATGAGCTGGCGGCGGCCGAGGATCGTTACCTGCCGCGCAAGGCGGAATTTGCGCGCGCCATCATTCTGGCCGCTTCGCAAGGCGCCGAGTTGGGCGAAGTCACCCGCACCGTTCCCAAAGCCATGGTGCGAATCGGGAACACGCCCTTGTTGCACAAGCTCGTTTCCGACCTGCGCGCGGAACGCATCAAGGAAATCGTCGTGGTCCGCGGCTTTGCCAAAAATGAGGTGCGGGCGCCCGAGGTGACGTTCGTGGACAACGACGCGTATGCGACCACGGCGGAACTGGCTTCGTTGCAAAAAGCGGCGGAGTGGATTACTGGCGAAGTGGTGCTGACGTTTGGCGACATTCTGTTCCGCCGTTACATCCTGAGCAATCTGTTGGCGGACCCGCACGACATCGTGGTGGTGGTGGACGCGAACTGGCAACAACGCCCGCCGGTGGGCCAGATGGATTACGTGATCACCAACCGCCCGTTCTCGCTCAAATACTCGGAGGACGACGTCATGCTGGAAGCCATGGGGGCTGATTTGCCGAAAGACAAGATCTCTGGCGAGTGGATTGGTTTGATCAAAACCACCGCGGCCGGCTCGCAGCGTTTGCAAGCCGCGCTGGCCGAGTTGGCAAAGCGACCGGACTTTAATCAATTGCGCTTTGATGCCCTGTTCCGGCACCTGCTCGCGCAACCGGCGCCGATCAAGGTACATTTCATCACCGGCCATTGGCTCGATGTGGACAACGCCGAAACATTGCTCGAAGCCCAAAATTTCTAACCATGCTGAATGCCCGTTTCTTCATTGAACACCTGCGCGGCCTGAATTACGCGCAATATGCCGGCGTGCCGTGCTCGTTTCTCAAACCGTTCATCAACTACGTCATTGACGATCCGTCGTTGGATTACGTCGGTGCCACCAGCGAAGGCGAAGCCGTCGGCTTCACGCTGGGCGCCTACCTTGGCGGACGCAAGACCGTGACGATGTGTCAAAACTCCGGTCTCGGGAACATGGTGAATCCGTTGACGTCACTCAACCATCCGTTTCGCGTGCCCACGTTGCTGATCACGACCTGGCGCGGACAACCTGGTGTGGATGACGAACCGCAACACGTTCACATGGGTCACGTGACGCACCGGTTGCTGGAGGCGATTGAAATTCCCTGGCTGCCGTTTCCCGTCACCGAAGCGGAAATTCCAACAGTGATGGCGCAGGTTGAAGCCAGCCTGGCGGAACGGCAACGCCCGTTCGCACTCGTGATGAAAAAGGACACCGTCGCGCCGCACCAATTGACGCGGCGTCCGCAGATCACCGTGGTCAACACCGCGACGCAATTCAGCGCCGCCGCGTCCGCCACCGAACGACTGACGCGCACCCAAGCCATCGAATTGATCCTCGGCGAACTAAGCGGGCGGGAAGCCATGGTGGCAACAACGGGCATGACGGGGCGCGAGTTATTCACGCTGGCGGATCGCGCGAACCAGCTTTATGTCGTGGGCGGCATGGGCACGGCTTCGGCCATCGGTTTCGGCATTGCGCACACCCTGCCCCACCAGCCGGTCGTGGTGCTGGACGGCGACGGCGCCGCTCTGATGAAGTTGGGCAACTTCGCCAGCATTGGCTATTACCAACCGAAAAATTTACTGCACATCGTACTCGACAACGAAGTGCATGACTCCACCGGTGGCCAGCAAACCTCCGCTCCCGTTGCGCGGTTCGCCGCCATCGCGGCGGCCACCAATTATCAAAACGCGCACGCTGCGAATCACGCGGACGACGTGCGGGCGAGCCTGCGTCATTTGCGGCAGACTCCCGGGCCATCGTTGTTGCACATTAAAATCAAACCGGGTTCGCCTAAGAGTATCGGTCGCCCGACAGTGCCGCCGCATGCAGTGAAGGAGCGTTTCATGCAGTTCCTGCGCTCCAATCAACCCTCCGTTGCATCAGCCGCATGAGTACCGACAAACTACTGTTCACTCCCGGGCCGCTGACCACCAGTCCCACGGTCAAGCAAGCCATGCAGCACGATGCCGGTTCGCGTGATCCACGGTTCATTGCGATGATCCGCGACATTCGCGAACGGTTGCTGCAACTCGGAGGCGTCAGTCAAGCGGCCGGGTATGAAGCGATTTTGATGCAGGGCAGCGGCACGTTTGGCGTGGAATCCGTGATCAGTTCCGCAATCCCAACGGACGGAAAAATCCTGATCCTCATCAATGGCGTGTATGGCGAACGCATGGCCACCATGGCCGCGTGTCATCAGATTGCCACCACGCTGCTGCGCACGGCGGAAAATCAACTGCCGGACCTGACGGCGTTGGATCGCGCACTGACGCAAGACCAATCCATTACGCATGTCGTGGCGGTGCATTGTGAAACGACGACTGGCATTCTGAATCCCATCGAAAAAATCGGCGCGCTGGTTCGCCGGCAGCACCGCAGTTTCATTGTGGACGCCATGAGCAGTTTCGGCGCAGTTCCACTGGATCTGACGGCGGGGATTGATTACCTGATTTCCTCAGCCAACAAATGCATTGAAGGCGTGCCGGGTTTTTCCTTTGTGCTCGCGCGCCGCGAAGTGTTATCGGCAATCGCCGGTCGGGCGCGCACGTTGAGCCTCGATTTGTTTGCGCAATGGCAGGGGTTGGAGAAGGACGGGCAGTTTCGTTTCACGCCCCCGACCCATGCGCTGCTTGCGTTTGATCAGGCGTTGCGGGAATTGGAGGCGGAAGACGGCGTGACCGGACGCGGACGACGTTATGCGGCCAATCATCAACTGTTAGTTGCGGGCATGCGCAAGCTGGGTTTCCGTCCGTATCTCACGCCCGAAACGCAAAGTTACATCATCACCACGTTTCATTATCCAACCGATCCGCGTTTTCGCTTTGCCCATTTTTATCAACGCCTCTTCGAGAAGGGTTTTGTGATTTATCCCGGCAAACTCACCCGGCTCGACTGCTTTCGCATTGGCAACATTGGTCGCATCGGCGAAGCGGAAATTCGGTCGCTCCTGACGGCGATCGCCGAAACCTTGCACGAATCGGGGTTACCCGTGCCGTTGCCCGCGTAAACATTCCAATCAGATGAAGTGGTTGGTTTTAGCCCGCACCGGCTTCAGGCCACTTTGACCTTCACCTTGTGGCCTTTGATTTGCGCGCGTTTAAGTCGGGACACGATGATGTTGGCGCTCTCCTGGTCCACATCCACGAACAAATGCTTTTCCCGGATGTCCACCGTACCGACCACTTTGGCGGGCAAACCCGTTTCCCCGGAAATAGCCGTCACGATATCCGCCGGCCGGATCTGATGCGCAGCCCCGAGACTCATCCACAACCGCGTCTGGTGCTTGGGCGTCGCGCGACTCGGGCGCGGAGCTTTCTCAGGCGGAACACGATCGCGTTTCTTTGTGGCCCAAGGTGGTAAATGGGGTGAACCGCCGGACTTCGATGGAACTGGCATTGGCGACTTTACCGAAGCCAGAATTTCTTCGTCAGAGTAAGTTTTCACCACCGCTGCTTTTGCCGATGTCGCTGGAACTTTGCTTTCCGGGACAATGGGAGCAGGTGCCGGACGGGGCGGTGCGACTCGCGGTTTGGTGGTCGGTGAGGGTGCATCAGAACCGGGAGCTTTGGCTGAAGTGGACGACTGCGGCTCGCCAACCACGGTCTTGACCGGGTTTTCCGACGGAGTCGGAGCGGTCACGGATGCGGTGGTGATACGCGGTGGCACCGCCTTCACCCGGCTCCGATCGGGAGCAGTTATCGCCGCCGTTGCCGCTGGACGCAACCACCTGGAAGGCGCGGTTGGCTTGGATGAATCCGGTCGAAATGGAGACCGCGTCCGCTCCCTGCGATCCGTCTGAACGCCGCGATTTTCAGTGGGGCCGCGACGGTCCGGGCGCCGGGTGTCGGCATCAAACCGGGCCGCTCGTTTTGGCGGTTCCGATTTAGTGGCGCCGGCAGGTTCATCGCCGGATTCCGCCTGCAAAAGCGTTAGACAGGCGCTGGCGATGTCCGCGGAAGAAAAGCCCTCTTCCAACAAGCGTTCCACCAAAAATTCATTTCGCTTGAAATCACCCGTTCCCAAAGCCGCGCGAATTTTTCCGAGGAATAGATCCTCCCGCGCGTCTTCAACTTCAGCGGCGGTTGGAATTCGACCGCGCTGAATGCGCTGATTGGTGTAGCGCTCGATGTTGCGAATTTGAAATAACTCGCGCCCGGAGACAAAAGAGATCGCCCGCCCACTGCGACCCGCCCGCCCGGTGCGACCGATGCGATGCACGTAATCTTCCACGTCGTAGGGCAGATCATAATTGAACACCACCTGCACATCGTCCACGTCAATACCCCGCGCCGCGATGTCCGTGGCCACCAGAAATTTCATGCCCGACTTGCGGAACTTGTTCATGACCCGGTCGCGCATCGCCTGGGTCATGTCGCCGTGCAATCGGTCAGCTTGATATCCCTGAGCTTCCAACTGGTCCACGAGGTCGTCCACCATGCGTTTGGTGTTGCAGAAAATGATGCCGAGCTTGAGGTCGTGCAGATCAATCAACCGCGTCAGCAATTCGATTTTGAACCGGCGATCCACCTCGTAATAAATCTGCTCGACCGTCGCCACCGTCACCGCCTTCTGTTCAATTTGAATGCTTTGCGGCGTCCGCGCATATTTCTCAATCAATTCGCGAATGGAGCGCGGCATCGTAGCGGAGAAAAATGCGGTCTGTCGCGCAGTCGGCACCGTTTGCAAGATCGCCTCGATGTCGTCGCGAAAACCCATGTCCAACATGACATCGGCCTCGTCCAACACGACCAGCTTGACGGCGTCCAGCCGCAGTGTGCCACGCCGCAAATGATCCAGCAGCCGACCCGGCGTGCCGATGACGATTTGCGCGCCCTGGTTGAGGCCGTAGAACTGCCGTTCGTAAGATTGTCCGCCGTAGATGGGTAGCGCCTGAATCCCGCGTTTGAACAGCGCGAGTTTGTGAATCTCGCCCGAAACCTGCACCGCCAACTCGCGCGTGGGACAAAGGATCAAGACCTGCACTGCGCGCAAATTCGGATCGGTCTTTTCAATGGCGGGGATGCCGAACGCCGCCGTTTTTCCGGAGCCGGTTTGCGATTGACCCACCAGATCGCGCCCCGACAAAAGCACGGGAATGGATTCGGCCTGAATGGGTGAAGCCTGTTCGAAGCCCAACTTGGCGACGGCTTTGAGCAGTTCCGGAGAGAGGCCGAGATCAGCGAAGGATTTGGATGTCATATAGTGGATCGCCTTGGCGACTTCGGCCCAACGTAGCAGCCCTGCAATCCAAACGAGAGCGAAATTTTATCGCGCGCGGGTCGGCCTCACCGGAGTGCCGCCGGCCGTGCCGCGCCACAGAAGCAAGCATCAAATGATTTCACCAAGTGCGTAGGGCAAAGGGCCTTCGCGCTTGATAGTGTTGTGGATGGAACGGCCGCACTGCGACAGCGTTCGTTGATGGTCAAGCGGCCCGTGTTTCCAGTGCATTTTCCGCTTCTCACGCTGCGCCTGCTGCGGTAACGTGCGCCCGCGATGGCAGCTTCGACTTACCACGAAATCAGACAATCTTTGGCGCAGCTTTATCGGGATGACCCCCGCCCCTGGCTCGTCGGTTTCAGTGGCGGAAAAGACAGCACGCTGGTTGCCGCATTGGTATTCGACGCCGTGTTGTCCATCCCGCCGGAAAAGCGCACCAAGCCCGTCACGGTTCTTTGCACCGACACCCGGGTGGAAATCCCGGCCATTTCGGAGGGTGTCGAAGGCGCACTGGACCGGATGCGCCGCTTCTCCGAACGCGAGGGGCTGAGCATCGAAGCTCACCTGCTCAAGCCACCTCCCGAACAGTCCTTCTGGGTCAACATCATCGGGCGCGGCTACCCGCCGCCCAATCGCGTCTTCCGCTGGTGTACGCAGCGCTTGAAAATTGACCCCGTCACCGCTTTCGTGCAGAAGCGCATGAGCAACGGCCATTGGAGCGAAGCCATTCTGCACCTCGGCGCGCGGCGCGCTGAAAGTTCCACTCGCGCCCAGACCATGGCTGGACGCGAAAGGCGCAACGGCCTCAACCGCCATCCCGATCTCCCGCGCGTCTGGGTTTCCAACCCGATCGAATACCTCACCACCGAGGAAGTCTGGGCCTACCTGCTCCAAAAACCGAACCCGTGGGGCGGCGACAACCGCGCCCTGTACAAACTTTACGCCAGCGCCTCCAACGGCGAATGCCCCATCCAGATTGATACCAGCACTCCCAGTTGCGGCCACTCCCGATTCGGCTGCTGGACCTGCACCGTCGTCGAACGCGACAAAGCCAGTGAAGGCCTGCTGGCCAGCGGCGACGACCGCATGGAACAACTCATCGCCTTCCGCGAAACCCTGCTCGAATACCAAGACCCGAAAAACGGTAAGCGCGACATGCGCCGCAAGAACGGCAGCGAAGGCCCTGGCCCGCTCACCATCGAAGCCCGCCGTGAACTGCTCACCCGCCTCCTCCAATTGCAGGAGCAGAGCGGCCTCACCCTCATCAGCGACGACGAACTCTTTCTCATCCAGCAACTGTGGAAAAGCGCCCGCCGGCCCGACGACGGCGGCGGCGTGGCCCGCATCGTCACCCGTCAGAAAGGAATCATCATGAGCGACTGGAAAGAAACCAACCGGCTGCGAGAGCTTCAGGAACAAATCGCCGCCGAAAAAGGCATCCGTGCCGACACGTTGCGCCGGCTGCTGGCCAAGGTGGACGAATTCAGCGAAAGTCACCGCGCCTTCGGCCTCCCCGACGACCTGCTCGCCATCCTCAAGGATGATCTGTCCGAACACGGTGAGATTGTTCACAACTGAATGTCGCTCCGGCAATGCAACCAACCGCTCAATGCGAGAAATGGCTGAAAGTCGCGGCCAATCTCCGCGTTGACCGCAAGGACAACATCGCGCCGCACAAACCGCTGCTCCTGCTCGTCGTCGCCGAACTTGCCGAACAGGGAAAACTCGAACCGATCCTCCCGCTGACCGGCGAACTCGTTTTCCGCTTCCTCGCCTTCTGGACCGTCGTCGCGAATCGCCGCTCGCAGAAGCCGAACATTCGCCTGCCGTTCTACCACATGCGCAGCGACGGCTGCTGGACTCCGCTCAACGAGAATGGCGAGCCGACGCTGGAACGGATGCATGCCGCCGCCGTGCGTTTCGATGAATCATTCCTTGCCTTCTTGCACGATGCCGCGTTCCGCAAGCAACTCCGCCGCGTCCTGATTGCCCGCTACTTTACCGATCCCGCCGAGCGCGCTGCGCTTTACGACTTGGTCAGCCTGCCCGTTCCGCCCGACGATGTGGTGAAAGCTGACGCCAAGCTCTACGCCGAGTCGCGCGAACGCGGACGCGAAGCCCGCTTCCGGCTCACCGTCGTGCCGGCCTACAACTACACCTGTGCCCTGACCGGCTACCGCTGCGTAACCGCCGACGCCGGCAGCATCGTGGACGCTGCGCACATCCACCAGTTCGCCGACAGCCGCAACAACCACCCGCAAAACGGCCTCGCCCTCAGCAAAAACGCGCACTGGATGTTCGACGCCGGCTTGTGGTCAATGGATGACGACTACCGAGTGATCGTCGCCAAGGATCGCTTCGACGAAGCCGGCAACGAAGCCTGCTTGCTCAACCGATTTGCCGGGCGGCGAGTCGCGCTTCCGAGCAAGCGCGACTTCTGGCCCGACAGGACGCACTTGGCTTGGCATCGGCAGCACAGATTTGCAGCGCAGACTTCAGTTACGTTGAACCGGCTTGCCACCAAACTCACAGCAGGACTCGCATTGAGGCCATCTCTCAGTTAAAACAATGCCGAACCACTGAAAACATCATGCCAGAACAGGAACAGAAGAAATTGAAAGTTGACTTCGTCGAGGTGGAGCGGCTGCTGCTCGACGATGAAAACCCGCGCTTGAGCGGCATCTCGGACAAACGCACGCAGGATGATCTTGTGCGCGTGTTGTGGGACGAGATGGCTGTCAGCGAGGTCGCGTTGTCCATTGCGGAGAACGGTTACTTTGAAGAAGAACCCCTTTTCGTTGTTCCCAAACTCCCCAAGGATCAAGACGCCAGGAAACAGCGCTACATCGTGGTCGAGGGCAACCGCCGTCTTGCGGCGGTCAAGCTATTGCGAGATGCGGAACTCCGGCGTGCAATCAAGGCTACAGATCTTCCAGAAATATCAGCCAAGGCGCGCGGCGCGTTGGATCGCTTGCCTGTTTCGGTTTACCCAGACAAGCGCTCGCTGTGGGAGTTCTTCGGTTTCCGGCACGTTAACGGCCCGAAGGAATGGGATTCATTCAGCAAGGCGGCGTATGTCGCTCAGGTTCGCCGGAAATATGGAATTCCCTTGGATGTGATTTCCCGCAAGATCGGCGACCAGCACGACACGGTTGTCAGAATTTATCGAGGGTACGTCTTGCTGGAGCAGGCGGAGCAGCTGACAGACTTCAAGCGGGAGGATCGCATTGCCAACAGGTTTTTCTTCTCGCACCTCTACACCGCAGCCGACCAGAACGAATTCCAGAAATTCCTCGGCGTTGATTCCAAGAGTTCGTTGAAGGATAGGCCCGTTCCCAAATCGCACCTGCCGCAATTGTGCGAGTTGATGGTCTGGCTGTTTGGCAGCAAGAAGGAGGGGAAGTCGCCCGTCGTT
Source organism: Verrucomicrobiota bacterium (assembly GCA_039806955.1). GTDB lineage: Bacteria > Verrucomicrobiota > Verrucomicrobiia > Limisphaerales > JADLHS01 > JADLHS01. The sequence goes on along the minus strand of JBDHQI010000025.1, from coordinate 51,710 downwards.
CAGAAACAATTCCCGGACTTGAACCGGTTGCGGCGCGTGCTGGGCGACCGGCAAGCGTTGTTGGCGTTACGATCTGGCATCAGCCTGGAGCGAGCACATGAAATCAGTTTGGGTGACGCGCAGCGGTTTCAGCAGTCCCTCGTTGAGGCCAAGAATGCACTCCAGGAGGCGAAAGCAACTGTCACTACCGGCTACAGGGGCGAGCAGGACATGCTCCGTGTAATGGAAAGCATTCAGGAGTTGGCCCAGAGCATTTCAGACGAAATGCGCGCTAAGGCAGCCAAATGAACTGCCATGAAACGCGTACCTCTGCCATCCGATCTCACGAACTCAATCCACCTCGCCGACTGGTTGGAAATTCTGGCGCTCAACTCTGCCGACGGAAACGCCAGTCATGCCGACCTCCAGCGCAGCCTGAACCGACTCGGGGCGCACAACACTGATGAATTATGCACCGGGGCGATGACTGAACTGAACAAGCGGACGGTTGCGACCGGCGACAACTATCCCTTCACTTTCTCGGGCACATTGCTCTCGCTGAAAGGCCGCTGGCAAGAGTTCACTCCGTACATTTTCTGCCTGCTGCTGTCCGTATGCGACAGCAAGAAGAAGCGTGTGGCTGGCATCAACCATGAGATGATGTTCGAGCAACTTTCCTGCATTGCGGCTAGCAACTACATCGGCGGAAAGGCGCTGCGCTTCGGAGCGCCGCGCAAAGAACTGCCAGCAGCCTTTGGCGACGCTCTCCTGACAGTTTGTGCGCAGGTGAACGAATGGGGATTCCCGTCTGGCAAGAGGGTATTGCACCGCAAGGACGACGGCCTTGACTTGGTTGCATGGAAGCCTTTTCCCGACAGGCAAATCGGCAAGCTGGTTCTGTTTGGCCACTGTGCGTCGGGGCAGGATTGGGGTGACAAGATAAACGAACTGCGGCCCGATGTGTTTTGCAGTCGCTGGTTGGGCGGTGACCGAAGTCCCATCGTGAAGACGTTTTTCATTCCGCACCGCGTGTCGTCGGAGATGTGGGAGTTTCACGCGATAGCCGCGAAGTTGTTCTTTGATCGTTGTCGCATTGCTCATTGGGTCGAGAACGACGAGTTTTTGAGAGTAACGAAGCGAACGAACGTTCGTTGGTGCGAGCGAATTTTTGAGACGGTATGGAAATGAAACTTAAGCGACTGCCGCTTCACGCCATTTGCCCTTACCTCGCGATGTTCCCTGCTGAATTCGTGAGAGAGCAGGTCGAGGTGTACTCCAATCCGGGCGACTGGGTGTTTGATCCATTCTGCGGACGTGGCACAACCGTCTTGGAATCGCTGCTGCTCGGACGCAATGCTGCCGGTTCTGACATCAATCCGGTCGCATTTTGCGTGGCCAGAGCGAAGGCAGAGCGGCCCACGTTGGTTAGTGTGTTGCGCCGCATTTCTGACTTACAAAGCGCCTACGCGAGGGCGAATCACGAGAATGGTGAGCGAGCGAGCCTACGGCTACCGCCGTTTTTCAGGCGCGCATTTCACCCGACCACTCTCCGGGAGTTGTTGTTTCTGCGCTCGGTCTTGAACTGGAGTCACAGCCGAACGGATCGTTTCATTGTCGCGTTGGTGCTCGGCTCATTGCATGGCGAGATGGACCGCTCCGATGCATACTTCAGTAATCAGATGCCGCGAACGATTTGTTTGAAGCCCAATTATTCCTTACGCTACTGGCGACGCAAAGGTCTGTTACCCGAGAAGCGGGACGTTTTCGGTATGCTGAAGGAGAAGGCCACTCATCGGTTGAGCGGCTTGACGGACTGCGCTACGGGAAACGTGAGGCTCGCGGATTCCAGAAAGGTCGCCAGACACTTTCCGAGCCTGGAAGGCAAGGTTTCGCTTGTCGTCACTTCGCCGCCGTATCTGAACGTGACAAGGTATGAGGAAGATCAATGGCTTCGCCTTTGGTTTCTGGGCGGCGACCCGAAGCCCACATACGGCAAAGTGTCGAAAGATGATAGACACAATTCCGCCGGCAGGTACTGGCAATTCCTTGCCGACTCGTGGAAAGGCGCAGCGCCTTTGCTGAAGAAATCAGCCAAGTTGGTCGTGCGGTTGGGGGCAATTGCGATGACAGAACAGGAAATGACTGATCAACTTACGGCGACAGTCAAGACAGCGTTCCCCGGTTCAAGAATGGTCGCGCGCCCCAAACGTTCAAAGATCGTTCGGAGGCAGGCCAATAATTTTTTGCCCACAAGCAGAGGTTGCCGATTTGAGATGGATTTTGTTTTCGAAGTTTGACCAACTTCATCCTCGTCCGCTTCGTGTTCTTCGACATGAAGGGCGAATTGGAGGACGACCCGAACAGAGCGGAGCAGCGGAAGACCCGCACCCAATTCCTGAAGCAAACCGGCGCGCGTTAGGTGCGGTTGATTCAGGAGGACTTGCCCATCAAACCGCTCTATCGTGACCAGAATCCGGCGGTGAGGCGCTCGCTGGTGATTGACTTCAAGGAATTCGGCAACGACAGCGAAACCAAAGCGCTCGCGGCTGCACTGATCCTAAACTTCCTCATCAAGAAACTAAGCCAGCAACTTGCGGTGAAGAACGACATTCAGCCGCTCAAGATGGTGCTGTTTGTGGACGAGGCGCATTTGCTGTTGCCGAAGGAGAATAAAGCCGGGCTACTCAGTTCGCTTGCGCGGCAGGGCCGGTCGTGGGGCTTCCCGGTCTGGCTCGCGTCGCAGGCCGCCGACAAGTTCCTCACGCAAGGCACGAATGAAACCAACTTCGCTCAACTCGCCGAGTGCGGCGTCCACTTCTCGCCGCAAACGCTGAGTCCGGCGGACCAAAAAAACGTCCTCGGCAGCGTGATCACGCGCGAGTTCAAGAAGGCCGAAGCCGCGCTCTGCCATCGCGGCAAGCTGCAAACCACCGGTCCGGCCCGGCAGTTTTGGAAGGATAGAGGCAAATAGCTGAACCGTGAAATGTACGAAATACGCTATCGGGCCGCTTGTTTTCGCGTGGTTCGCGTGTTTCGCGGTTCACCTCCGGAACGGTCACGACGTGGCACAAATGGTCATTCAGGCTGCCCCGACTTTGACGGCTCTTCATTGAGCGCCATGGCTTTTTGCGCGGCCCGCTGGCGTTCTTGTTCGGCGATGAGTTGCCGCAGTTCCTCGGCGTTGCGGACCACCGGGCCGGTGGGAGGATGTTTGGCGGTCCACTCCTTGAGCTGATCAAAGAAGCGATCCACATCGTAACCGGCTTCGGCTGCCAGCCGGTCCTTGATGTCCCAAACTTCCTGCAAAATGGGGTCTGCTTTCATGGTCTTAGTCTGCCCCAAGTTCGATGGGGGTGCAAACCTCCGGCAGTGTGACGCCGTGCGCGCTCATAAAAGTCCGGAGCGATCTGAGAATGACGGGGTTGGCCAGATGGCGGCAGTTCCAAGTGAGCAAGGTCGCAATGCTTTCGGTGGCGGCTACCGCAGCGTGAATGGCATCGGAAACCGCCGGCGGTGGCAGCAATCCCTTCCGGATGATTTCCTTCGCCAGTTCGCGGGCGGCTTCAGTTACGGGCAGAACGGGCAGGCCAGCCAGCGCCTCCAGCCGCAGTCGGATCATTTCAGCGTCGCCTTGAGACGCTTCGCGCACCACTTCCTCCGATGTCACGCAGTCAAATCGCGGGCGCCGCTCCTGCCACCAGAGGCGGGGGTGATCTGCTGATGGGCCGCCGTGATGGGATCGCGGCTGGGTCGGGCCACGAGCAGACTCACAATGGTGGTTTCGATGTAAACAGTTTCCATGGCTCAGCTCCGTAGCATTTTGGCCGCGCGTTCGATGGCGTTTAAGGCGGCTTTGGCCTCGGCGGCGGTGTTCTCCAAACCGAGCGAAAAGCGAATCATCTGCCGGGAAGCGGCGGAGTCTGGCTTCATCGCTTTGACGACGTGCGAAGGTTCATCGGAATCGGCCAGGCATGCTGAACCTGACGACGCGCAAATTTCTTCTTGATCAAGTAGAATGAGCAAAGCTTCGGATTCTATCCCGTGGAACGTAATGTTTGTCGTGTTGGCCAGCCGTTGCGATTTGTGGCCGTTCAACTCGGTGTTTGGAATCGAACTGAGTATCCCATCTTCCAGCGCATCGCGAAGCGGGCGGATTTTCTGTTCGTAGCGCGGCAATTGTTTGCCCGCCAGTTCTGCCGCCTTGCCCAGTCCCACAATGAGCGGCACGCACTCCGTCCCGCCGCGCCGGTTACGCTCCTGATGCCCGCCATAAATCAGCGGTGAAAACGGCGCTTTGCGACGCACGTAAAGCGCACCCACGCCTTTGGGCGCGCCAAACTTGTGACCAGTCAGTGAAAGATAATCCACCGGCAACTCTCGGAGATTGATCGGCAGTTTGCCGACGGCTTGCACGGCGTCGCAGTGGAAGAGCACGCCCCGGCTACGGCAAACGTCCGCGATCTCCTTCACTGGGAACAATACGCCCGTCTCGTTGTTCACCCACATCAGCGACACGACGGCGGTATCATCCGTGATTGCGTTCTCCATGTCCGCCAGTTTGAGCAGGCCGTCGCGGTCCACGGGCAGATAAGTGAGGCGGTATCCGTCCACTTCGAGCGCCCGGCAGTAGTTCAACACGGATGAATGCTCCACGGCAGAGGTGATGATGTGGCGTTTGCCGGGGTTGGTCTTCAACGCAGCACGGATCGCCGCGTTGTTGCTCTCCGTCGCGCAGGATGTGAAAATCACTTCTCCCGAGTTGGCGCCGAGCAACTCCGCCACTTGCTCGCGCGCCGTTTCAATTGCTGCCTTCAGCTTTGCTCCAAACTTGTAGGTGCTGGACGGATTTCCCCACTCCGAAGTCAGGTGGAGCATCATCGCCTCCAGCACTTCCGGAGCAATGGGCGTCGTGGCGTTGTGGTCCAGGTAGATCACACGCCCATACTGCCAAAATCAGCGGTCGCCGCGACAATTTAGTGTTGCTCAGCGTTTCATACGGACGGTGCGATTACTCCCCGGAAAGTAAGGCCCGCCCGAATTGTCCGCGCCGGGCATCGCCCGGACGACGGCCCCGCAAAGCCCAAGCGCGGGATCATCGAAAAGCGGCGCAAGACGAAGATGTGCTGACGGTGCGTGAACCGTTTACAGTGTGGTGGCAGCCGCAAACGGCTACAGTAGGTTCGCGGCCAGTTCGGCCAGTTCCGAGCGCTCGCCTTTCTGCAGTTCGACGTGCGCGGCGACGGATTCCGGACGGAATTTGCTGACGATGTAGTTGAATCCATTCGAGGAACTGTCCACGTAGGGATTGTCAATCTGGTACGGATCCCCCGTGAAGACGATCTTGGTGCCGTTGCCGACGCGGGTCACAATGGTCTTGACCTCCAGCGGCGTCAGGTTTTGCGCCTCGTCAATGATCATGAACTGGTTCGCAATGCTGCGGCCGCGGATGTAGCTCAACGCCTCCACCACAATGCTGCCACTGCGCATCAAATCGCCGCTGCGACGATGGTCGTGTCCCATGTTGAGATCGCTCAACATTTCGAGCGCGTCATGAATCGGCTGCATCCACGGCGCGAGTTTTTCCTCCAGTGAACCCGGCAGAAAACCAAGCTCCTTGCCCATGGAGATGGTGGGGCGCGCCACCACCACGCGGCGAAATTCACGATCCTGTACCGTGCGTTTCAAACCGGCGGCCATCGCGAGCAAGGTTTTGCCGGTGCCGGCTTTGCCCATGAGCGTGACGAGTTTTACCCGATCATCCAACAGCGCGTCGAAGGCGTAATGTTGTTCACGATTCCGCGGTTTGATGCCCCAAACCCCATCCCGCACGTCGAGGATCGGAATGAGCCGGTCGCCGGTGGCGTTCACCTTGGTCAAAGCGCACTTCTTCGGATTGGTTTCATCCACCAACGTGCAGTACTCATTGGGGAAATACATTTTACCGTCGTGAACCTCCAGCTCGCCGTGGGCGCGGAACGTCGCCAGTTTTTGCGGGCTGACCTGAATCTGGATCATGCCGGTGTACAGGTCCTTGATATGAACGCGATCCGTTTCGTAATCCTCGGCGGCCAATCCCAACGCATCGGCTTTGATGCGCAGGTTGATGTCTTTCGAGACCAGAATGGTTTTGTGCCGGGGTTCAGTCCGTTGCAACGTCCGGGCAATGGCGAGAATCTTGTTGTCCGCGCTCAAGGAATTGCCCGGGGTCTTGCCGTTCCCATTCCCGTTGGTCAAACGGCGTCTCGGCACGGCGATGCGCAGTTTGCCGCCGGTCGGCAGCCTCACCCCGTCGCTCAGACTGCCCTGGGCGCGATAGGCGTCCAGCAGGCGGGAAACCGCGCGGGCATTCTGACCCAGTTCCGAGGACTCGCGTTTGAACCGGTCAATTTCCTCGATGACTTCGATGGGGATCAGAACGTGGTGCTCGCGGAAGTTCAGCAAGGAGTTCGGATCGTGGAGCAGGACGTTGGTGTCGAGAATGTAGTTCTTCACGTGACGAATTGAGTCAGCCGGGCGGCGGTGATCCGGCGGTACCACTGATGCAGTTGCGGCAACGCCGCCGGCCAGGTGTAGTGGCCGGAATAGAAAAAGTTGTCCATCAGACCCAGCAGATCGAAGTCCACAAAGCTGGGGCGGTCCCGCAGGAGAAACGGACGATGCGCCGCCATGCGCTCGAACGGCGTCAGTTTCGTCACCAATTCGGCCCGCAGAGACGCGCGTTGCGCGCGCCAGGTGTCTATACAACCACGACCAAACTTGCGTTCTTTATGACGAAGAAACGGAAGTTGGTCCGCTTGAGCCACAAACTCGCGATAGTAAATGTCGTTCAGCTTGAACGTCAGGCTTTCGATCTCCCCTTCGAGGTATTGCCAGAGGATGATCTGCTCGCCTTCACGTTCACGCGGAAACAAGTTCAGTTTGAATTTCCGATCCAGATATTTGCCGATGACCTGGGAAGTCTCGCTGGTCTCAAAAACCACGCGCGATCCATCGCGCAGAATCGGAACGCCGTAATAGCGGGCTTGGGTAAGTTTCCAGATGCGCGACCGGTCGCCAATGCGTTTGAGGTTGGTGGTTTTGAAACGAACTCCGGCAAACCGCAGAATGTGGCGCTGCACCAGGCAATACGGGCTCCACGGAAACTGAATCAACTCGATCATCTCAAAACCACGTTACGTCAGACATCGGCAACATGTTGGGAGGCGCTACATCCGGTGACAAGCGGAACTTTCGTTGCTGATGGGAAAGACTGGGTACATTGTGCTCCCCCGGTGGTAAAGCTCGAGGTGTTGAGCCCCCCGAGGCAGAATGGAGCCCCGCGCCAGTAGGAACTGCCGCCAGCCCTCGTTCGGGTTCAAACTCATAGAGCAACGGTTTCCCGTCTTGAGTACAACTGAGCAAATACTTGCCATTGTTTTTTGAATAACTGGCTTTGTGCAAATGAGTGTTCTTTGCAATGGTTTCCTGACAATTCAAAAGATTTGCCGCCAAGTCCAGACGCCACAAACAATCAACGCTTACCCAGACAATGACCCCGTTCGCCACGGCTTGGAGGGAAACGGGATAAACAAAAGGATCCCGTTTCTGACAGACTTCCTCCCATTGGCCATTCGCGCTGGTCGCCAGCAGCGAAAACTCGGACACCTGCATATTATTTTCCGCCGCCCCGGCCTGTTTCGTGATAAAGAGGCGGTAGGCTTGATAAGCCCCCGGGTTGTTAATCCAATAGGTCTTGGTTTGATGGCGGGCGGAAAAAACTTCGCCTTGGCGCGCGTCCAACGTGATCCAATTGGTGCGGTCTTTTGACCCCTGCAATTCCCAATCCCGCGGGTCCCGCGCCATCTTTTTGCATGAAGACATCAGTCCCGAGAATTGACGCTTTGTGTGGAGAACTCTCACTCAAAATTGTTTTGTTTTTTCCTTCTTGGTTCATTCGCTATTTTTGATTTCGCGTGACCTGACCCCGAAAAACTGGACGTGACAAAAGAAGAGTTCTGCTGCGAAAAGAAAGGCAGCCGAACTATGAGAAAGAGCCAATACCGCGAAGAACAGATCATCGGGATACTCCGGGAGGCCGAAGGCGAGACGCCGGTGAAGGCGGTGTGCGCCAAACACAACATCAGCGACGCAACTTTTTACAAGTGGCGTATGGAGCCGGCCATTTACCTGCGCCTCCAGCAACAAGTGCTCAAGGCGGCCAATATCCCGCCGACTGAGCATCCGATTTACACGCTCTATATCACAGAAGTCACGCGCTGGCGCTACAATCCGGCGACCCGGATCATTTCGGCCTGCATCAAGGGCTTCCGCATGACCAACACGCTCAATGGGAAAAGCAGCATGGAACCTTACCGGGCACAGGCGGAGATTTTCTGGGAGCCGGCTTCGAACCGGAATAAATGGGGCTATTACCTCCAGCAGTTCGATGAATTCTACGGCGCCGCTGCCGCCGCTTACGACCTGGAACTGAACAACCGCCGGCTGAGTCCGGTTCCTGAAAAAGTGATTCTGCGGCTGCTTGAGAAGCTCGAGGTGCCGGCGATCACCGAGGGTCATTCGCTTATTATCGCCGAGCGCGACTCAATCCCGAGCATTGTTATGAATGCTTGAGAATACCGGTATCATTAGGTATCCTAGCTGTCATGAGCGAAGTGCGTCGCATTCACCGCCGGAAGATTCGGCGGCGCGTCCGCGACCTGCAGAACCAACAGCAGGGGCGGGCGGTTGCCGCTTTCTGCCTGGCCAAGAGCGTGGCTCCGCAGACCTTCAAGATGCCTTTGGACCTGAGCCGGGTGCAAATCCCCGCAGGGTATGAGGATTAAACCGCGTCCCCTTCCAGTCCCCGACAAGGACGCCAAACTCCAGCCGACCGATTTCCTCGATGTGCTGCGGGCGGTGCCGGCTGATTGCGTGTTGATTGGCGGGCAGGCCGTGGCCTGGTGGTCGCAGCGGTATGGCATCAGTCCCGTCATCAGAGGCAAAGCCCAAGCGGTGACGAGCCGCGATATCGACTTCTGGGGAACCCGGGACGACCTGCTCCGAATTGCTTCGCGCTTGAAACGACCGCCGGCGTTGCCCAATCGTTACGAACTGACCCTGCTGGTCGGCGCCATTGAATTGGAAGCCGCCGGCAAGAAGACCGCGCTGGAAGTCCTGCATGCGGTGCCCGGATTGGACAGCAACAATCCCTTGACCGCCTCCGTTTCCGAAAACCTTGGGACGGGCAAAGGAAAGCTTTTGGTCATGTCGCCCGTCTCGCTCGTGTTGGCCAAGCTCCATGCCGTGCGCCATTTTTCCCAAGAAGACCGGCAGGACCTGATGCATCTGCAGGTTTGCCTTCAGACCTCGAAAGCTTTTATTGCCGACGTGCTCGCCCAGGATGTCCGGCTGGCCCTGTGGAATTGCAACCGGCTGATTGACGCTCACCGCCAGAAGCCGAATTCAAAACTGGAGCAGAAGCACGGGTTTCGCATCTTGGAAGCGGTGCCGATGGAAGCCTTAAAAAGCCACGCCCAGACGGCAGGCGTCCCGGATCGCGACCGGTTGTCAAAATTCCTGTGCCTGCAATGGCCGCGGGGCATCGCCCCGCGTTCGCTGGATCTGTCCTAGCAGCCTGTCGGACTTAGGAAACGCAAATTGAACAAAGTGGATTGAACAGTTGCTGAGCGTGGGCGTCTGAAACCCATGGCCACCCGCTTCGTTTCCATTGACCGCGACACCCCGCTGCTGCTCCCGTCCCATCAGCGATTCCACCGATGTCCTCACAACCACCATCCAACCGAATACTTGGTATCACGTCACGGCACTATTTGAAACCGGTGGTAATGCGGTTGGCGGCGATGGGAGTCTCGCGGGCACTGCCAGCATGATTGTAAATGGGGGCAGCGCTCTCTCGGGGTCAGCCGTTAAATCCGACTTCGGCGATAGTTTGAACCGCGGAATCGGTATCGGCCAATTGGCCTTGGCCAGCCACTTGGTCTTCTTCAACGGACTGATTTATGATCCACAAGTGACGTTGGTACCTGAACCCACGTCACTGGCACTGCTGGGACTGGGTGGATTGGTGATGTTGGCTCGCCGCAAAAAGGCCTGAAGTTATCCGTTTTATTCAACGCCGCAAGCGCTGCTCACGTAAGCACTCTTGCGGCGTTTTTGCGTAATGAAAGTCAGTTTTCAGGATAATGCTCGTAACGGGAAGCCACAAATGAATTATCCAGCAAGCAAAACCAATCAATCCGCTGCAAATAGAAAAAGCGGGGACTTCACAACGTCGCGTTTGGGCGAACGCGGCGGCGCTAATCAACCGCGCTTTTCACCTGATGTAAATCCTGCGACTCAAGGCTGGCGCCGCATCAAAGCCTCAATCGCATCAGCCTCAATCGGCACATCCGCCATCAAGTCGCGTTGACCAGTTTCCGTGACCAAAATCGTGTTCTCCAGCCGGATGCCAAAACCTTCGTTTTTCAGATAAATCCCCGGCTCGCACGAAAGCACCCAGCCGGGCGCGATTTTCAGGTGATTATAGGTCACGTCATGCACATCCAACCCGATCGGATGCGAAACGCCATGCATGAAATAAGGCCGAACCAGTTCACGAGCGGCGGAGGCGCTCCGAAGCTTTGAGGCTTTGATCAAACCAAGCTCGACACATTCCCGGGCGATCAACTCCTCGCACTCGGTTCGCAAATCGCGAGTCGTTTTGCCGGGCACCATTGCTTTGACCATCGTGCGGAAGACCCGCAATACGGCGTTATAAACCTGCCGTTGGCGGCGCGTGAAACGTCCGCTCACGGGAAGGGTGCGCGATAAATCGCTCATGTAATTGCCCAAACCCGCCGCTACGTCCAGCAACAACAGTTCACCCTTCCGACAGATTTGATCGTTCCGCACATAATGCAAAATGTTGTTGTTCGCGCCGCTGGCGATGATGGGCAGGTAGGCGAACTGCCCTTTATGCCGGATGAATTCGTGCGCGAACTCGGCCTCGATCTCCGCTTCGTTGACGCCCGGCCGCACAAACCGGGCTGCGCGTTTAAATCCCTTGCCGGTCAGTCTGCAGGCAGCTTGAATGGCGGCGATTTCATGACTGGATTTGACCGATCGCAAGGCGTGCATGAGCCGCGCCAGACGCTCGTAACGATGCAGCGGAAACTGGCGTTGGCACTCGCGCACAAACCGTTCGTCGCGTGAGACAACCTGGTTGTCGGCGCGCTGATGTTCGTTGGAGTTCAAATAGAGAGTTTCCGCTTCACACGCCAACTGACGGAATAGACCGGGAAAGTCCGACAACCATTTCACGTTTTTGATGCCGGAAATTTTTGTCGCCTCCTCCCGGGAAAGCTTGTGCCCTTCCCAAATGGTCAAATGCTCGTTGGGCTGGCGCAGAAACAAAATTTCTCGTTGCTCGGGATCGAACGCATCGGGCGCAAGCAACAACCGGGTTTCCTCCTGATTAATTCCCGTCAGATAAAACAGGTCGGCATTTTGCATGAACCCCATGGTGCCGTCGGCATTGGTCGGCATCACATCGTTGGCATTCAAAACCGCCACGGAGTGCGGTGCCAAGGCCTTGACCAAACGTGCGCGATTGAGGGCAAACAATTGCTGTGGTAACGGAATCGGTTTCATGACGTTTTACTTTTACCGGGGCAAACTCTAAAGAAACTAGTGCGTAAAACTAAGAAAATTCCGGTTCCGGCAACCACTCTGACCCACCGATAACCCGGTTGTGCATGGCCTAATCTGGCGTAGATTCTTTCCATGGAAATTCGCCTTCACTTCAAAAGCGTCGCAACGGCTGCTTTCAGCCTGTTGCTGGGTGCGACCACCTGCGTTCAAGCCGATTTGATCGAAACAAAAACCGGGGATCTTTACAACGGCACACTCATTTCGATGGACGCCCATAATTTGATCATGACCAATGAAATACTTGGTCGCATCACATTGCCCCGAAACAAAATAGCCCGGATAACGCTTGCTCCCGCCCCCGCCCTTTCGGCCTCAGCCGTTGCCACCAACCCCATCGTCCCGATGCCTGCCACCAACACGGCCGCCAAGGCACGTAGCCTTTTGCAACAGCCCGCAAGCGTAGCCGGCTCGTTGAACATCATGCAATGGGTGCAACAAGAGCTACTGACCGGAGCGGACCCAACCGCGCAGGCAAAATTTCAAGCCCTGGCCGGAGGACTGTTATCCGGGCAAATTTCGGAAGCGCAAATCCGGGCGGAAGCACAGACCGCAAGCCAGCAACTGCGCCAGTTGAAAAAGGTCTTGGGAGACGACTTCGGCGATGAGCTGGAGGGCTGCCTGAACATCCTGGATCATTTTCTATCGCAACCAGTCAGCACGGCGCCTATTTCCAATTCCGTCGCGCGCCCAATCCCAAGCCCATCCGCAAATCACTAAAATCACACGTTGCTCCCGGCCTTCAATTTTCCGACAAAAAGCATTGACCAGTGTAACCTGAATAGTTACTTTAATTCCGTTGTTATGCGAACCAGTTGTCGGTTTGCCATGGCCGTGCATGTTTTGGCGGTTCTGGCGTACAAGGAAGGAGAGCGGGTGACATCGAGCTTTCTGGCCGGAAGCGTCAATACGAATCCGGTCATCATCCGACGGCTGTTGTTGGCGTTGCAACGGGCGAAATTGGTGGACACCTGCAAGGGCGCGGGCAGCGGATCGCGACTCAACCGCGCCCCCCGGCAAATCTCGCTGGCGCAGGTTTATCGGGCCGTCGAAAATGCCGAGACTTTTGCCACGCCATCCCGGAAACCAAATGCGGACTGTCCGGTGGGGAATTGTATCATTGAAACCTTGGAACAAATTTTCACTTCGGCCCAAAAAGCGATGGAACAAGATCTGGCCAAACAATCGCTGGCGGATGTGATTGAACACATCAAAGCGGCCGGGCTGTGCAATAAAACCAAACGCCGCTGATTTTTTTGAACGGTATTGTAACTAATTTTGTTACATACGGAGAAATTTAAGTTTATGCAAACATTTGCCAATCCCGAGAAAACGAGTCTCAAGGCCGAATCCGTTGATTCGGAATCCCGATTCGCTCAGTTGCGCGATTGGTTCACGCAAATGGCGAAGGTCAAGCCGCTCCAGAGATTAATTGGTCTGGAGAAAATCGTGGAAGGACCGCGACTAATCCGCGAGCGGATCGTTATAGCTTGGGCAATTGCGCCAATGACGCCGGCCTTGGTACCGATCAGAAACCAGGATGACGGGAGAACGAAGATTAAAAATCATTGAAGGTTGAAGAATGAATATGAAAGCGACAATTGAAACTAATGAGAAAAATTTCCAATCGGAAGTACTGGCGGCCACGCAACCCGTAGTGGTGGATTTCTGGGCAGAGTGGTGCGGTCCCTGCAAAATGTTAGGCCCCGTGCTGGAAGAGGTGGCCCAGGAAAAAACCGGCCAGGCCAAGGTCGTGAAGGTGAACGTGGACCAAAATCCCGGACTCGCTTCACAGTACGATATTCGATCCATTCCGACGTTGCTGTATTTCCGCGGCGGCAAGCTGCGCGATTTGAGCATCGGCGTAACCAGCAAAAAGAACATCGTTGATAAAATTGACGCATTAATTTCCGCACCGTGAAAAAGAAAGATTCCAAAATGAAAACTTTAACTGGTCCCAAGTCCGCGACCAAAACCCGTCGGACGCCCGCAAGCCCCCGCAAGATCAGCCGGGCAATCACCAGGTTTACCCCTGTTGCCGTGCCGGGACGACGCGCGGCCAAAGCGCCCATCCTGCGGGAGACCATTCCCGCTGAGTCGTCGAGTTCCAACGGCGCGCGCGGCGATCTCTTGCAGTTGTATCTCAACGAAATCGGGCGGGTCAAACTGCTGACGCCGGAGGAAGAAGTCACGCTGGCCAAACGCATCAAACGCGGCGACAAAGCGGCGCGCGAGCACATGATCAAAGCCAACCTGCGGCTCGTGGTAAAAATCGCCCGGGATTACGAAGGCATGGGCGTGCCGCTGCTGGATTTGATCAACGAAGGCAACATCGGTTTGATGCGCGGAGTGGAAAAGTTTGACCCGCGCAAAGGGGCCAAACTCTCGACCTATGCGGGTTTATGGATCAAACAACAAATTCGCCGGGCACTGGCCAATCAGGCCAAAACCATTCGGCTGCCGGTGCATGTGGTGGATCGCGTTGCGAATTTGCGGCGGGCGGAAATGAAATTGCGCGAAACGCTTAATCGCGAGCCGACCGACGAAGAACTGGCGCATGAACTTCAATTGGACGAACGCCGGGTGCGCCGTTATCGGCAGGCGGCCAAGGCGCCGCTGTCGTTAGACGCCCCGATTGGCGATGATGATTCCAATCCGATTTCGGAGGTCGTCGCCGACCCCAATGCGGCGCTGCCGTATGACCGGTTGGTGACGGAAACCGACACCAATCTGGTCCGCGAAGTCATGTCCAATCTGCCGGAACGCGAGCACAAGATTCTTTCCTTGCGATTCGGCTTGAAAGACGGACGCGAACGCACGCTGGAAGAAATTGGCGATCACTTTGGATTGACTCGTGAGCGCATCCGGCAAATCCAGGAGCAGGCGCTGAAAAAATTGCGCGCCCGGATGGAAGCGCGCGACAAAATGGAAGCCAACGATGCGCTGGCTTTCGTGGCCTGAGTTAAACTCGAGTTTCAAAAACCTGCCGAATATGAGCCTGAACTTTACATCGCCTGATTTGACTCAACATCCACCGCGTAGTCCGCGGGTGCGATTGGGTGGTTACGCCCTGTTGCCACGAATGCTCGATAAATGCCGCGCCACTCTGGCCGGCAAGAATGGTGAGTATTCATACAACTGCCCGCTGGATCAGGAGCTTCTGAATTTCCTCGGACTGGATCCAGAAGCGTTGCAGCGGGAGGTCGCCACCGGCAAGGGCGATGGCGAGCTGTTGGAATGGATCAAGGCTCATTCCCAGCACCAACGCGCGGCATGGGAAATTGCGCAGTGGAGTGCATATCAGGACACGCGCAGTCCGGAGGGCGATCCCGAAATTTTGGAATGGTTCGCCGAAACCATCGGTAAACTGACGGCGACCCGAAAAGATGTTCACACTTATGCCGAACTGCTGGACCTGGACGATTACGTCAGCTTCGGCGGCCGGGCGTAGCCTGTGGCACATTGCGCTATCGCGCGGATTGAAGTTCAGTACTGAACGCGATCCGGTTTTCGACTCCACGCGGCAAACACGCTGAGCGCGGTCGAGCGTAGCAACTGGCGCATGGGAATCTGACGCTTCGCGACCGGTGCGGCCACTTCGTGATAAATCAGCGCGTCATCAAAATCAATTTGCTGCGCATCCTGACGGGTGTTGGCGTAATAAACCTTGCGCAGCCGCGCCCAATAAATCGCGGAAAGGCACATCGGACAAGGTTCGCAACTGGTGTACAACTCGCAGTCGTTGAGTTGAAAAGTCCGCAAACGACGGCACGCATCGCGGATCGCTGCGACTTCCGCGTGGGCGGTCGGGTCATTCGTTGCCGTCACTTGATTCCAACCGCGGCCTACAATCTTTCCCTGTCGCACCACCACCGCGCCAAATGGTCCTCCCTGATTGCCCCGCAACGCTTTCCGCGAGAGCCGGATGGCTTCGCGCATGAACTTGGAATTCATGGAAACAACGCGGCGGGATTTTCCGTTTGTGCCAGAAATTTCCCCCCCGACCATACCGGCGCAATTCCGCCATTACTCCACTTCCGGATTCGATGGAGCGCCGCAAAGCGGAAATTCGGGGCCGCGCCACCCTGCCCGCCCACCAGTTCCGCACCGCGCCGGACGTTGTCCATCATCCACGCCGGCAACAAATGGTGATAGGGATTACGCTGGACTTCGCCGACGTGAAAACTGGTGCCGGTGATCAGATCCGCCAGATCAGCGTCACTGAATTCCACCGCGAGGTTGGGATCGTCCATCGCGCCCCAGAACTCGGTTTCTGCCGTGTAGCAGGAAAAGCTGGACGGCAAGGTGCGCAACGCATCCATCACCAGATAATGCACGCCAATGTGCGTTCCGTTCCAATCACGCTCATGCGGAAAGATAATCACCTTGGGCTGATGCCTGGTGAGAATGTCGGCGATCACCTTGACCATGCCTTGCCAATGCGCCGTATCGGTTTGGCGGGTTTTCGTCGCAACCCGTTCCAGGCCATTCGGGCCGGTCGTCTGCACCTCGAAACCCAGATAGGCGCACGCCTCGCGCAATTCAGCCAGTCGCCCCGCTTGACGCTCTTTTTTGCTGCCTTGAGTTACGGCCACATCCACCACTCGGAATTTGCCTTCGCGCAACAGCCGTAAGGCCAGCCCACCGGAGATGGTTTCATCATCAGGATGAGGCGCAAAAAACAGGACGCGCGGCGCGTCCGGGGCGAGTGTTGGGCGCGCCGCCGGCGGAAACCCGCCCAGCGGAATCCTTTTGGCTGTTTCCATTAAACGAACCGTTTCCGCGACGAATTGGTGATAGTTGTTCATGATTATTTTCCTTTAAGGTCCGGCAAACTAGCCGCCGCAATTGCTTGTCCATGCCGCTTGTCCTTTTCGTCAGGAATGTGAAACGCAATCTGCCCGGCCAACTCCGGAAATTCCACCTGCAGGACTTTGCGTGCCTCGGATAAAATCAAATCGCCGCCCATCCCCGAGGTGACCCGTCCCAAGATCAACACATGATGCAGATCGTAAAAATCAGCGAAGTGCGCGATGCCATACCCCAGATACACGCCAATGGTCTGATAGATTTTGCGCGCGCGTTCGTCCCCTTGCAACATCAGTGCCTGCACCCGTTTGAGCTTCTCCGGCAATGGCAGGTCCTGTGGCGTTTCAATTCCCGCCGGGGCCAACAAACGACCGACGCATTGTTGTGAAAAATACTGCACGCCGCAGCCGTAATCGCCGGACCACTCATCGCCGGGCGCTTCGGGATGATAATCCACCGGCACGAACGCCAATTCGTTCAACCAGGTGGTGATATTACCCTCGGCATTGACCCAGCCGCCCGCGGTGCTGGTGCCGAGTGAAATACCCAGCACCGAATTCACGCCCAGCGACATCGAAGCGGCCAGCGCCGTGACTTCGCCATCGTTCACCACTTCCAACGGAACATTCCACTGCTTCTGGATATCGAGGAACATGTCGCGCACGCGGCGTTGGAACACGTCTGGCGGCACCCCGCGAAACAGCGACGCCACCTTCACTCGATTGTTCACATAGACACCCGCCGCGCTGCCTCCGATGGCATCCACGCGCGGCAGATGCGCTGCCGCTTTGCGCAAGGAATCCATGATCCCATCGAAGTGATATTGCGGGTCGCTTTGGAAATAGGGATTCCACTCTGTCTCCTCACTAAAAACCACCTGACCATCAATCACCGCCGCCGCTTTTCGATCGCTGCCCCCCAGATCGAACCCAATCCGGCAACCGTCCAAATGACGTCCGAGCGCCTGCGTAAAGGACCGCTCTGGTGGCAGTTCGTTTTGATGTACTACTTCGATCGGATGATCAAACATGCGTTGGCCAACTGTTTCCGAATCGAATTTGCCCGTGGCGGACTCGCGATAGTGCGCGGCCAACCGGGTTGCCAGCCGGGCCGGGCCGTCCAGATGAATCCGCCAGCCGCCCCGCGACCAAAGCAGAAATTTCGTGATGCGTTCTAGGTGCTCATAATTGGCGTCATCCTGATTTGCCACCTCCGGAAAAATTTCAGTTTGAAAGTGATAAACCGCCCCATCGGTCTGCTCCAGCGCCAGACGCACGGGCCGTGGGGTGCCGGCTTGCTGTGCGGCGGCACGGAACGCACGCCGGGTCAGGACGGCGGGACGAAAGTGAGCGTCCAACACCGGCACGCAACGCGGAGCGACCAACGGAAGACAAGTTTGCTTAGTTGCCATGCTCTTCTTTTAGGCGACTCGTCCACCTACTTCAAGCAATTCACACGCGGCGGCCCAAAACCGATCAGGCGACGACGCGAATAGTTGCACCTCAAACCACCAGCACCGGACACGGTGCGTGACGGATAATTTTCTGCGCCGTCTCGCTCAACGAAGTATAGCCACCGCCCGCGCCGATCACCACCAAGTCCGCACCCAAGGCCTGCGCGGATTCTGTCACCTCGAAGAAGGCCAGGCCGTTGCGGATCGAGGTTTCCACCAACCGACACTTCCCGAGCATCTGCCGCCCCAACGTGCTCAGTTCCAATTTGGCTTCGGCATAATCTTCCAATTCAGAGCGGGTGGTGTGTCGTTGCGGATGCCCAGTGGTTCGACTCGGGAAAGACGGCTCCACGACATGCACCAGCATCAGCGATGCATCACACCGCACCGCCAGTTCGGCGGCGCAGGCCAGCACCGCTTCGTCTTCCGTGGAAAACTTCACTCCCACCAGAATACGACCGAAGCGCGACTCGGCCGGCGCACCGGACCTTCCCGCTCGGGACGAAATAACCGCTTTCATAATCGCCTTGTCATCTAGTGAAAGCCTAAGTTCACCGGCCCTCACCGGCTCCACTTCTCTTGTCGTTTTGTCACCCTCTTTTGTGGGCGTTTCGCAGCTTGTCGCGCTCCGGAGTTCTAGCTACGTTGCCCCCGTGGAAAGCGGTGAAAAAAAGAAATTCATTGAGGCACTGTCCCAGTCTCAGATTTATCAGGACTACGAACGCGCCTTCACCAAGGCAACTGGCCTGCCGCTCAGCCTGCGTTCTGCGGATTCGTTTCAACGCGCCCACGATGGCAAAAAATCCGAGAACCCGTTCTGCCTGCTGATGGCGGGAAGCAACCGCACCTGTGCGGCTTGCCTGGAAACGCAGCAGGAAATCGCGGACACGGCCAAATCCGGCCCGCACACGGTGAAATGTTTTGCCGGTTTGTGCGATACGGGCGTGCCGGTTTCCGTGGGCGATGAAATCCTCGGCTTTCTACAAACCGGCCAGATTTTTTTGCAGCGTCCAACCAAGGCCCGCTTTGCCAAGACCGCGAAGCAACTGGCGCAATGGGGTTGGAATTCCGATTTGAGCCAGCTCGAGGAGGCATACTTCCAGACGCGCGTCATCCCGCCCCAACAATACGAATCGGTGCTGCGATTGCTGACCATCTTTGCCCAGCACCTGGCGTTGGTCAGCAACCAACTACTCACGCGCCGCGCCAACTCCGAATCGCCGACCATCACCAAGGCCAAGCAGTTCATCAACGAGCATCAAACCGAGGAGATTTCACTTAGCGATGTCGCCAAAGCCGTGAACACCAGCACGTTCTACTTCTGCAAGATGTTCAAAAAGGCGACCGGTCTGAACTTCACGGATTATCTTTCACGCGTGCGCGTGGAAAAAGCGAAAAACCTCCTGCTGAATCCCAACCTGCGCATCAGTGAAGTCGCGTTCGCCGTTGGTTTCCAATCATTAAGCCATTTCAATCGCGTCTTTCGCCGGATTGCCGGAGAGCCTCCCACGCAATATCGCGAAAAGCTGCCGAAAGACTGCACCTCGCTTCGGCCCGCAGACCACCATTAGCCGCAGGCATCAGCTACCAACAATTTAAGCGGCGTTTTTCCAGATGCATTCGGATGGTTACGTGCGAGTTTGCATCATGAAAAGCCTGCCCCCGCATTACGATGATCAGGCCACCGGCGCGAGGTGCCTGCGCGCTTCCGTGCTGACCACTGAAACGACAACCCTGTCCAGCGACGAATCCGAACTGCGCTACGTTGCGCTGCCGCTGGAAAAAACCTTGCAGCATCAGGCCGTCGCCATGAGTGATCTCCTCGCGGAAATTCTGGAACGTCCGATGACGCCACGGTTCTGGGGCATCAATGAATAAGGTCCGGCGGTACGCCGGGCGTTGGAACTTGTTTTGTCGCCAAAACGAGTCCGGGGGATAATGCAATTATTCATCCACCTGGACCCGCTCGGTTCAGAATTACTTGAAAAATCCCGTCTCGCATCCACCATGTCGCCCGAACGCGTTCATTAAAACATGACCCAGCAAGCTACCCGCGGCGCACGAAACGTAGCCATCATTGGCGGCGGCCCCGCCGCCGGCACCTTGGCAATCCAACTCATCCGCTCCGGCTTCCGCGTAGCGCTCTGGCACAAGCCCAAGGCCGCGCCGTTGATTGTCGGCGAATCCCTCGTGCCGGCGCTCATTCCGATGTTGCGCCAGTTGGAAATCGAAGATGAGGTCCGCGGCTATAGTGTCTTGAAACCGGGGGCCACGTTCAACCTGGGAGCGGAGCAATCCTTCTCTTTCTCTTTTGAAACTTTGCACGGATTGCCCCGCTACGCCTACAACGTGCCGCGCGAAAAATTCGATGCCACTCTGCTGGCTGCCGCCCAAAAAGCCGGCGCGGCCGTCTTTGAATCTCCCGCGCATATCACTGCGGATCCCCAAACCGACCGCGTTGCTCTCGCACCGGAAACCTTGGCCGCCACCAACGGGTTCTTTGCAGAACAGCCGGATTGGATCGTGGACGCCACGGGGCGCTTTCGGCTGCTGCCCAACCTGCTTGGCATTTCCAGTCAGGAAGGCAACCGCAAAGACACGGCATTGTTTGCACACGTGGATCGCGCACACCTTGACCACGAAGGGCATGTCCACACGACGCGCATGGATCGCGGCTGGAGTTGGCGCATTCCCCTGCCGGGGCGCGTCAGTCTGGGCATGGTGGTGCCGACCGAGCATCTGCCGCAATTTGGCACCACCCCCGAAGACCAATATGATGGGTTGTGCCAGCGCGATTCACAGTTGCGCCTCGTCGCTGGTCATTCGCGGCGCCTGACGCCCGTGATGAAATACGCGAGCTACCAGCTTGTTTCCGAACGCATGTTTGGTGCGAATTGGGTCCTGGTGGGCGACACGGCGGGTTTCGTGGACCCCGTGTTTTCCAGCGGACTTTTCCTCGGCATGAATGGCGCCTTCCTGTTGGCCCGCGCGCTGGCCAAAGGTTCGACGGAGGCGTTGCAACATTATGAGCGCGAACTCAAACACCATTTGAAGACCTGGCAAGGCATCGTGGAGTATTGGTATAACGGACGCTTGTTCACCTGCTTCAAAGTCGGTCAAAAGCGCCGCGACACGCTGTTGGTAAAATTGATCTTCCCGCACATGAACAAGCACATGGGGCGCATCTTTGCGGGCGCCGCTTCCAATTCCGCCTACAGCGTCGGCTTGCTGCGTTTTGCCATGAAATACGCGCTGGAAGACGAAAACCCGGACGACCTGAAAGTTCGTTAGGACCAGAATCCAAATCACGCCCCTCAGACCCGACGACACTTCAGCCAAGTGTGAAACTGGCCGACTTGGTCCCGCTGTTCGATCACCCGCAATCCCGCCTCCCGCAAACAACGCAGTAAATCTTCCGAGTGGTACATCTGGCTGTTGCCGTTCGCAATGCATGCGAAGTAAAGCGAGGTTTGCTGGAGACAAAATGCGGCGGTCTCATTGGGTTGCCGATCCCAGAATAATTCCAGAATGTGCAACATGCCGTTATCGCCCAGCGCGCGCGCCGCTCGTTTCAGAATGGAAACAATCTGCGCCTCGGAAAAGCAGTCCAAGAACTGGCTCATCCAAATGACTTCATAACCGCCGGGCAATTCCTGTCGTTCATCCAGCAGGTCCACCGGATGAAAGGCCACACGCCCGGCCCCGTCGCCTTTTTGTAGCGCCGCACGCGCCAGTTCCAGTTGCGGGGGCAGATCCGCAATGGTAACGCGTACTGTCGGATCGTAACCGACACACTGCATCGCCCAGCGCCCCGTATTGCCGCCCACGTCGAGCAACTGTTGAGGACGATCGGCAAACACCAGCGGCAAGGCCGCAGGAAAGGCCTGATCGGAATAATAATGGTCAAACGCCAGCCAGCTTGCGCGCGCCGGTTCCGGCAAAGCGGAAAGACCTTGATAGAAAGTTTCCCAATTTCCCAGCGTCGGCAATCCTGCCGGACGACCGGTGGCGAGAGCTTCATCCAAATGGTAAAAACCGCGATAACAAATGTCGTGAACTACATCCATGTTGATGCGAGTCATGGGGTCCCGGAGCATGAAATACCCCAACCGTGTGAGGATAAACCGGTCTCGATCGCGGCGGAACAACCCGATGCCCAAGCCGGCTTCCAGCAAAACTTTTACGCCGTACCGCGGCACACTGCCTTTGGCCACCACCTCGGCCAGGGTCAGGCCGGAATCGCCGGACTGTCGCACGATTTCCAAAATCCCCGTCTGCCGCAGCACGCGGCAGGCTTGGAACACCACCGGCCCAAACGCCAGCCGCTGCGCCGCAACCTTGGCATCCAAGGCCGACAGATTATCCGAGGAGAAAAATCGCTTCGAGTCGCTCATTGAAACTCGACGCCCTAATTCCGCGCCGCGCCCATCCCGGCGGAAACCGTGGCCAACGCGCGCAAAGCGCGGTCCGCTTGGGCAACAAACGGATTGGCTTTGTCCCAAACATACCCGGCCAGCACGGAGCACACTTTCGGCATCATGTCGGGATTGCGTTGCGCCGCGAACAAAATTTCCGGCAGCCGGCCGTCATACCACGCGTCAATATACGCCCGGAATGTATCCACGCCTTGCATGATGAAATCCGCATAATCGCGCGGCCAGTCCACCGCCTCCCCGCGTAATTGTCGCGCGACCACCTGCGCGGCGCGCAGCCCGGATTCCATCGCCAGAGTCACTCCGGAACTGAACACGGGATCAAGAAACTCCGTGGCATTTCCCGCCAGCGCGTAACGCGGTCCAAACAACTGCTTGATGGAAATCGAAAACCCTTT
The DNA here is from genome assembly GCA_039806955.1 of Verrucomicrobiota bacterium. GTDB lineage: Bacteria > Verrucomicrobiota > Verrucomicrobiia > Limisphaerales > JADLHS01 > JADLHS01. The sequence continues at coordinate 28,953 of JBDHQI010000025.1, read as the reverse complement.
GATGCGATGCGGCGGAAAAACAATCTGCATGTTCGCCAAACGTTTTGCGCCATTCGGTTCACTGTTGACAATCGCGCGCAGTTGCGTCTCCGCATCGCCGGGGTAACGCGCGTAAAATTCCGGTTCCGCCACCACTCCGATGCTGGTACGCCCGTTGGAAAATGGAATGATCCACAACCACGCGCCCTCCGGATGCATGCAAACCCATATTTTCCCCTCGTCCCGACCGCTCGGACGGAGATCCCCCGTCACGTGCGTGAACAATGATTCCCGCACCGGATAATGCGAGGGCGCTTCGAGATCCAGCAGGCGCGGCAGCACCCGGCCGTACCCGCTGCAATCCAGCACAAACTGCGCGACCACGTGGAGCGTTGCGCCATCGGGTTGTTTGATCTCGGCCTCAACCTGCGCCTCGCTGAAGCGCACCTGCTTCACCTCATGCTCGTAGCGGATGTCCACGCCTCGGGACGCGACCGTGTCCGCAATGACCTGGTCAAACTCCGCCCGCGGCACGTGAAAAGTGTATTTCCAGCCGTCCCCCGCCTGATGTTCAAAATCGAAATCACAGATTTGATTCCCCTGGCGAAAGACCGCGCCCGTTTTATGAATGAAACCGCAGGCTTCCACGGGCGCGAGAAAATCCATTTCTTTCAGCAGATCCATCGTGCGCGGCAACAGGCTTTCGCCGATCACGAACCGGGGAAATTTCAATTTTTCGACCACGAGCGTCCGCACGCCTTCCCGCTGTAAACTAGCCGCCGCCGTTGCCCCCGCCGGCCCGGCGCCGATGATTAACACATCCGTTTTTATGGTTTTCATTTCGTTGTTCTTAGTGGTTAAAAATTCGCTTTCAGTATTTTGCGACGACGCTAAGCGAGCGGCGGTGCTCTCATGTCATCAATCGCGCAAACACTCCCGTTGCGCCGATTCGGACTGCAACAACTCCGCGACCCGCGCAATATCACCGGTCAACGGCCGGTCGCATTTCATTTCCGCCGAAACGCCCCGCACCAGGTCATACAACTTCCGGTAATCGCCGCCCAGCGTCTGCTCCCGGCCCCGCGCGTCGGCGGCCTGCGCCAAAGCGAGCGCTTCAATCGCCAGGAGCTTCCACACCAGCGGCAGCGCCCGGCGTGCTTTTTTGGCCGCGATGCAGCCCATGCTGACCACATCCTGATTGTTGGCATTGGTGGGTATCGTCTGAATGGACGCGGGCGTTCCCAGCAAACGCGCCTCCGCCGCCAGCGAGGTCGCCAGCAACTGCACACCGCCGAAACCCGTGTTCAATCCGGGCGCGCCCGCCGCCAGCAACGGTGGCAACCCGCGACTATAACGCCAGTTCACCAAACGCTCGATCTGCCGGTCCGCCAGCAGCGCCAGCTTGATCAGCCCGAGACATAAATAATCGCTCACCATGGCGATTTGTTGACCGTAAAAATTCCCGCAGTGAATGACCATGCCTGTGTCCGGAAAAATCAGCGGGTTATCCGTGCTGGCATTCAACTCGCGTGTCACCACTTGTTCGACGTGCCACAACGCTTCCTGATACGCGCCGAGAATCTGTGGCGTACAACGCAACGAATACGGGTCCTGAATTTCCGTGCCCGGATCCACTGGCTTCGCTTGCGTGCCCCACTGATGCTCGTCAATGCGCCGCGCGTATTCCGGATGTGTCCGCAACGCGTTGGTGATGCGTTGCGCCACCAATGCTTGTCCGCGAAAGCCGCGCGCGCGTTGCGCCTGCTGGCACAACACTTCCGGCTCGCCGTTCAACACCTGAAACAAACACGCCGTCAACAGTTCCGCCCAGCGCAATGCGCGATCCGCTTCATGCGTGGCCAGCGCCGCCAGCCCGGTCATCACGGACGTGCCGTTCACCAGCGCCAGACCTTCCTTGGCCTGCAACACCACCGGCTTTAATCCCACGCGCTGCAACGCTTCGATGGCGGGCAATCGCGTTCCGTTCACCCAGGCGTAACCGAATCCAACCAGCAACCCGGCCATGTGCGCCAACGGCACCAGATCTCCGCTCGCACCCACGGAACCTTCACTCGGAATCTCCGGTAAAACGCCGCGATTCAATGCCGCCAACAGCAGTTCAATCAGTTCCTCCCGGATCCCGGAATAGCCCCGCGCCAGCGCGTTGGCGCGCGCCACCATGATCGCGCGAGTTTCCACCGTGGAAAACAAGCCTCCCTGCCCAACCGTCAGGTGATGCAGCAGATTGACCTGATGCTGCGCCAGGTCGGCATCCGACACGCGAAAGCCGCTTAACGGTCCAAAACCGGTGTTGATGCCATAAACGGCGCGCGGTTCGGACGCCAGTTTTTCCACCAACTGCCGACTGCGCTGAACTCCCGCTCGCGCTTCCGTCGTCAGCGCGCATGAAGCGGCCTGCGTTGCGATCTGCCAAGTGTCAAGAATTGATAAATTATGCCCGTTGATTGGAATCATGCGCGACAAACCAACCGACATTTAATCCCAAACAACCCGGCGAAGCAAGCGATACGCCGAAAGCGCAACGGACATGAGACCGTCTTCCGCCGGGCGACGTGAAGAACGGACGCAACCGATTGGCCAAAGTTGCCGTCGCACCTTTGACTCAACTCCATCGAGAAGCAAGCAACTGCAACAGTTGTTCTCCCACTTCCAAACCTTCGCCCGGTTTGATGACGCGATTGTGATAAAGCAAATAAGCGAGCAGGAGCGGGCGCTGACAATCGGCAAGGTGCGCCGCGCGGGCGTAATGCTCGAATTGCGACTGACGGAATAACGCTTCAACCCGCGCGGCCACCGCTTCAGCGGTCAATCGGTGTTTCAAAATTGCGGTCTGGATTTCATAATGAAACCAATCCCACCCCGGCAGCCCGCGCAGTGCGCCGCGTTCCCAATCCACCACCACCCACGCGCCGTCCGGAAGAACCTTCACGTTCCACGGCGTAAAATCACCGTGATGCACTGCCGCGCGCACCTGGCGGTTGGCCAGCGTCTCGTTCAACGAAGCGAACAACGGATCCGCTGCACTGATCCGCGCCAGCTCCAGCCACACGGTCGTTTCACCCACCGTCAGAGTTTCTTTCTCATGCAACCACGAACTCAGAATCCGGCCAATCTCGCCGGCATCAGTCGGGCTGCGACCGGCATAATAATCCATGGCCAACGCGCCGCCGGTTTCGCCAACAAAATGATTCCTGAATTTGGGAATCCCCAACCGGTCGGCTGGCAGTTGCCGCAGCACTTCAGCTTCGCGGGCAATGATTTGACGGGCTTGAGGCTGCAACCCCGCTTTCACCACGGCCACCGGCGACCGGATGTCGTCCAGCACCAGCAGGATGAACCGCTGCGCAGCGGCGGGCTGGTTGCCGATCAAAATCGCCGGAGTGGACCACGCCGATTGATTTCCGCCGCCCTGTTCGCGTAAGAAAGCAGTCAACGGTGCGGCTGGATCGGGACGAATCACGAATTGTTCCCCAAGCGCGCGGAGCGGCGTGCCCGCATACCAAGGCAATAACTTCCGCACCAGCCGGGCCGCCAGCCGTTGCGCCGCGTAAAGTTGGGTGGCGGCGGTGGCGGCGCGGAAGTCGGTTGGCAACAAGAGCAGCGGTTTACCGTGCCGGCGAAACACCAGCCACCGGAACTGCGCAAGCGAGCCACCAGCCCGATCCGCCGAACCGAAGAGTTCGCTGACTTGCGCCAATGGTGCGAGTGATTTTTCCATCCTGATGCCGCGCGACTTATTTCATCTCGTGCTGCCGCTCGTTCTCAGCCAGCAAACCTCGTCGCGCCGCCGCTCCCGGTGTCGCAGCGTCAGCCCCGGTTTGGCGGAGGTTGACATTCTTGATTAACACGCGCCGTCATTGGAATCCTTTTGCCGCATTGCCTCAAGCTCTTTACACCGTCCCACGACTCGATACGGAACAAAATTCCGCCGGCAACTGGTTCAGCCACCCTTCAGTAACGTGCCCGCATTGACTCCATTCCCCGCTCCGCATAGGCTCTCAAGACATGTCGAAACTACCGTTTGAACTGCTCCTGGCACTGCGCTATCTGCGGCCCAAACGGTCGTTCGTTTCCATCATCACGCTGATCTCCGTCCTCGGCGTCATGCTCGGCGTGGCGGTATTGATCATCGTCATCAGCGTCATGAGCGGGTTTGACGCCGAACTGCGCGCCAAGGTGCTGGGCTTTACTTCGCACCTGAAAGTTTCCCAATACGCCGCCGCCTTTTCCGGTCGGGAAAGCACGTTGAGCAATTACTATGCGGTGGAAAAACAGGTAACGGAAAATCCAGAAGTGGTGGGCGTGGCCCCCAACGTCCTGGGCCAGGTGCTGCTGGAAACGCAACCGGTGGATGGACAAGCCCTCCTGCGCGCGCCGTTTGTGCGCGGCATTGATCCCGAAGCGGAAGGCGCCGTCAGCAACCTGACCAACAACATGGTGGCGGGCAACTGGGACGTGGAACGCCGCGGCCTGGTCATCGGTCAACGCCTGGCAGACGACCTCGGCCTGAGCGTGGGCGACAAGGTGCTCATCCTCTCCGAACGGCATCTACGCAAAATGCGCGACCTGGAACGGCACGGTCGCAACGCGGAAATTCCGCCGGACGAATACGAAATCCGCGGCATCTTCGACGCCGGCCTCTACGAGTTCAATTCGCTTTTTGTCTTCACCTCGCTGGAGCAGGCGCAAATGTTGTTCGGGCTTTTTGACACTGACGAAATCAGCAATCTCTCCGTGGCCGTACGCGATCCGTTTCGCGCCACCACCGTTGCCCGCGAACTCCAAAATGAACTCGGCCCGAATTATCGCGTCACCACCTGGATGCAGGACAGTCCGATGATGCAGGCCGTGGCGGTGGAAAAAAACATGATGCTCTACATCCTTTTTTTCATCGTGTTGGTGGCCGCGTTCGGCATCACCTGCACGCTCATCACGTTCATCATGATGAAGACGCGCGAGATCGGTTTGCTGAAAGCCCTGGGTGCGAGCCGCCGGCAAATCATGACCGTCTTTCTCGCGCAAAGCCTGGTGGTGAGCGGCCTCGGCATTCTGGCCGGATTCGGCCTCGGCATCCTGGCCATCACCTATCGCAATGAATTCCTGGAATTCATGCGGCGCGCAACCGGCGCGGAATTGTTTCCCGCCGAAATTTATGGGTTCACCCAACTGCCCGCATTAATCCTGCCCGTGGACCTGGTGATCATTGGCGGCGGTTCGCTGCTCATTTGTCTGGCGGCGGCCATTTTCCCGGCCTGGCACGCCAGCCGCCTAAACCCCGTGGAAGCCCTGCGTCATGAGTGAACTGCTGCTGGCCGCGCAAAAAATTGGAAAAACCTACACGCTCGGCAAACGCCGGCTCGAAGTATTGCGCGACGTTTCCCTGGAAGTCGGTTACGGCGAATTCATTGCCCTCCGCGGCGCCTCGGGCGCCGGTAAAAGCACGCTGCTCCATCTGCTGGGCGGACTGGACACGCCCGATACCGGGACCATCTGGTGCGCCGGCACCCACCTCACCCAGGCATCCGAAAGTGAGCTGGCCCACCTGCGCAACGTCAAGCTGGGCTTCATCTTCCAAGCCTACCATTTGCTCCCCGAACTCGATGCGCTGGAAAATGTTTGTGTGCCCGCGCGCCTGGCGCGGATTCCGGCCCCGATGGCCGCCCGCCGCGCGCAGGAATTGTTGGAACGCGTCGGCTTGGGCGCGCGCCTGGATCACAAACCTTACGAACTCTCCGGCGGCGAACAACAACGCGTCGCCATCGCCCGCGCGCTGATCAACGAACCGGAACTCATTCTGGCCGATGAACCCACTGGTAATCTCGATTCACACACGGGCCAGGAAATTGTGGACTTGCTCATCCAGTTGCGCGCCGAGAAAAACACCACCCTCATCATTGCCACCCACGACGCCGGGGTGGCCGGGCGCGCACCAAAAGTGGTGCAACTGGTGGACGGACAAATCAGTTGAACCCCGCACGCGACGACGGGATTTCCCGCCCTTCCCACTCCCCAACATCACCTTCTGAGTCGGGACTACGAATCAGTTCAGTCACCTCAACTCAGTACGGCTGACATGTTGAATTTGCGCGGATGTAAGTTTGAACTTGTAACGAACTGCGATAAAACGTGAACCTCAAGCGGCGCGGACGTGAAGCGAAGGCCATTTGAAAGATCGGATCGCGTTGCATTACCAGAAGCTCAATGCGGCGCTAAATTGGAACATGAGTCAAAATATTTGGGAAAGCCGGTATCAAACGGGCGACCTGCGTTGGGACAAAGGCGCGCCGTCGCCGGGTCTGGTGGATTTTCTGGCCGCGCATCCGGATTTACCCGGCCAAACGGTTTGCGTTCCGGGCGGTGGCACGGGGCACGACGCGGGAGCCTGGGCGCGCGCCGGATTCCGCGTCTATGGCTACGACATCGCACCCACGGCCATCCAGCTCAGCCGGGAACGCGCCGCGAGCCAGGGCTGGCCCGCGCAGTTTCGCGTGCTGGATTTTTTGCGGGACGAGCCGCCGTTCGAGTTTGACTGGCTGTTCGAGCACACGTTGTTCTGCGCGATTGAACCGGAGGAACGCGACTTGTACGTCCGCGCGGTGCGGCGTTGGGTAAAACCGGGCGGCACTTACCTGGCCGTAAACTACCTGATCCCCGATACAGATGGCCCGCCCTTCGGCACGACCCGTAAAGAAATTGTGGAACGCTTTTCGCCACACTTCCGGTTGCGGGAAGATTGGGTGCCGCGCTCGTACCCGAACCGCACCGGGTTGGAACGCATCTTCCGTTGGCAGGCGAACTAGGCGGGTTAACGCGGTCCCGAACCGCTTTCCCATTGCCGACATCTTGCCCACAGGAACTCGGTGACGGAGTGACATCTTCCACTACCCGTCGGAATGAAATCACCGATTTGACTTATTGGCTTAATATAAAAAACCGTTGCGGGCCGAGAATGGAATTGGTGACGAAATTTTGTCCGTTCACAGTGGTGGGTGGCGGATAAACCGGGCTCCAATCCGGCTGGGATAGATTGGTTTTGGACCGCAGAGTAAAAGCGTAAGTGGAGGCCGGCCACGTCAAAATTGCATTCGTGCCTTGGATGCTCAATTGGAGATTCGGTACGATGAAAGATTCATCGGCAAGGGTCAATCCCGCCACAAATGCCGTCCCGTCCGGTCTCCCGTGCGCAATGCCTTGAAATGAAATAGAAGCGATGGTGTCTCCGAGAAAGCTCACGGGCAGCAGGAGTTGCTGACGATCCAACCGCGATTGAATCGACTGCGTGGTGGTGGCACCGTTCAGGAAATAGGTAGGCACAATTGCGGTATCGAAAGATAAATTATTCTCAAAAAGGTTCTGATTGTGATCTCGAATGTTCTGACCGCTAATGAGTTCCAAGGTAGCCGTTTGGCCGCTGGCGCCAGTAACCGTGATGCTGCCTTCAGGCACTCCAGCCGCACCGTATGCCTCGTTAATCAGTGTATAAAGGACGGTGGCGCGAGTTCCGTGCGGAACGGAAAAGGTAAAGCTGTAGGGTCCGGGGTCAGGCACTACGATCCCGGTCGTATTGGGAGTGTTATTAAATTGCGCCAGTTGAAAGGGCACACCAGAAACCATCAATTCGGTACCGCCCGGTTGATAGTTTTGGCCATACGTCCAAGTTCGGAGGTCGCTGCTAACCTCGGCGCTAATGTCAATAGGAGTAAATTGTTGTGCCGACAACATGGTAGTCGCGGTGGCGAACAATACAACTATGGTTAATTTCTCAAGGGTGTACATGGGTTATTGAAATTACCTCTTTTTCACTGATTCATTTAAGTCTGAGCTGACAAATCGCAGCATACCCTCGCACAACCTGTCCGATGTAGCAAATCTGAAACAGCGAACTGACTCAGATCGCATATCTGGCCGTGAACTACGCGCTATATGATGCCGCTGCACTTCGATGGCGCCGACCCGTCGGGCCTGGCCAACCCGCTCAAGTCGGCTTGCGGAAATTTTGAACCTCGTCCACTTTGCAGGGGTCGAGTAAGTGGATTGCCCCGCGTGAAAGTTGATCTTCCATTCATCAAGGTCGCACCAGCGCCAGTCAGGCTGGCCGCGCTGACCCTGCTGTGGCTCGTCAGTCTGACGGGTTGCCAGCAGGCGCGCTGGACACAATCCGATTCACCAACGGGAACGCCCTTGGCGTCCCCCAAAGAAGCGACGGTTCGGCTCCCAATGCCCCTGGTGCCAGCGCCTCCCACCGCTTTTGCTGAAACCACAATCGCCGCGTTGCAATTCAAAAAATCATTGCCGATCAAGGCGGAAGCCGGCGGCACTTTTATTGGCGAACTGAAACTTACTGCGCGCAGTCCGCTCACCAATCTTGTCGTGCGCGACGCGATCCCGGTCGGCGCAACCTGGCAGCGCAGCGATCCACCTGCCATCATTAAGGGCAGCGAGCTGGTTTGGACCGTGGCCGCGCTGCGAGCCGGTGAAAACTTGAACTTCAAAACCTGGTTTGAAGCGAATACCAACCTCGTGCCGCGCGCGGCGGCCACGGTCACGGCCCTGCCCAAGGTATCGGCGGAGCTGACCGTCGGCAGCGCGGAGCTGGCTTTGGATGCGAGCGGACCGGAAACGGCCATGCTGAACGCGGACCTCACCTACCGCATCCAAGTTCGGAACATCGGTTCGGAAATGGTTCGAGGCGTAACAATTCGTCAGACGGCGCCGGTGGGAACCAATTTCAGCAACGAGGCAAATGAATCCACGCTCGACGCCGGCGATCTTGATCCCGGCCAGGCGAAGTCATTCACGACGCGGCTCAAGGCCGCCCAGCGCGGAACCATTTGCGCCACCATCACCGCGCAGAGTCTCAATGCCCCCGAATTGAACACCGAGGTTTGCTCTACAATCATTGACCCGCGGCTTCAGGTGCAGGGCACGGGCGCCAAGGAACAGGTGGTGGGGCGCAATGTTGATTATGAGATCGCCGTAATGAATGTTGGCGATACGCCGTTGACCAACGTTGTCATCAGCAGCGTTGCGCCCGAGGAAGATTTCATCGTGGCGGCACCCGGCGCGGTGATCACCGGGAATCAAGCGACCTGGACCGTAGTCACGCTGCAGCCACGCGACCGGGTGACAAAGACCATCAAGCTCACTTCCAAGAGCGCTGGAGTCAGTTGCGCCACAATTACCGCGAGTGCCGGAGCGGCGACCGATGCCACCAGACTATGCACTCTATGGAAAGGGATTCCCGCGCTAACCTTCGAGCTTTCCGAAATGCCCGATCCGATTCAGGTTGGCGAGAGCACCACCTACCGGATCGTCCTGATCAATCAAGGCTCAGGCGAATTGCACAACCTCAAGGTTCAGGCCGTTTTTGATGACTTGATGCTGCCCATCAGTTCGCCCCAGGGCACAATCAACGGGCAACACGTCACCTTTCCCATCATCGCCTCGATCAAGGCCCAGCAATCAGTCACCTACACCATCTCGGTGAAGGGAGCAATGGTCGGCACCTCGCACAACCGCGTGGAAGTGATCTGCGATGAGATCAAAGCGCCGATTCTCCGCGAGGAAAGCACCACGATATACTAAGCTTGCGCCGATTCGGGCGGTTTTGCATCATTTCGCCACGGACACGAACTTATCCGTATAACCTCATCTTTATCATTATGAGTAAACATCAATGGAAATTCTTTACGGCAGGCGGCTTTGACCAGGTTAAACTTGATTCCGGTGCGGACCTCATGAACTTGGATCAGCTCGACCAGAAACTCTGGGTCGCTCTGGCCTGCCCCACAACCGGGCTTGAATTTTGCCCCAAAACGGCCGCGTTAATTGACACCGACAAGGACGGACGCATCCGCGTTCCCGAACTCATCGCTGCCATTAAATGGGCCGGAACCGTGCTGAAAAATCCCGATGACCTCGTCAAAGGTGGCGATTCGGTTGCGCTCTCGGCCATCAAGGACGAAGCGCTCGCCGCGTCTGCCCGAAAGATTCTTGAAAACATCGGCAAAAAGGACGCCTCCGCCATTTCGGTCGAGGACGCTTCCGACGCCAACAAAATTTTCATCAACACCACGTTCAACGGTGACGGAGTCATTATTCCCGACTCGGCGGCGGACGAGGCGACCAAAGCCGTTATCAATGACATCATCGCCTGTCAGGGAGGCGTGCCGGATCGCTCTGGCAAGGACGGAATTAACCAAGCCAAAGCGGATGCATTTTTTGCGGATTGCACCGCGTTTGCCGACTGGAGCCAAAAAGCCGAAACCGACAAAACCAAAATTCTGCCCGCCGGTGACGCCACTGCCGCTGCCGCCGCCGCCGTTCAAGCGGTCAAGGCCAAGGTGGATGACTACTTCGGTCGCTGCCGGTTAGCGGCGTTCGATCCGCGCGCGGTGGCGGCCTTGAATCGCAAGGAAGAGGAATACCTTGCGATCGCCGCCAGAGACCTCACCATCACCGCCGAAGAAATCGCCAGCTTCCCGCTCGCTTCCGTAACTGCGGGCAAGGCGCTGCCCTTGCAAGGCAACGTGAATCCCGCCCACGCAGCGGCCCTGGCGACATTGCGCGCCAACGCCGTCAAGCCGTTGCTCGGCGATAAGACGGAATTAACGGAAGCGGATTGGGCCGCCTTGCAGGCCAAGCTCGGTGATTACGAAAGTTGGAACGCCGGCAAAGCCGGCGCTGCGGTGGAAAAATTAGGGCTCAAACGCGTCCGCGAAATTCTCGCCAGTAAAGCGAAGGAAAATGTGGCGGCGTTGATCGCCAAGGATCAGGCTTTGTCACCGGAAGCCACGGCCATTGCCAACGTCGAAAAGCTCACGCTCTTCGTGAAAAATTTGTATCTGCTCTGCCTCAATTTCGTGAACTTCCGCGACTTCTACGACGGCGGCGAACCGGCCATTTTCCAGGCGGGCACGCTGTATCTGGATCAACGCTCCTGCACGCTGACGTTGCCGGTGGCCGATGCCGGCAAACACGCCAGCATGGCGGCGTTGGCGGGCACTTATCTCGCCTATCTCGATTGCGTCCGCAAAGGCTCGGATGAAAAACTGAGCCTCGTTGCCGCCTTCACCAACGGCGATTGCGATAATCTCATGGTGGGCCGCAACGGCTTATTCTACGACCGCAAGGGCCGCGATTGGGACGCCACCATCACCAAAATCGTGGAAAACCCGATCAGCATCCGTCAGGCCTTCTGGTCGCCATACAAGAAACTCGTCCGCATGATCGAGGAAATGGCCGCCAAGCGCGCCGCCGCCGCCGATGCCGCCGCCGATGCCAAACTGAGCGCCGCTGCGGAAAAAACCGTGAACGCCGATCAAGCCAAGCCCGCGCCGAAGAAAGTAGATGTGGGCACGGTGGCCGCCATCAGCGTGGCCATCGCCGGGATTGGCGCTTTGATCACTTCGTTACTCGGTTACGCGACCGGCTTATTCCAACTGCCGTTCTGGCAATTGTGTTTGGCGATCGTCGGACTACTCCTGGTCATTTCTGGGCCGTCCATGATCATTGCCTGGCTGAAATTGCGGAAGCGCAACATCGGCCCCATCCTGGACGCCAACGGCTGGGCGGTGAACGCCAAAGCCCGCATCAACGTGCCGTACGGCGCTTCCTTGACCGGCATCGCCAAACTACCCGAGGGCGCAGTACCCGTGGCGGACCGTTACGGCGAGAAACCCAGTGGCTGGATTGGCTTCCTCAAGTTCGTCGTCATCGTGTGCTTCATCTTCAGCTTGCTGAACCACTTCTATGTGTGGGACAAGGTGATTTACAAGACCACCGGCAAACATTACCTGCCCGGACTTATCCGCCAGGAAGCGGTTGAGAAGGCCCGAGAAGCCCAGGAGGCTCAAGAGAAAGCGGCAAAGGAAGCTGCCGAAGCGGCACCCGCACCTTGAGCGCACACGGCCAACTTCGCCCGGGTCATCCGACCCGGGCTTTTTGTTGCCGTCCCACCGGATTTTCCCGCTTAATTTCCACTCGAAAATCTGGTTTATTTGAGCCTGTGAAACTGCCATACAAGGCCGCCACGCTGCTCTACTGTTTCAACGCGGCTGACGACACGCTCCTGCTCGAACGTGCGCAAGAACCGAATCGCGGTTTGTGGAGTCCCTGCGGCGGCAAGCTGCGCCTGGATGAAGGCGAATCACCCTACGCCTGCGCCGCGCGCGAAGCGCATGAGGAACTCGGCATCAAATTTCAGCCCACCGACTTTCACCTCACCGGGCTGATCAGCGAACACGGTTACCAAGGGCAAACGCACTGGCTCATGTTTCTGTTTGAACTGAAACCGAAACTGCAACAACTGCCCACGCCGATGCAGGAAGGTCGCTTTCAGTTCTTCCCCCCAACCGCGTTGGATGGATTGCACATTCCGCAGACGGATCGCGAACGGATCTGGCCGTGGTTCTGGCAACATCGCGGCGGTTTCTTCGCTGCGCATTGTCACTGTCATCCGGACGGCCGCAACGACTGGACCTTGGAAGACAGCCGCCCCCGCTGAAGTCAGTGCCTGCTCCCTCGCCCCGGCAGGGCACGTCACTTCGTGCGCGCCGTTGTGGTGAATCCGAACACGCGCTGGTGTCAGCCAACGACGGGCAGAGGACTGTCCGCCCTATCTTTGCGCATTCATGCCCGGCGCCGGCGTACTGTGGCTCGGAGATGGTTGGTAGCACTGGCAAGTTCACACCGCCGGCGACTTCCGCGGACGCGCGCTTGTTTGCGGATGCGCGAAACCTTAGTCTGGCGACATGAGTAATCAGGGTAATGGGTTTATCCGGGAAGATCCGTGGCGCGTGTTGCGGATCATGGGCGAGTTTGTGGCGTCGTTTGAAACCATGTCGCGGGTTGGGCCGGCTGTTTCCATCTTCGGCTCGGCGCGCACCAAACCGCGCGACAAGTACTATCGCGCCACGGTGGCGTTGGGAAAAAAACTGGCGCAAGCGGGCATCCCGGTCATCACTGGCGGCGGACCAGGCATCATGGCGGCGGCCAATCAAGGCGCGACCCAGGGTGGCGGCAAATCTGTGGGCTTGAACATCGCCTTGCCGCACGAGCAAAAGGGTAACGGTTACGCGAACATCCCGCTGCACTTTCACTATTTCTTTGCGCGCAAGGTATGCTTCGCCAAATACAGCGTGGCCTACGTTTACATGCCCGGCGGGTTCGGCACGCTGGATGAATTGTTCGAGGTGTTGACGTTGGCGCAAACGGAGCGCATTCCCAAATTTCCGTTGATCCTGTTCGGGCGCAAACATTGGACCGGACTGCTCAAATGGCTGCGCACCGAGTTGAACGGAGCAAACCATTTCATCGCGCCACGCGATCTGAATTTGCTCACGTTGACGGATGACGTGGACGAGGCGGTGCAGGTGATTTGCGATTACCTGGAGCATACCGGCCCGCCGCAATCCGTCCCGATGGCCTTTTCTTGAAACCGGCTTATGGCCGCCTGGAATTCCTACGCCATCCTGCTGCGAGACGCAGGTAGTCCCAATGCGGATGCGATCCGGCGCGCCTTCCGAGTGTTTCGGCACCTTACCGATGCGGACGCGATCCGACTCGCGGCTAATGCGCAGGGCATTCTCATGCGCCACTTGCGAGTGGATGAAGCCAAGGCGTTTCATCACGCGCTCACGCAGGAAGGCGTCAACGTCGCGCTGGTGAAGGAGGAGGCGCTGCACTTTCTGCCCGCCAGTCAGCGAGTGCAACGCCTGGAGTTTACGCCGGAAACCTTGTCGGTTTTTGATCATCTCGGCCAGGGCACGTCGTTGGCCTGGTCGGAAATTGTGCTGCTCGCTGCCGGTGCCGTGCCGCATTTGGAAATTGGTTCGCCGCAAGCGCAACCGGCGACCATGGAGCGACCCGCCGGACTCTGGCCGCGCCGCTCCGGCGGACCGCACCAACTGAAAACCGGGCGCCTGTTCATCCTCGAATTGGTGAACGCCGAGGGCACGGAGCGCTTTGAAATTCAGGCGCACGAGTTCCACTTCGCGCCGTTGATTCCCGCCGCGCCCGCCGATTCGCTGATGGAAAAATTCGTCCGCCTGACCCGCGCCTTGGTGCAGCGCGCTCCCGGCGCGCAGTTGAATCGCGGCGCGCTGGATATTCGTGAAGGTGTGGATTTGGTGCGCGGTTATCCGAGCCATCAGGCGATGCTGGATGAAATCGTGTGGCTCTGGTGGAACGCCAAACAACCAACTCATTGAGGCGCGTGCCGGACGCGCCAGCGACCTGAAACAACATTTTCATTGAACCTGCGCCCCCTCATTCAGGAATTGGCCACCGCCCACACGCCGGAATCGTTGGGCACACAGTTGCGCAGTTCACCGGGGCTGGTCGTGCTGCGGAGCGCCGGCGTGCCTTCCGAAGCATCGCGCTATTCCTTCGTCACCGCGCGACCGTTCCTGCAATTTCGCTCCACCGACTCGCGTTGTGAAATCTTCCACACCGAAACCGCGACGGAACCGCGACTTCACGAAACGCACACGGACAATCCCTGGCAATGCCTCGGCGCACTCTGGTCCCGCTACGCGTTTCAAGAACCGCGCGACGGCCCGCTTCCACTTGGCGGCTGCTTCGGTTATTGGGGTTATGATCTCAAAAATTTCACCGAAACCAAACTGCCGCGCCGCGCCAGTAATGATTTGCAATTGCCCGATTGCCACGTCGGTTTCTACGCCAGTCTGGTCGTCTTCGATCATCTACTGGGAACAACCCGGGTCGTGGCGACCGGACTTGGCGCCGATGGCAGCCGTTCCGAAATCCGCCAGCGTGAACAACTCGAATTTTGGTCAAACCGACTGGCTCAACCCCCAAGTCCGGCAGAAGCATTTGACGCGACCGACGCGCGCCGGGAGTTCACGTCCAATCGCACGCGCACCGATTTCCTCGCCGCAATCACTCAGGCGCAGCGTTACATTCGCGCGGGGGACATTTATCAGGTCAACCTGTCGCAACGACTCACCGCCCCCTGGCTGGCGTCCGGTTGGGAGTTGTTCCTCCGATTGACCACCGCTTCACCGGCGCCGTTCGCGGCGTTTGTTGATGGCGGCGATTTCCAACTGGCCTCGTCTTCACCAGAACAATTTCTCCGCATCAATGACACAGAGATCATCACGCAACCCATCAAAGGCACGCGACCCCGCGGCGCGACCCCCGCCCAGGATGAACGGCTGGCGCACGAACTGCAATCCAGCCCGAAGGAGCGCGCGGAACTGGTGATGATCACAGACCTGCTCCGGAACGATCTCGGACGGTTTTGCGCCTACGGCAGCGTGCGCGTGACGGAACTGGCACGCTTGGAACGGTTCGCCCAAGTGCAACATCTCATCTCCACGGTGCGTGGTCGGTTGCGGCCGGAAGTGACCCATTGGCAGGCGCTGGCAGCAGCGTTCCCCGGGGGCAGCATCACCGGCGCACCCAAGTTCCGCGCCATGGAAATTATTGACGAACTGGAACCGGTGGCGCGTGGACCGTATTGCGGCTGTCACGGTTACCTGGGTTTTAACCGGCAAAGCCAGTTGAGCATCAGTATCCGCACCGCGATCTGCAAAAACGAGCGCGCCTATTTCCACGTCGGCGCGGGCATTGTGGCGGACTCCGATCCCGCGGCGGAATACGAAGAGACGCTGGCCAAGGCGCGCGGTTTTCTGGCCGCGCTCAATATGTCCCAACCCCATCCGCAACCGGCGGCGCACGCATGATCGTATTTCTCAACGGCCACTTTGTTCCGGAAGCGCAAGCCACCGTCTCGGTTTTTGATCGCTCGTTTCTTTACGGCGACGGCTTGTTTGAAACCATGCGGCTGACGCGAGGCCGTCCGTTCCGCTGGACAAACCACTTGGAACGACTGCGCGCGGGTTGCGATCTTTTGGGAATCCAATTACCCGGTTCGAACGACGATCTGATGGGGTGGATTACTGAACTGGTGATCCGAAATCAAATGCCCGAATCGCTGCTGCGGTTGACCGTGTCGCGTGGCGTCGGTGCGCGCGGTTACTCGCCCCAAACGGCGACCGCCCCCACGCTCGTCATGAGCTTGCACCCGCTTCTGAAAGTTAAAGCGACCGGGAGCAACACCGCCCACCATTACGCTCAATGGAAGCTGCAAACCACGTCCATCACGCTGCCGGCCAACTCGAAACTGGCCCGCGTCAAGACTGCCAACAAACTGCCGCAGATTTTGGCGCGCGCGGAAGCGGACATCGCCGGCGCTGACGAGGCCTTGCTGAAAAGCCCCGATGGTTTCGTAATTGAAGGCAGTGCCGCCAATCTGTTTTGGATTAAGAACGGCACCGTTTGCACCGCGCCGGCGGACAGCGGAATTTTACCGGGAGTCACGCGTGCCGTCGCGCTGGAGTTGTGTCGCGACCTGGATTTGCCCGTGCGCGAACAATTGATCACGTCCGCCGCGCTGAGCAAAGTTCAGGGCGTTTTTCTGACGTTGAGTTCTCTCGGCGTGGTGGAAGCCACCGCTCTGAATGGCGTGCCGCTGGCGCGTTCACCGTTGACGCCACGATTGGCAGCAGCTTACAACGCTTTGGTTGCGAAAGATTAAAACAATGCGCGTACTGGTTGTAGGTTGTGGTTATGTTGGCTGGCCGTTGGCGCTGGAACTGGCGCGACGCGGGCATACTACGTTCGGTCTGCGCCGCTCGCCTGACAAACTTATCGCCCCGCCAGCCACGCCCAATCTGGTCACACTGCTGGCGGCGGACATCACCCAACCCGCCTCACTGGAAACCTTGCCCCGCAACTTCGATTGGGTGGTGAATTGCGTCGCTTCCGGCGGCGGTGACGCGACGGACTACCGGCGATTGTATCTCGGGGGAATGCGAAACTTAATCCACTGGCTCGATCCGCAACCGAGGCAGCCGCCGCGCATTCTCTACACCAGTAGCACGGGAGTGTACGGACAGAATGACGGTTCGGAGGTGGATGAAGCCAGCGTCACCGCGCCGACCACCGCGACCGCCAAAATCCTGCTCGAAACCGAACAAGCCTTGTTGAGCGCCGCATCGGCAAAGCACTTCGCGGCGGTCGTATTGCGCGTCGCGGGCATCTATGGACCGGAACGCGGCTACCTGCTAAAGCAATTTCTGCAGAACGAAGCGCGGATTGAAAGTGACGGTGGACGAACGCTCAACATGATCCATCGCACCGACCTGATTCACACAATCATTACGGCACTGGAAACCGCGCGCGCCGGAACGATTTACAATGTGGTGGATGATGCGCCGGTAAGTCAGTTGGAGTTTTTCCGCTGGTTGTCGTGCCAGTTGCATCGGCCTCTGCCTCCCACCATGCCGGGAACAACCGCCGGCCGCAAGCGCGGCTTGACCAACAAGCGCGTTGCGAATCGTAAATTAAAGACAGAACTGGGGGTGAAGCTGATCTATCCCAGCTATCGAGAGGGTTACGCCGATTTGATCAAGCGCGCGAAAACTTCAACCGCATGAGTAATCCATTGCGGTCGCCCAGGCACTCCAGCCTCCGGCAATTTCCTCTGCCTCGTGCCGCAAACCATCAAGACGATCAGTCAAATTTCTTACGTTCCAACTCCTCGTCCTCCCAGGAAGCCGGGTCGTCCAGCGATTCCAGGTGCGTCAGGACGACCGCTTCAGAAACCGCGCGGCGCAACTCGGCCTCGATGGTTTCCAGCAACTCATGGCCGCGTTGCACCGTCCAATCTCCCGGCACCAACACATGCACCGAGATGAATTTTTGCGCGCCGGCTTGACGCGTGCGCAACGCGTGAAAAGCGATCCCGGCGGCCTCGTGTGATTTGAAAACTTTTCGCACTGCCGCCAGATCCGCAGCGGACAGTGAAACGTCCATCAGCCCGGCCACGGAACGGCGCATGATGCCGATGGAAGTCCACGCGATATTGGCGGCAACAATCAAAGCGACCAGGGGATCCAACAGATGCCAACCGGTGATTGCCACCAACCCCACTCCCACGAGAATGCCCACACTCGTCCAAACGTCGGCCAGCAGGTGCTTGGCGTTCGCTTCGAGCGTGATGGAATCGTAGCGGCGCGCCGCGCGCGCAATGAAAAGCGCGACCACGAGATTGGCCAGCGCCGCCACCACTGAAACCGCGAGCCCCACGCCCAGCGCCGCCAAGGGTTGCGGCGTCAGCAGACGCATCCCCGCCGCGATGGCAATCCCGACACTGGCAACCAGGATTAAACCACCCTCAAGTCCGCTGGAAAAATACTCGGCTTTGCCGTGACCGTACGCGTGATCTTCATCCGCCGGGCGCGCGGCAATGATCAGCATCGCCAACGCCATGACTGCGCCGAGCAAATTGACCAGGGATTCCGCCGCGTCCGCCAGCAAACCAATCGAGCCAGTGATCAGATAAGCCACGGTGCGCAGCACGATCGTCAATATGGCCGTCCCGATGGAAAGCCACGCAAAACGCGCAAGAAATTGACGATGCTCTGGCACGACGAAAAGATAGAACACAAATCATCCGAAACGCACGGAAAGAGTTTTTCGCCCGGATGAAGATTTGACCGAAACCGGCGCCCGCCACGGTTTGTTGCTGACGACAGCCCCGGCTCCGTTCAAATCAAATGACAAAACATCGCGTCCCGAAGCTTCGGTTCAAACCAGGTGCTCTTCGGCGGCATGATTCCATCCGCGTCAGCAATCGCCATCAAATCTTCGATGCGCGTCGGGAACATGCTGAAGGCGCAGGCGTATTCACCGCTGCGCACGAGCTTCTCCAATTCGGCGGTGCCGCGAATGCCGCCGATGAAATTGAGGCGGCGACTGGTGCGCGGGTCCACAATGTCAAAAATCGGTTCGAGCACGTGTCGCTGCAACAACGTCACGTCCAGCGTGGCGGCACGATCCGTCGCCGCGGTGAACTGCGGTTTGAATTGCAGCCGATGCCATTGCCCTTCCAGAAACAATCCGAGTTCATGTTTCCGCGCCGGCGCTGCGCTAGTCGTCAGCGTCACCTCAAAAATCGTTTGCAGCCTTTCCAGCAACTGGGCGGCGCTTAAACCCGACCGATCTTTCAAAACGCGGTTATACGACAGAATCTGCATTTGGTTATGCGGAAAAATGACGGAAAGAAATTGTCCGCTCGACCCGGCGCCGTGCCGGGATTGGAAAATGCGCCCGGCTGCGGCGCAGCGATGATGTCCATCCGCAATATAGAGCGACGGAATTTGCGCAAACTGTTCGCCGATGAACTGCAGGTCTGCCGGCGCCCGCACGGACCACGAAGTGTGACGCACGCCATCCGCGCCCGTAAAATCCACGTCCGGCGGCTGGGCCACGCGCCGCGCCACGAATTCATCCAGCGCCGGCACGGCGCAATAGGTCAGAAACACCGGCCCGGTCTGTGCGTTCAACGCCTCGATATGCCGCACGCGATCGTCTTCCTTGTCAGGTCGGGTGAACTCGTGTTTCTTGATGCTGCCACTCAGGTATTCGGCGCAACTGGCGGCAGCCACCAGCCCGACCTGCGTGTGCGACCCCATGATTTGCCGATACAGATAAAAAGCGGGTCGCGCGTCTTGATACAGTGCGCCTTGTTTGATCAACCGCGTAAAATTCTCCCTGCCTTTGGCGTAAACCGCAGCGGCATACGGATCGGTATCCGGGGGCAGATCAATTTCCGGTTTGCTGACGTGTAGAAAGCTGAGCGGATTATCCGCCGCCAACGCGCGCGCTTCATCGGACGACATCACGTCATACGGAAGCTCGCAGATTTGAGCGGCCAGTTCAGGTTTGGGACGGAGCGCGGCGAAAGGCTTGATCGTAGCCATAAAGGATGGCGAGCATAACACGCGGAATCGGGAGCGCACGAAAATTCCCCAAAGAAAGCTTGCCATCAACGGCGAATCCGATAAGGTATGCAGCCCTGATTTGGGAAAAAGTTTATGGCAAGAATTTGTGAAATTACCGGTATCGGCCCGCGCAAAGGCAGCATCATTTGGCGTTCGGGTAAGAAGAAAAAGCTGGGGGGTATCGGCACGCACGTTACCGCCATCACCAAGCGCAAGTTTATGCCCAATTTGCAACGAGTAAAAGCCGTGGTGGATGGTGAAGTCCGTTACATCCGGGTTTCCACTCGTGCCCTCAAACGCGGTCTGGTCACCAAAGCGCCGAAACGCACTTGGAAAAAAGACCAGGCGGCGAAGTAAAGCGACCTCCCATTTTCGAGCCACGGCGGGAGCCAACCTCCCGCCGTTTGCGTTTTTCTTCCGCCGCAATTGGTGCCGGTGGTGGGACTTGAACCCACACGACTTTTTACAGTCCCAGGATTTTAAGTCCTGTGCGTCTGCCATTTCGCCACACCGGCAACCCGTCGCGCCGTGACGCTAACAGAAACCTGCCAACCTGCAAGCGCGCCGGTAAAAATATCGGCTGCAACCCTGTGCGCTCAACGGCGAGACGGCGGGATGCCAGAACGACGACGTCATCATGTGTTGGATGTTACGGATGTTTCGCGCGTCCGCGACGGTGGATGGTTTCTGCGGCGTGGCGAGAATCGCCGGAATCGCTTTTTTGTTGTCCTGGAAAACCCGCAAAAACGGTTCGCCCAACGCACCATCATTCGTCGCCACCCGCTGGCAATAATTCGGGTCGCGACTGGTTTTCAACTGATTGATCAAGTCGCCCCCAACAGCGCGCGCGTCTGGTTCGCGAAACCACCCCCAAGTAATGGGGCCAGGGGAATCAAGTCTTGGCCCCTCTTGTTTTTAATTTCACCGATCTTGTATGCGATGGTCTGGAAACTGGCGGCGCGGGCGGCTTCGAGGCCGTCGCGATACTTCAGAAAGAGCAGCCACAACGTCTGCTCGGTATAATCACAACCGGCTTCCTTGTGGAGAATGCCATCAATGTTTTTGAAGGTCTGTTCAAACCTGTTGGTAACTGATGGTTGTAAAAATAATCGTTTGTCCACTGGCCGGAGGGCATCGGTTCAGGCGGGCACAATTTTGCCCAGCACCACCGCGCGGCGCGCGCCGGTTGCCGAGGGAACATTACCGGGTTGCTGACGAATGGTTGCGTGCGCCAGCAACGCAAAGGCCAGCGGCTCCTTGGCGGAGCTATCCATGCCAAAATCTTCGTGGCGCAGAATTTTCCCCACACCCAAATGCGTCTGCAAACGGCGCAATAAAGTGGTGTTCCGGGCGCCGCCGCCGCCAATAATGACTTCGAGCCGCGCCAGGGCACGCGGTTCGATTTTCGGAAAAATAAAACGGCGGTACGCGGTGGCGATGCTAACCGCGGTTAATTCAGTAGCGGTGGCGACAATGTCTGCAGGTGACAAACGACGCCGCCGTGCCTGCGCCAACAACGGAGTCAAAAACAGTTCGCCAAATTCCTCGCGGCCGGTGGTTTTGGGCGGACACTGTTGGAAAAACGGATGCGCCAGACACTGTTCCAACAGAGAGGCAGAAATCTTCCCTTGCGCCGCCCAGCGCCCCGCACAATCAAAACGGCGGCGCCCGTGCGTCAACCGGGAAACGAGCGCATCCATCACCATGTTACCCGGACCGGTGTCGAACGCGATGATATCCTCGCGGCGGGCGTGCGGCGGCAAAAATGTGAGATTCCCGATACCCCCGATGTTCTGGATGATGCGCGGGCGGTTTTGGTGTGTGAACAACACCCAATCGGCAAACGGCACCAGCGGCGCCCCCTGCCCGCCCACAGCCATGTCACGCACCCGAAAATCAGCCACCGTCGTGATCCCGGTGCGCTCGGCAATGACCCCCGGTTCGCCGATTTGCAGCGTGGACGGAAACTGCGCGTGCGGCAGATGGTGGAGCGTCTGACCGTGCGAGCCGATCGCCTCGATTTGCCGGGGCCGCAATCCGGCGCGCCGAATCACGGCCAGTGCCGCGCGCGCAAAAAATTCGCCCAGAGCGAAGTTCAATTCGCAAATTTCCGCCACGTGACCGTGCAAACACGCCCGCAACAGCCGTTCTTGGAACTGGGGCGTGAACCGGCGATAAACGTGCGCCACCAATTGCACCCGGGGTCGCGCCGCAATCGGAGAGATTCTGGCCACCACGGCGTCAATGCCATCCGCGGAAGTGCCGGACATCAGCCCGACATACAATCCCCCACGCCTGGTTTTTAATTTTACATGCTTCATGCGTCAAAATGTTGCGCCAGCCGGGGGCGAGGTTAAAAGGAAGCGCGCCGTCTGTCAGGGAAAACCATGCTGCGCCGCGGCCAGGCGACCGGAAATCTGTTTGAAAAAGCGCCGGAATCACCCCACACTGCGGGCATGAGTACGTCTGTATTTACCGGACCTGTTTACGTCGTGCGCGACAACATAGACACCGATCAAATCATTCCCGCGCAATACCTGAACCTGGTTCCCACCATTCCCGACGAGTACGAGAAGCTGGGCAGCCACGCCCTGGTCGGGTTGCCGGACTCGCTCTATCCCACGCGCTTCGTCGAAGCCGGGCAACTGGATAGCAAGTATCCGATCGTGGTTGCGGGTAAAAATTTTGGCTGCGGCAGTTCCCGCGAACATGCGCCTATCGCGATGGGGTCAGCGAATTGCAAAGTGGTGCTCGCGGAGAGCTTCGCACGCATCTTCTTCCGCAACTGCGTCGCCACCGGCGAACTGTATCCCTGCGAAATCGCCGAACGCCTTTGCGACACACTTAAGACTGGTGACGTTGTGACCGTGGATCTCGACAAGGCCACCGTCACCGTGCCAGCCACCGGCAAGATATATTCCTTCAAGCAACTCGGCGACGTGCGCCCCGTAGTGGACGCCGGCGGCATTTTCAATTACGCCCGCAACAGCGGCATGATTGCGAAATAAAGCGCCGCGCCGCAAACGGGTAGAGATGCCTCGCCGAGGCAACCCCGCAGTGAAAACGCGAATCAGAACGCGTCGAATGGAACTGCGAATTCGCAGTTGAACACCAAGGACGGTTCGTTCCGCCCGCTTTACGGGCGGCGACGCCTCGGCGAGGCATCTCTACCAGACGTTTCCGCAGCGCCGCAGGTGCGGCATCTTTGTAGATTCGCCGGGCAAGATTGGCAAGCTCCGTAGGAGCGGCATGTCCGGATGTCGCTCCTACGGAGCTTCCTAAATGTTGAGGAAATTGTTTCTACAAATATGCCGCGCCTCCGGCGCTGGCAGGGCCGGCGTTTCCGGGTGCAACATTTTGCGGCAGGAGCGCCGACATTTTGTCCGCTTTGGGAGGACGGATTACGGTTTATTCACGTTTTCTGTTTGGTGCTCGAATATCGCTGATTTGCGTGTGTCGTAAGCCGACCACAGGTCGGCGCTCCGTTGCCGCCTAAAACCACGCCACGTCCGGCAAGCTTGCCGGGCAACTTTGCCGTGTGCTACCTTGCCGCCATGAAAGCGAAGGCCATTGTGACGGTTGACCCGGAAATCATGAGCGGCACGCCGTGCTTCGCGGGCACGCGCGTTCCGGCTCGCACGTTGATTGACTACCTCGAAGGCGGAGAGACGCTGGACGAATTTCTGGAGCAGTTTCCCACGGTTTCCCGCAAACAAGCCATCGCCTTTCTCGAAGCCGCCAGCGAACGGATGTTGGCCACCAACTGATGCGCCTGTTGCCCGATGAGTGCCTGCCCAAGGAGTGGACAAAAACTTGTCCCACCAGCAGAAAACCAAAGACCTGTCTTTCGCCATTGTCGTCTTGCGCGTCAAATCGAACCGCTTGATTCACGTGAGTCCGTTTGCGGCGGAAATTCTTCGTCGGCTGCCGGATTTTCAGCCCGGCCATGTGTATGTTCTTTCCCGGCCCGCTTGATGCGGCGTTACTTAAATGAATCTACTCCCCTTTCCCCGCTCACTGAAACGCTCGGCGGGAACTTTCCTTCTGCCGAAAAAACAGCCGTTTTCCGCCATTCAATTCATCCGCAGCGCCAAGGCGCCGAACCATCCCGAAGGCTACACGCTGGCGATTGACCGCAAAGGCGTGCGGATCGAATATCGCGAAATCGGCGGGCTGCGCGCGGCGGGGGCGACGCTGCGGCAACTGCTCCGCGAATACGGTCGTCGGCTGCCTTGCCTCAAAATCCGCGACTGGCCGGATTTCGCGCGGCGCGGCGTGATGCTCGACGTTTCGCGCGGACGCGTGCCGAAACTGGAAACATTGCTTGATCTGGTCGAGCGACTGGCCGATTTCAAAATCAATGAGTTTCAACTCTACACGGAACACACGTTCGCCTATCGCCGTTACAAATCTGTCTGGCAGGATTGGGGCGCGTTGACAGCCGAAGAGATTCGCGCGCTGGATGCCCGCTGCCGCGAACTCGGCATTGACCTGGTGCCGAACCAAAACTCCTTCGGCCATCTGCGTTATTTTCTCGAGCATCCCAAGATCAAAAAACTCGCCGAAGTTTCCGAACCTTATGAGGGTTCAACCGGCGATTTCCTGCGCT
Organism: Verrucomicrobiota bacterium; assembly: GCA_039806955.1. Taxonomy (GTDB): domain Bacteria; phylum Verrucomicrobiota; class Verrucomicrobiia; order Limisphaerales; family JADLHS01; genus JADLHS01. The sequence goes on along the minus strand of JBDHQI010000025.1, from coordinate 4,533 downwards.
TCCCCACCACGCTCGCACCGAACCATCCCGGCACGATCAAATTCATCCGCGAACTTTACGACGAATTGCTGCCGAATTTTTCCAGCCAATTCCTGAATGTCGGCTGCGACGAGACGTGGGATTTGGGTCGCGGCCAGAGCAAAAAATTATGCGCGCGACGTGGCAAAGGCCGGGTGTATGTGGATTTTCTGAAACAGATTCAGCGCGAAGTCTCGACGCGCGGTCGCACCATGATGTTCTGGGGCGACATCATTTTGAATCATCCCGAACTTATCAAAAACCTCCCGAAGCATGTCATCGCGCTGAACTGGGGTTATGAAGCCACGCATCCGTTTGAAAAAGAAGCGGCGACGTTTGCGAAGTCCAAAGTTCCCTTCTACGTCTGTCCCGGCACGGCCACCTGGATGACGATGATTGGCCGGCACGACACCGCGTTTGCCAATCTGCGCCTCGCCGCCGCCGCCGGACGCAAGCACGGCGCCAGCGGCTATCTCAATACGGATTGGGGCGATGGCGGCCATCCGCAACCGCTGGCCGTGAGCTGGCCGCTTTATGTGATTGGCGCGGCGCACTCCTGGTGCAGCAAAACTTTCCGGGAAGAATTGCTGGTGCCGGTGTTGAGCCGCGAAGTATATGAGGACGCCACCCAACGCATCGCCCAAGCAGCATTGGCGCTGGGTGTGGCGCACCAAAAATTTGGTTATCGGGAAGCGAACGTGACCCCGTTTGGAGTGGTCATCGCCGCGCCACCACCCGCAACGCGCGAGCTGTTTTGTCGTAGCGGATTAAAATGCTACGCGCGGATCAAACCGCAGCGGATCCAGACCGCTGCCGCCGAGGTAAAACGCCAATGCGCGGTTTTGCGTCGAGGCAAACCCGCCTCACCAACGGCGCGAATTCTACAGGTGGAACTTGATCTGGCGGCACGCATGGCGCTGGAATCGTGTCGAATCATGCGTTGGCAACAAGCTTTGGCCGCGGGCCGATCAGCAACGGCCAAAGCGCTGGCGCAAAGCGGCATCAAGGCGTTGCGCCAATTGGAACAGGATTTCAAGCGTTACTGGCCGTTGCGCAACCAGGCAACCATCGCCAACTGCGCGCCGTTTCTAGCGTGGCGGCGAGAGGACTACCGGCGCGGCATATTACACTTTCCACCCGAAGTTGCGCGGCAGGTTCGGGTTAAAACCTACGCGGCGGAGTAAGGTCCGGATTCATTGGGGGGCGTTAATTGAATCCAGCCCGCAAGAACGGCTTTCATGCAGCGCCTGAACCTGCGCCGCATGAAAGGTCAGATCAACTCAATGCCCGGAACTAAAAGTCCGGAGTGACTTCCACCTTTTTGCCGGGAGCGGCCACAACATCGGCGCCCTGTGCCCAGATGGCATCGTTGATGAGCAACTTGAATTGCACCTGCTCTTGAGTTGGTACCAGCAAGCGCCAAGTGCGCGAATCAATGTTCTGCAGCGGCAATCCACGTTCCCAAGACAGTCCACCGCCCTGGCCGCGCGCGAACAGGTTGTTGCCAAAACCCACGTCGATTTTAGCTTCGATGGTCACTGTGGCGGGGGTCGGGCTGGGAGTCACCGACCGGGCTGTCACCGGTGATTGGCTCGTGCGCGTACTGACGGCCAGCGTCGGAGTGGCCGCCGCCTTGATTTTGGTTTTATTTGCTTTCGTGACTGAAGTTCGTTTGGTCGTCTTTTTCATAAGTGTGGTGCGTTCAATTTCAATTCATCCATTCATACACGGGGAGACGCACAGCATGGCTTCGTGACCCCGACGGACGATTCACGCGTCTGCTAGCAGAAGTCTTGACGCCGAAATTCGAGCGGCTTACCCGCGGGTCGGGCGCACAAAAAATTCACGCGTCCAACCCACTTCCATTGTGGCTATTAAACGTGCTTTGTCAATGTCTCGCCCAGCCGCAACAGCTCCGCCACGGTCGCCTCCGAACGGGCTTCAGCATAAATGCGCAGAATGGGTTCCGTCCCTGAACCACGCAGCATCAGCCAGGAATCGTCCTGGGCAATGTATTTCACGCCATCGAACGATTTGACCTGAACCACGGGCGACCGCAGCAGCGTGTCGGGGGCCTGATTCTTGAGGAACTCCATCAACGCCTCCCGTTTCTCCAAAGGAAAGTGGGTGTCAATCCGCCCATAGCGATGCGGACCAAATTGCTTTTCCAACCGCGCAATCAGGCGATTCACGGACGTCTGCTCCGCCGCCAGCATTTCCAGCAACATCAAACCGGCCGCAATCCCGTCGCGCTCAGGAATATGCCCCGGAAAACCGATGCCGCCGCTTTCCTCAGCACCGAGCAGCACGCCGCCCTGCAACATTTCGGCGCAGATGTATTTGAAGCCAACACCGGTCTCGGTCAGCGGCAACCCGTAGGCGGCGCACATTTTGTCCACCATCGAAGTCGTCGTCAGCGCTTTGATCACGCGCCCTTTGCCGCCGCGATGCTGGTGGAGATGCGCCAACAGCAAACAGATCAACATATGCGTAGTCAGGTAACGCCCGCGTCCATCCATGCCGCCGATGCGATCCGCATCGCCATCCGTAACCAGGCAAAGATCGTGCGGATGCTTTTTCAGAAACGCCTGCGTGCGACCGTAATTGGCTTCGATGGGTTCGGGGTTGATGCCGCCAAACAACGGATCGTGCGCGCCGTTGAGCGTCGTCACTTTGCAGGTGGTGTCCGCGAGCAACTGCTCGAAACAACCCGCGCCCACGCCAAACAACGCGTCGTGAGCAAAGCGCAATTTCGATTTTGCGATGAGTTTGAAATCCACCAGCTTTTTCAACGCCGCAAAATGCGCCGGGCGCACGTCTTGCAAAAGGATGCGTTGGGCCTCAACCGCCCGGGCTAATTCCATCGTGCGCACCGGGTTTTTATCCAGCCAGCTCTCCACGTCACGACAGGTCTGGGGATTGCTGGAGCCACCGTAGTGAGATTTCAGTTTGAAACCGTTAAAAATGGGCGGGTTATGACTCGCCGTCAACATGACCCCGCCGATCGCGCGCAGAGCCTTGACGGCGAAAGAAACCGAAGGCGTGGGCGTGGGCGCAGGCGTCAAGACAACCGTAAAGCCATTCCCGGCAAACACCTCGGCGGCACAACGCGCAAACCCGTCCGAAAGAAAACGCCGGTCGTAGCCGATCACCACCTTCTTTTCCGTGTCGGGTACGGGATTCGCATTCCAATAATCGGCCGTCGCCTGCGCCACTCGCGCCACGTTATTAAACGTAAATTCCTCGGCGATAACCGCGCGCCAACCATCCGTTCCGAATTTGATGCTCATAAGCTAAAAACTGTCTCCGGCAATAAAACATCCGTGCGGCTGCCAGGTCTTAGATTGCGACGGCCACCTGACAAAACTCGAACGTAAAACTCATTTGGGGCCGGCTCTCAAAATTTCAAGTCCGCGAGGCCGGGATCATTGCTCTGGACCAGCCGCCGCATCCTGGCGACGGCTCGTTTCAGACTCGAGGTGGCAAACAACGCGCTGCCGCTGACAAAGACGTTCGCTCCGGCACGCGCACATTCCCCCACCGTCTCGAAATTCACGCCGCCATCCACCCCGATGGAAAACGACAGGTTTTTTTTCCGCCGCCACGCGCCGGCCTGCTGCACCTTGGGCAGGGCTTCGTAAATAAATTCCTGGCCGCCAAAACCGGGATTCACCGTCATCACCAGCAGATGATCAATTTTATCCAGGTACGGTTCCAGACGACGGATTTCCGTCGGCGGATTGATCGCCAACCCGACGCGCCGTCCCAAGGCGCGGATTTTCCAGATCAGCGGCAGAACGGCTTCCCCCAGCTCGACGTGAATGATGAGTTGATCCGCCCCCGCTTTGACAAATGGTTCGAGCAAAATTTCCGGCTTCGTGCACATCAGATGCACGTCGAAAAACTGCCGGGTCAACGGACGGACTGCTTTGACCACCTGCGGACCGAAGGAAAGGTTCGGGACGAAATGCCCGTCCATGATGTCCAGGTGCAACCATTCCGCATCGGTTTTTCCCACCCGGATGGTTTCCTTGGCGAAGTGACCGAAATCAGCAGCCAGCAGCGACGGCGCAATTATCACGCGCGACAGGAAAACAGAATTAGCGCGACGAGGAAAGATGGAAGTACGAGCGATTTGAACCGCGAAACACACGAAACACGCGAAAAGAAAAAATTTTTCCACGAAAACATTCCGACGCGGGAGCGCCGTTAGGCGCGGCATATTTGTAGTTCGAGCAGCAAAAATAAATTCAAGCTCCGTAGGAGCGGCACAGCACACGGATGATGTCGCTCCTACGGAGCTTGTGATTTTGGGGCGGCGGATTCTACAAATATGTCGCGCCTACGGCGCTGGCAAAAGTCGGCGCTCCGCCCGCTGCCGTTCGGTTCTTGAGCTACTGACCTGCGGGGCGAACACAGCGGAACCCGATGGAGTTTCCCCTAGCAGCCTGTCGGACATAGCTCAAGACGCTGGGTAAGATCGTGGTGGTAGCAACCGGTGGGGTTGTGGGAACG
>JBDHQI010000024.1:0-65989 GCA_039806955.1 Verrucomicrobiota bacterium | reverse complement strand
CCCATGACAGTAAGACGCCCCGCTCCAGCCGCCAAGCAAAATAGCACCCAAACGCACCAGCAAGATTCCCGGCTGGCACTCTCGCTCGACCAGCGGAGGCATGCTTCATTCCTTGCGGCCGAAGTCTTTGTCTAAAGGAATCAGCAACACCACCAGGAAGCTGGGAATCGTTGCCAGGATGACCCAGACGAAGAAGTGTTGGTAACCAATGGTTTCCTGCAACCAACCGCTCCACATGCCGGGAATCATCATGCCCAGCGCCATGAATCCGGTGCAGATGGCGTAATGCGCCGTCTGATGTCGCCCGCGGGCAATGTAGATCATGTAGAGCATGTAAGCGGTAAAACCAAATCCGTAACCAAACTGCTCCACCGCGACGCAGCCGGTGATGATCGAAAGGTGATCAGGTTGCGCGTAGGCCAAATAAATGAATACCGCGTCGGGTACGTGCATGATGAAAACCATCGCCCAAAGCCACGCTTTCAAACCGTGGCGCGACGCCACAAAACCGCCGAGCAAACCGCCGGCCGTCAGCCCCAGAATCCCCATCGTCCCATAGACCCAACCCACCTGACCGGTGGTTAATCCCAAGCCGCCGACTTCGCGCACGTCCAGCAGGAAGGGCACAACCATTTTCATCAGTTGCGCTTCCCCGAAACGAAACAGCAACAGAAACGCCAGCAAGATCCCAATGCGTTCCTTGGCAAAAAAACTGCCGAATGTTTGAAAGAATTCCCTGATGAAGACGAGGATGTTTTGTGCGTTGCCCGGTTGATCTTTGGCCGGACGCGGCAGGATGAATTTGTGCCAGAATCCGAATAGCACCATGAAAACCGTCAGCGCAAAAAACGTAATGGTCCACGAAAAGACGATGTTGCCCGCGCGAACCTCGAAAACCGCCGTAGTCGCCTTGGTGAGTTTGGGATCCAATTGCACCACAGCGTAGGCGGGCCGATTCCAGTTCGCATCATCAAAAACCAAGCGCGAGCCTTCCACGAGGGAAATGCTCTTGTCGCCCGATTTGAAGGTGGGGGTGACGACCATCTCCCGTCCCGGCGGTTGCGTAAGACTGATGGCCAGCACTCCGACATTACCGACGCGCTCAGATTTGGGCTTCGTTTCCGGCCCGAAGCGCTGGTGTAAAAAATCCGTCACCGGCTGCGCCACCGAGCGGCTCCACCAGCCCGGCGCGGCGGCGGACTTCGCACTCGAAGTCTGCTGCCGAACCCGCGTGAACAGATTGGTGGCGTTCATTTGTCGCGCCGCCTCCAGCAACGCGGCCACTTCGGTTTGGGCTTGAGATTGCGGGCTTAAGGTCAACTGCTCCGCTTGCACCACCACTCGCAATGGCACATTCGTCGGCGCTTGCCAGACGGGCAGGCGCGCGGTGAAATCGCCAGCGGTCGTCAGTTCCGGTTGAACTTTGACGGTGACGGAGGGGCTGGGCAATCCGGTGCTGCCTTGTAAGTAACCCGCCAGAATGACCAGCAGCCCTTGACCAAAAATATTGGCAACGCGAAAAAAGGTGCTGCGAATGCCAACGTAAAACGCCTGCTCCTTCTCCGTGGTGGCAAGCATGTAGTATCCGTCCGCGGCGATGTCATGCGTGGCGGAGGCGAAAGCCACCAGGTAAAATAATACGAGCGAAGCTTGAAAATAAATCGGCAGCGGCAGCGTCAACCCGACTCCTGCGAAGCCCGCGCCCATGATCAGTTGCATGATCCAGATCCACCAGCGGCGGGTGCGCAAAATATCCACCACCGGACTCCAGAGCGGTTTGATCACCCACGGCAGATACAGCCACGCGGTGTAAAACGCGATGTCCGCGTTCGACACGCCAAGGCTTTTGTAAACAATGACCGAGACCGAATTAACAACGACGAACGGCAAACCTTGAATCAGATACAAGGTCGGCACCCACGCCCAAGGGCTGCGTTTGGAAGTAGTCGGAGCAGTTGACACCGCCGCGAGTGTTGGGGAAAGCGCGCCGGGCCGCAAGTTTCAGCGACAATTTTTCCACGTAAACGGACAACATTTTCATGTGAACAACCCGTCGCTGAGGGCCAACCCGCCGCGCCATCCGAACGGATTCAGGCGTTGCACCGTGAATCTTTTGCTAGGCAGAAGCCGTTGCTTGGATTACAACACAACCACCCGGAATGAGGAAACTGGCTGGAAAGTTGGGTTGGTTAATGGTGGTGGCGTTGGGGGCATGGACCTACGCCACACTGGCGATGACGCGCGGCGAACCGATCAATTCCGCTTACATTCTTATCGCCGCCATCTGCACCTACGCAATCGGATACCGGTTCTATTCCAAATGGCTGGCCGCCCGCGTACTCACCCTGAATGACCGCCGTGCCACGCCTTGTGAAGTTCACGATGACAGCAAGGATTTTGTCAAAACCAACAAATGGATCGTGTTCGGGCATCACTTCGCCGCCATCTCCGGTCCCGGCCCGCTCGTCGGTCCGGTGCTGGCCGCGCAATTTGGCTATCTGCCGGGAACTTTGTGGATTCTTATCGGTGTGGTCCTGGGCGGCGCAGTGCAGGATTTCGTCGTTTTGTTTGCGTCCGTTCGCCGCAACGGCAAGCCGCTCAGCCAAATGGTGAAGGAAGAATTAAACACCGTCACGGGTGCCATCGTGACGGTGGCCATCCTCGCCATCATGGTAATTCTGCTCGCCGTGCTGGCGTTGGTGGTGGTCAAAGCGTTGGGAGGCAGTCCGTGGGGCGTATTCACGGTGGGGGCGACCATTCCCATTGCCCTGTTCATGGGCGGCTATCTGCGTTTCGTGCGCGTGGGAAAAGTTTTGGAAGCTTCCGCCATTGGCGTGATGCTGCTCCTGCTGGCGGTTTGGGGCGGAAGGCTGGTGCATGGCAGTCCGTATTGGTCAGCGATTTTTTCGCTGTCAGAAATCAATCTCGCGTGGATTATTTTGATTTACGGACTGGCCGCCAGCGTGCTGCCGGTCTGGCTGCTCCTTGCGCCGCGTGATTATCTCAGCACGTTTGTGAAGTTGGGAACGATTTTTGCCCTGGCGGGTGGAATCCTGCTGCTCCTGCCGGATTTGCAAATGCCGGCGCTAACCCGCTTCGTGGACGGGTCGGGATTGGTCATTGCCGGGAAAGTGTTCCCGTTTTGCTTCATCACGATTGCCTGCGGCGCCATCTCCGGTTTCCACTCGCTGATCGCGAGCGGCACGACGCCCAAAATGGTGACGCGGGAAAGTTACACGCGCACCATCGGCTACGGAGCCATGTGCCTGGAATCCCTGGTGGCCATCATGGCCATCATCGCCGCCTGCACAATGGAGCCGGGCGTGTATTTCGCCATGAACATGAAAGGCGAAGCGGCGGCCACGGCGGCGCACGTCACGTCGCTGGGCTTTCCGGTCACGGTCGAGCACATGGATGCGCTGGCGCACGAAGTGGGCGAACATACGTTGTTCGGTCGCACAGGCGGCGCGGCAACGCTGGCCGTCGGCATGGCACAAATTTTTTCCAAGGTCGTCAACGAGCAACTGCTCGATCTCTGGTATCATTTTGCGATCATGTTTGAAGCCTTGTTCATCCTCACCACGCTTGACGCCGGGACGCGCGTGGGGCGTTACATTTTGCAGGGTTTTTTAGGCGATCTTTGGAAACCACTCGGCAACACGCGAGCGCTCCTTCCCAACGTGCTGGCGAGCGGACTCATGGTCGCGGGTTGGGGCGTTTTTCTAGTCCAAGGCGTGCGCGATCCGGCGGGCGGCGTCAATTCGCTCTGGCCTTTGTTCGGCATTGCCAATCAAATGCTGGCGGCCATCGCGCTCTGTTTCGGCACGACAATTTTGTTGAAGATGAATCTGCAACCCGTCGGCCCCACGACCCGGAAATTGAAATCCGGCAAGCCGGCACTGGCCCTCATCACGTTGCTGCCGCTGGTGTGGCTGCTGTCTGTCACCTTCACCGCCGGCGCGCAAAAAATTTGGCATCCGGATCCGCGCATCGGCTTCCAAGCGAAAATCACGGCGTTGCAAACAGAAATCGCCGCGCTCACCAATCAGACGGAAAGTCCGGAAACCAGCTCACACCTGCGGGAGCTAAAAGTGCAGATTTTCAACAACCAGGTGGACGCCATCGTCACCGGCGTTTTTCTATTGCTCATATCATTGGTCATCATCCTGAGTGTGCGGGAATGGATTTTATTATTGTCCCGGCGCAAAGCGGCGATTCTACAGGAAAGCGAACCAACCTGGCTGCCCGATTACGCCATCGTGGAGCCGGGCAGCAAGTTGGGTGGAATCGGCGGCGCGGCAGCTTTGACGTTGGCACTGGCCAAGGAACTGTCCGGCGAAGCTCAATTTGAACGCGCACAAATGGCGCAAACCGCGCCATGCCACTGCGACGCGCCGCCACCAACGACGGAACAAACCTACGTCGCCACCACCGAACAGCGTTTTACCGGTGTCCGCCGCTGTTGCTAACCGAAGCCAGAAAACTCATGCCCACCCGTCTGATTTCCCGTCGTGAGTTGCTGCAAACCCTCGGTTGGACCGCGCCCGTTTTACTGGCGGGCGTTCCAATCAATCTGCACGCGTCGCCTTCAGCTTGGACGCCGGCAAAACTCGCAGCGGCGGATCACGACTTTTTGGAAGAGATCGAACGCGCCACTTTCGAATTCTTCCGACAAAACACGCATCCAGAAACCGGCCTGGTGCGGGACCGCAGCCATATTCACGGCGAAGACTCGCGTGAAATCGCAAGCATCTCGGCGACGGGGTTTGGCCTGACCGCCCTTTGCATCGCCGACCAGCGCGGCTGGTTGAAACACGGCGAGGCGGAAGCGCAAGCGCGCACGGCCCTGCGTTTCCTGCGGCAACAAATGCCGCATGAACACGGATTTTTTTATCACTTCGTGAATTGGCGCAACGGCGCGCGGGAGTGGAATTGCGAACTGTCCTCGATTGATTCAGCGCTGCTGCTCTGCGGCGTGTTGACGTGCCGACAACACTTTGAAAACCGTGAAATCCGTCACCTGGCCCAGGCCATTTACGACCGGATGGATTGGACCTGGATGTTGAACGATGGAACGCAATTAAGTCATGGCTGGAAACCGGAAAGTGGCTTTCTCCAGGCGCGCTGGAACGCGTATTGTGAGCACATGCTGCTGTATCTGCTCGCCATCGGCGCGACGCAACACGCCATTCCGCCTACGGCGTGGGAGGCGTGGAGTCGGCCGCAAGTCGAGTATCGCAACTTCCGATACCTCAGTCCGCACGAGCCGCTGTTTGTGCATCAGTATTCACACGCGTGGTTCAACTTTCATGGACAGCGTGATCGTTACGCGGACTACTGGAACAACTCCGTCATTGCCACGCAAGCGCACCAAGCTTTCTGCGCGGATCTCGCCGGGCGTTGGCCGCACTTTTCTCACGAGCTTTGGGGCATCAGCGCTTCGGATTCGCCGGAAGGCTACACCGTTTGGGGCGGACCGCCCGAGCTGGGCAAATTGGATGGCTCGATTGTTCCGTGCGCGGCGGCAGGTTCGCTGCCATTTCTGCCGGAGGCTTGTTTGCGCTGTCTGCGCCATCTGCGCGAGCGTTATTCTGCTCAAGCCTGGACGCGATTTGGTTTTGCTGACGCTTTCAATCCAGCTACCGGATGGGTCGGCCCTGACGTCATTGGCAACAACGCTGGCATTACGTTGATCATGGCGGAAAACCTGAGGACCGACCTGGTTTGGGATCGCTTCATGCGGAATCCCGAGGTCCAACACGCCATGAAATTAACGCATTTTCAAAAGGTTTGAATCACCCAACCATGCCTGCCATACATTATTCGCAAACTCACGCGTGTGACCTGGATATTCCGTTGGATCAGCCTGGCCGCAAAAACCGGTCGCGTGACTGGCGACGGAAGGTGCTGGCGGGATTCGGGATCCTACTTATGACCGGAAGCCTGGTAACCGCTCAAGCGGCCGTGAATCAGGACGAAAGCAAAGTGCCAGACTACGTGCTGCCGGACGCGCTCCTTTGCAGAGATGGCACGCGCGTGACAACGGCGGAACAGTGGCAAAACCAGCGGCGCCCCGAATTGTTTCGCAGCTTCCAGGAAGAAATTTACGGGATCGCGCCGGGGCGGCCAGCCAACATCACGTTTGAAATCACGACGCAAGTTACCAACGCATTCGGCGGTTTGGCGACACGCAAAGAAGTGACCGTTTGGTTAACCGGCAGTCCGGATGGTCCAAGCTTTGATCTTTTGATTTACACGCCGAATGCCAGTCGCCAAGCCGTCCCCGCGTTTCTCGGACTTAACTTCAACGGCAACCACGCGGTCACCCCGGAGCGTGACGTAAAACTCTCGACCCGCTGGATGCGCGAGAGCGCGGGTGGCTGCATCACCAACAACCACGCAGTCGAAGCTTGTCGTGGCAGCGAGGCTTCGCGCTGGGCCATTGAGCCGGTGCTGCGTCGCGGTTACGGATTGGTCACCGCCTATTATGGCGATCTCGAAGCCGATTTTTCGGAAGGTTGGAAACTCGGCACGCGCAACAGCATCCGCGCCGCGTTGCATCCGGACGGGACCAATGCGGTCTTTCGCCCGAACGAATGGGGAGCGATCGGCGCGTGGGCATGGGGCTTGAGCCGGGCGTTGGATTACCTAGAAACTGACGCCGCTGTGGACGCCCATCGGGTCATTGTCCTGGGACACTCGCGGCTGGGCAAAACCGCGCTCTGGGCGGGGGCCAGCGATCCGCGATTCGCCGCCGTGATTTCAAACAATTCCGGCGAGGGCGGCGCGGCACTGATGCGGCGGCGCTTTGGTGAACGCGTTTATCACCTCAACAAAAATTTTCCGCATTGGTTCTGCGGCAACTTCAAAAATTATTCCGAGCGCGAGCCGGAACTGCCGGTGGACGCGCACGAATTGATCGCCCTGATAGCGCCCCGCCCGGTTTACGTTGCCAGCGCAACGAAAGATTTATGGGCCGATCCAATGGGTGAATTCCTCGCCGCCAAAAACGCTGAACCGGTTTACGCCCTCTTTGGGAAACCCGGATTGGGTGTGGACCAACAACCCGCCCCCGATCATCCGGTGGGTGATTTCATCGCGTATCATCTGCGCACCGGCGCGCATGACGTCACCACGTATGACTGGCAACAGTGGCTGGATTTTGCCGACCGACATTTCCAACGCTGAAGCCATTCATTAAACTGTTCTCATGCAACGCATCGGCATTTACGGCGGTTCATTTGATCCAGTGCATCTGGGGCATCTGCTCGTGGCACAGGCCGCGCTTGAAGAGCTTCAGTTGGATCGGTTGATGCTGATCCCAACGGCGCTGTCTCCGTTCAAACCCGACCGAATCCCGGCGCCACCCGCGCTTCGACTGCAACTGTTGCATCTGGCCCTGGCGGGGAAAGTTCATTGTCAGGTGGACGACCAGGAAATTCGGCGCGGCGGCATTTCCTATACGGTTGACACCCTGCGCGATTACGCGCGCCGTTTTCCCGGAGCGAAACGGTTCTGCCTTATTGGCGCGGATAACGTGGCGAAACTCCCGGAGTGGCACGAAGCCAGGGAACTGGCGCGACTGGCGGAATTTGTGGTCGTTCCGCGGCCTGGAGACGTAAATGTTCCCTTCCCGGCTCCATTTCGCGGCCGGCGTTTGACTGGTTTTCCGCTGGCGATATCGTCATCACAAATTCGTGCCCGGGTCAAATCAGGCCAGGCCATTGATCTGCTCGTGCCTGCCGCAGTGGAAGAAGCCATCCGCAATAATCGGCTTTATCTTTGAACCGCGCTACGCCACTTTCCCCGCGATGGATGCCAAGAAATTAGCGTTGCTCTGCCGCACCTGCGCCGACAACAAAAAAGCTGAAAACCTGTTGGTGCTCGACGTGCGCAAGCTCTCCAACGTGACGGATTATTTCGTGATCGCAACCGGCACGAGCGCGCCGCATCTGCGCGCGATTGTGGACGAAATTGTGGATTATCTGCGCATCCATCACGAGTTGCGACCGCACTCTCGTGACGGCAGCGCCACCGCCAACTGGGTCGTGCTGGACTATTTTGACGTCATCGTCCACGTGATGCGCGCGGATGTGCGCGAGCATTATGATTTGGAAGGATTGTGGAGCGACGCCCCCGTGGTGAAACCGCCCGCCGCCCGGAAGCGCGCTTCGCAAACGAAAGCCGGTTCAAAGAAAGCTCCGAAAGTCGCGCGCAAGAAAGCGGCGAAACAATAAGCGGCTATTGTTTGGGCGGAATCTCCGCCGAGGCTTTGACCATTTCGTCCACCAGGTTGCGAAAATCTTCCAACCCCGGCGCGGGAATGATGATGGTGTCGCGTCGGCCGCCCACGTCCTCCGTGATGCGCAGAAAGCGACCGCGCGGATTCTCCTTCAACGCAAACTGGAAAACCTTGCGTTCGATCTGAATTTGGCCCGACCGCAATGTGTCCTCGTTCACTGGCGATTTAAGTGCTCCATGCGGTCTAGGCTGACCGTAAGGCGATGGACGCTCATTTGAAATCATAACTCACCTTGAGGATAAACTACTGGTTCCTGCTGTTACAACTCAACATGGTAGATTTGACGACTTCGCCGCTTTGTCAACTGCGGAATTTGAATGAGCTGATCGGGCGCAGTTCATCCGGCGGATGCGTCACCCGCCAAAAATACGCCGTAACGCCGCTGATCATCAACAGATTCGCCACCTGAAAAATCCCGTCCCAAAACCGGAATTGACGCTCCGTCGCCGCCTGTTGTTCCGTGGTTTGGTTCGGCAGATATTGACGATGATGCAGCGTGGTGAGCTTGGGGCTCAACCAGAGACTGCCGATCAAACTCAACAGAAACAGTCCGGTCAGCAGCCCCACCCAAAACCGACGCGGGATGCGGCCTTGGTACAGCCATTCAAACAGCCAATGCGCCCAGGCCACCAACGCGCATATCACCTGCAAATAATAGAGCCGGGTGAAAATGAGCTGCACCATGCCGGTGGATACCTGCCGAAAGTAACGTCTTCCCAGCAAGGCGAGCGCATCCTGGGAATTCAAGGCCACCAGCAGCGCGGTCGAGCAGAATACGGCGGCACCCAACCAGAGCGCTGCATTCAACATTCCCACAAACCGAAGCAGTCTGGTCATGGGGCTACCGTAAGAATTATCCCCTTTCCTGCCAAGTACCGATGTGCTGGCGAATGGCGCCGGATGGCTGGCGCGGGTCGTTTGGGAGGCATTATTTCAGCCGGTCAAAGTTTTTTTGCAAAATCTCCCAGTCCGAAAGGTCTTTGAATTTTTGCCGCATGCCCTGGATGATCTCTGCTTCCTTGTCGTTCTTGGTGGGCTTCTTGACTTGATAGAAGACCCCGAAATATCCGGGAAACGGTTCGTCGGCCAGTTTGTAGGCGGCCAGCTCATCGGTGGGATCATGATTTTCCGGCACCAGATTAAACATGCCGCCTTTGCGTGGATTACTGGTGTCAAATGCGCCAGGATAAAATTCGACACACTCGCTCAGACACTCGATAAAACTGAAACCATTGTGATCCATGGCCGCTTCCATCATCTGCAACACATGGTTGGGATTGGTGTGCGTGGTGCGCGCCACAAAGGTGGCGCCCGCCGCGATGGCTTGTTTCATCGGGTTGATGGGATAATCCACCGCGCCCCAGACGTCGGTCTTGCTTTTGAAACCCAGGGGCGACGTGGGTGAAGTCTGCTTTTTGGTCAGGCCATAAACCCAGTTGTCCATCACGCAATACGTCAGCTTGATGTTTTTGCGCGCGGCGTGGTTGAAATGATTGCCGCCAATCGAGAAGGCATCGCCATCACCACCAAACACAAATACATGCAAATCCGGCCGGCTCAGCGACAGGCCGCTGGCAAACGGCAACGCGCGACCGTGAATGAAATGAACCCCATGCGCCTGCACGAAATAAGGAAACCGGCTCGAACAGCCAATGCCAGCGATCGTGGTGATTTTCTCGTGATGCAGCTTCCGCTTTTCAATCAGCTTGAAATGCAGCGCCAACACGGAAAAATCACCGCAACCGGGACACCAAGTCGGATGATCCGCGGCCATTTGCTTTTTAGTGAGTCCTTTACGTTCCTCCGTTACGGGAACTCGCGGCGTCAAGGTTTGAGGAGCAGATTCGTTCATAACTTGCAATGGATTGAGATTATGATTGGTGTCCGTTGGCAGCCAGTTTCGCCGGCACGCCGGCGAGAATTTCACGAACTTTGAAGGGCAGCCCGTCAGTTTTGTTCAAACCGCGAATTTTCGGATCACAAAACCGGGCGCGCAACACCATCCCCAACTGCCCATAGCCATATAGTCCTTCGTCGTTCATTTCGATCACCAGCACGTGTTTGAATTTGGCAAAGATCGCTTCCAGACCGGACGGCAGCGGATTAATGTGTTTGATGTGAATTGCCGCAAGGCTGTCGCCGCCCGCTCGAGCGCGGTCCACCGCTTCCCGAATCGGACCTTGTGTCGAACCCCATCCGACCAAAAGCGTATCTCCCGTGTTCGCGCCATAAATTTCCGGCAGCGGCAAGGTTGCCGCCAGCGCCTGGAGCTTTTTGCGACGCTTGACCGACATCTGCGCGTGTAATTTCGGAGAGCTGGTCGGATGGCCGAATTCATCGTGTTCCAATCCCGTCACCACCGGGTACTTTCCGTTTTGAATCCAGGTGCCCGGCGGCGCGTGATGCGTCACCCCATCGGCCGTCGTGAGATCATACGGCTTGTGTTCCGCCAGCGGACTAAGATCAGGCGAAATATCCTGGCAAACCCGCTTCAAATCCGGTTCGGGGAAGGCTTCAATCCGCGTGGCAATTCCCTGATCAGTCAGCAAAATCACCGGTACGCTGTACTTCCGCGCCATGTTGACGGCCTCGATGGCCGAATAAAAACAATCCTCCACGTTCGTCGGAGCAATGACAACTCGCGGCGCGTCGCCGTGCCCGCCAAAACAGGCAATGTTCAAATCCGACTGCTCGGTACTCGTGGGCATGCCGGTCGAAGGACCGCCGCGTTGCACGTCCACCACCACCAGGGGCATTTCCGCCATGACCGCCCAGCCAAGCGCTTCGGTCTTGAGTGAAATGCCCGGACCACTTGATCCAGTCACCGCCACGCGTCCGCCGTAACTCGAGCCAATGGCCATCGAGATCGCGGCGATTTCGTCTTCGCACTGAATGAACAGCCCGCCGTATTTTGGCAGTTCACGACGCAAAATTTCCATGACGTCCGACCACGGCGTGATGGGATAGCTGGCCCCAAAACGCACTCCCGCCGCAATGATGCCGTAAGCCAGCGCCTCGTTGCCATTCATCACCACCTGCGTGCCTTCACGCTTCGCGCCGCTGCGAAACATAAAGGTACTCATCACTCCATCCAACGTGTAAGAATAACCCGCATGGAAGGCGCTAAGAGCATTTTTAACGATGCTGCCGTCTTTTCCCGCAAAGCGTTCGGCGATCAATTTTTCCAGCTTGGGTAAATTCAAATCAAACATGCGCGCCAGCAATCCGAGTGCGAAGATGTTCTTACCCTTGTCCTTGGCGGTCCCACCGATGGCTTCGATGGTGAGGCTGGAAATTTTGACGCCGATATGACGGTAGATTGGCTGCAACTCGGGTTGGGGTTCGACGTGATCGGCATCATACAGCACAATGCCGCCCTTCTTGAGCGAACCGATATGGCCTTCGTAAGAGTGTTGGTAAAAAGCCAGAAGCACATCGGCTTCATCACCCGAACTCAGAACTTCTCCGGAGCCAATTCGCACCTGAAAAATGGAAGGCCCGCCGGAGATTGTGGACGGAATGGTCATAAACGTCATGACCTCTTGTTCGCTGCGCCCGGCGAGGCGGGCGAGAAAACCGCCGATGGCCTGGATGCCGTCCTGGGAATTACCGGCGATGCGAATCACCGCTTCGGAAATGGCTGAGTGTTGTGGGACCGGGCCCGCGTTGCTCGTGGTTACGATTGAATCGCTCATGCAAATAGTCTGCTCGCATACCGTGATGGCCGGGCGGGGAACACCTCCACCATCCCATCCGGAAGCTATGCTCGTGGGTAGGGTATCAGGCGTTCAAGCAGTGTCAATTTCTTCCCATCGCAACACCTCAACTCGGACGCGTTACGATCGTCCAAGCGCACGAACCCCGCGCAGAAATGTCTTCACGGCCATTCTTGGCTCACTGACGCAATGCGTTTTCCATCCCTTCAACCACGCCGTGACCGCACGGTTGCCGACTGACAAATCCATTCTGCTTTTCGACCAATTCCTTCACCGCCGGAATGGCGTTTGACGGCGCCACCAAATGCCGCGAGAACCTGTTTTGTAACATGGGCAGATCGTTCAAATGATCCCCCGCTGCCAGAACTTCAGTGTTGGTTACTTCCAGTCGGCGCATCAATTCGGCGAGAGCCGTGCCCTTGTTATAGTTCACATGACTGAAGCGCGCATACACATCATTGCGCACCACGGTCAGTTCGGGAAACTGGCGGCAGAATCCGTCCAGGCGATCATGAACCGCGTCCGCATCCTGGGTATTCCGCGCGATTAAACAAAACGGCGACCACGCATCCGCATAAACCGTCGCGTCGAACCGCTCGTTCACCCAGTCCATCAACCCCGCCACTTCCGGGCGCACGCGATCAAACAACTGTTCGTGATCCTCGCGACACGTCGTGTTCCAAGGCTCAACCGGCACGTAACGTGCGCCGTTGTGCTGATAAATCTCCCGTTCCACCAACACCAAAAAATCCGGACGCACTTCCAGCCCGGCGCGCGCCAGCGATTCCATCAAGCTCGACATTTCGCGGCCGGTGTTGATCACCCACTTGGCGCCGCGCCGTTGCAGATCGCCGATCAATTCCGCGAAGCGCGCCGGAATGGGTGGGTTTTCAAATTCGGCAAACAGCGTTCCGTCGAAATCGGTGGAGATTAACTTGATCGGCAAACTCATCGTCAGGGCCTCAGTATAATCAAATCAACCCCACCCAAGCCAAGCCCGATGCTGCCGCTCGATTCTGCGTCAGTTCCCCGTCATGGAGTCTGACCGTCTGGAATGCGTGAACGAACTTGGGGGCGACGGAATTTACGGATTTGCGACGCTGAGGACTGAACGACTAGACTGAAGGCCGGGAAATCAACCGTAATTTTATGAAATCCGCATACGAACTCGCCATGGAACGCCTGGAAAAAGCGTCTCCGACCGCCAAACTAACGGACCGGCAGAAACAGGAAATCGCTGAACTGGAAGCCAAGGCCAAAGCCAAAATTGCTGAACGCGAAATTGCACTTCAGAGTGCAATTAGCGCCGCCGCGGTGGCGGGCGACTTTGAAAAAATTGAATTTCTGCAACAACAACTCAGCAAGGAACGCCAGGCCATTCAGTTCGACTTGGCAGAGAAGAAGGATCAGATTCACCGCAAGTCTTCCGCTCGCAAGTAAGGTTCGAGCGTGACCTCATCTCGCAGAATTTCCGGCAATGACCGCCGGAGGACGATTATGCTATTGCGACAACAAACGTCGCCTCTAGTCTTGGCGGGCAGGCGTTGGCAACGCGTGGATTCATGTTCCTGATTAAACTGGCAGCCGGTCTGGCTTTGATCACCTTTGGCGTGCGTTTTTTACGCAAGGGCCTGGATCGTCTTTTCGGCGGACGCCTGATTGTCTGGCTGGAAAAAGCCACAAAAAACCGGGCGCAAGCCATGTTGGCCGGAGCCGTCACCGGCACCGTTGCACCGTCCTCGACCGGTCTCTCGCTGCTCACCATGCAATTTGCCAGCAGCGGCAAAATCACCACGGACAAGGTGCTGGCCATGTTGCTTGGCGCCAACGTCGGCATGACGTTGCTCGTGAACATCGCCGCTTTTCAGGTTGAAAATTACGTGGGACTGATGCTCTTTTTTGGCGTGGTCGGATTTCAGTTCACCACGCGGCCCCGCATCCGTGGCATCGGCCAGTGTCTCCTTTCGTTGGGATTCATTTTCCTGGCAATGGATTTCTTTCACCAGGCGGCAACCCTCTTCATTCAGAACCAGGAGGTGAAAGAAGTCTTCCGCATCCTCAACCACTACCCGGTCCTGTTGGGGGGTGGCGCGGCCATCGCCGCAATCCTGTTGCAAAGTTCCACCGCGGCCATCGGTCTGGCCATCGGTCTGGCGACGGGTGGCGCCCTGCCCGCCTCACTTTTTGTCACTTGGATTGTCGGCACCAACCTCGGCATCGGCTGCACCTCGCTGTTCTGCGTTTGGAATGATGGGGAAGGACGGCGATTGGGCTGGGCCAATCTCATCGTCAAGGCGGTGGCCGCAGTCCTGGTGCTGGCGCTCGGGCCACTAAATTTCCTTTTGTCGCCGGCGCTTGGATTACCGGTGTCGCATCAATTGGCGTTTCTGCAAACTGCTTTCAATCTGGTGGCCGCCATCATTGCGCTGCCCTTTTTGAACGGACTGCTGGCGTGGGTGCGCCGCTGGATCGGAGTCGATCCCGCCGCCACGCTGGCCCGAAAAACGTTTTTGGACCCGCAAGCGTTGGAATCCACCTCGGTGGCTCTGGCCAACGCCACGCGGGAAACTCTGCGGATGACGGATGAAGTGCGCGAGATGCTACAAAAAGTCTGGCTGGTCCGGACGACGGAAGATGGCGGCAATCTGAAAGCCATCCGTCATCAGGACGACACGATTGACGAGATCAACCGCCAATTGATGTTGTATCTGAGTCGCATCGGGGAGCTGAACGATCCCGACCGCCGCTGGCATTTCATTCTATTGACGTGCTCCAGCGAACTGGAAACGGTGGGCGACATCATCGAAAAACATTTTCTGCACACCGTGGAGAAGCAACAGGCCGATCAACTGCAGTTCGCGCCCGAGAACGAAACCGTGCTGCACGAAATTTACCTGCAAACGCTGCAACAGTTCCAGCTCATCACCAGTTGGCTCACCACCCGCGATCGGGACACCGCGCAACAGTTGATTCAAGTGGGTGAAAGTGTGGCCGCCCGCTGCGCGACCAAAAAGCAAAGTCATTACGAACACCTGCGTCCCGGCAATGACGCGGCACTGCTGTCCAACCTGGTTTTCCTCGATATGCTCGACAGCTTGCGACGCATCAGCCAGCACCTCACAACGGTCGCTGATGAAATCCAGCGCACCGAAGCGCGCATCAAAAAACCCAAACCGGGTGCGCCCGCCGGCACCGATGAAACGAACCGCGGGCAGACGCCTTCGCCAGCCGCGTAGCCGCAGGGGAGAAGCCAATCCTTGGTCAGCGCGACTCAAGCTCCAACATCGCTCGCGCGAAGCGACGGCCCAACTCCCGCTGGGACGCGCTGTCAAAATGCAGCTCGTCTCCTTTGTGCGCTAAACCCGCGCTACTGACGCACGCGGTCAACTCAAGCTGCTCCGGCAAGGCGGCCAACGCCGCATTGACCAGACGTGCCTCCGGAACCGGATTCGTCTGACGCATGGCGAGGAATTCTCCGAGTTGTCCTACCACAAACGGCAGCTTCGGCGCGCCCAACTCCGCGCGAAAATCACGGATCATCTGCGTGAGGCGCCGCCCATAGCTTGGCGCCAAGTCCGGAGTGCAATCATTCTCACCTTGATGCCAGATCACGCCCTTGAGCGTGCCCGACGCCAGCCCCAATCGCGCTCGGTGGACCGCATTGGAATACAGATCACCACCCCGCTGCCAGCGTTCGAGCGGCGTTCCGCCCACCGAGCACGGAATCAAACCAATCGTCGCGTCCGGCGCGGCGGCAGCCATGGCTTTGCCAAAAGCGAGTCCCGGCCCCACCCCAATGATCTTCGGACGATCGTGCGTAATCGGTTCAATCGCCAGCCGCCACTCGCCATTGGTCGTCAGCATGAGCACGCGTGAATGTGGAGTTTTATCTTCCGCTTCCACCTCGCCGCGACCCGACATGTTCGATTGCCCCAGCATCAGGTAGAGATGAAAATTCTGCGGGGCCGGCAACGCCGGAATCGGATCGGAGGTTTGCGCGAAGGTCGGGAAGAACATGGCGACGATCATTGTTCCAAGGAGTTGATAGTATGAAATCATGACCAGAGCTTTGCTATTTCAACACGAAATCAAGTTCCAGTAATTTGTAACGGGATGATTGCAAACCCAGTTGCCGATAGACGCGCTGGGCGCGACGATTCTCCTGATCCACGTAAAGCCGCAACCCACAAACATCGCGACGCGCCCTGGCCCGCTTCGCCACCTGGGCATGCAACGCACGAAACACCCCTTGTCCGCGAAACTCCGGCAACACATACACGCTCTGAATCCACCAGAAATGGCCGTTACGCCAATCGCTCCATTCAAACGTAATCAATAACTGCCCCACTACCGTACCATTCTGCTCCGCCAAAAAGTAAATCCCTTTATTCGCGTCACACAACAAACGCCGCACCCCGAGACGCAGGCGCCGCGCGTCCAAGCGTCGCCCCTCCGTTTCGTGCGCCAGACGCGCATTGAACTCGGCGATGACCCAAGCATCGGTCAGACGGGCAGAGCGGATTTTCATGTTGCAATGCAGTTTAATCAAAGTCGTGAAGGTGCGACAACCAATCCCGCAACCGCGACTTTCGAATCAGTCGGACCGGACGTGGCGTTATCCGCCTCCAGTCGAAAAACTCGGCTCGACATGCTCCAACGTCCCGCCAAAATTGCTGGCATGGTCGTCCACAAGAAAATCCGAATTTTACTCCGGTGCGCGATTGGCTGTTTAGCCCTGACCGAATCACTCCAGGCCCAGCCGATCACCGAATTGAAAGTAATGAGTTTTAACATCTGGGTGAACGGCGGTGATAGTCTGAGCGATTGTATTGAAGCCATCCGCACTTCCGGTGCGGACCTGGTCGGTTTGCAGGAGTGCAATAACGCTGCCGCCCAAACCATTGCCGATTCGCTTGGCTTTTACGTTTTGCCGGCACCAGGCTGCTCCATTGTCAGCCGGTATCCGATCATTATGACGCATCATATCGGCGGTTCGCGGGGCGTGACCGTTCAACCAAGCCCCGGACAGCGGGTTCACCTTTTCAACTGCCATCTCGCACCCTATCCCTACGGCCCGTACGCGTTGAACGAGGGACAATCCCAGGCCGCCGTGGTGGAGTTGGAAAATCAAACCCGATTGCCGGCGTTGAAGCAATTGCTGGCGACGATGCAGTTGATTCTGGATGGCCCCGATCCTTGCTTTTTGACGGGCGACTTCAACGCGCCTTCACACCTCGATTATGCGGACCTGCCGTGGCCCACGTCCGTTGCGTGCATCAATGCCGGCCTCAAAGATTCCTACCGCGAGTTGTATCCGGGCAACCGCCAGTTTCCGCCCCAATTTGCCTACGACGATCCGGGCGTCACTTGGACTCCCAAACCCGTCAATGAACTCGAAAATGTTTTTGATCGCATTGATTTCGTCTATTACAGCGGGAGCGACGATGGGGCGACGCCAACGCAATCCGCCGAACTGGACGGACGGAACAGCATCAATCCCTGGCCGTCTGACCATCGAGCGGTACTCGCGACTTTTACGCTGACTCCGCCCTCACTCCTAGCTCGCGCCAGCCACCCCATCCCGGTGCATCAAGCCACGAACATCATTTCGTATCCTGTGCTCAGTTGGTTGCCCGGCAGCAACGCCACAAGTCATCTGGTCTATTGGGGTACGAATGGGCCAAGCGAACTCCTCACCAACACCACCGCCACGTTGTTGACGGCGACCAATCTCGCGCCCGGAACGACTTATTACTGGCGCGTGGATGAAATCACGCCAGAAGGCACGGTAACCGGCGACGTTTGGTCGTTCACCACCAAAATTTCGCGCACTACAACGTACGAATGGAATTTCGCCAACGGAGATCTGACTCCGGTTTTGGGCAATGGCACGTTGGCTTATGCGGATGGCGACGCAACGCAGAGCCAAACCACTTTTGGGACCACGGACGGAAATCTCGTGCCGCACATCAACGGCCAGCCAGCGACATATCTCCACGCGCCGGCATTCGCCGGGGAGAGCAATGGTTATCTGGTCACCTGCACCGACAGCGAGCCTAACGGCGGCGGCGCTTATATCAACCAATACACTCTGATCTTCGACGTCCTCCTGCCCGGCAGCATCAACTGGTTTCCATTTTTTAACACCAACCCGGCGAACCAAAACGACGCGGATTTCTACGTCAGTGATGAAGGCGCGATCGGGATTGGCGCGATCGGATATTCCGCCTCGGAACTCATCACCGCTGACACCTGGTATCGGATCACCTTTGCGGCGGATTTGGCCGCGAATGTGGTCGCATACTACGTGAATGGCAACCCGGTCTTTACCGGCACCGCCGTACTCGATGGCCGCCACGCGATTTACTCCAGCTTCGATGCCGGCGCCGATCTACTGCTGTTCAACGAAGGCGATACTTCCGGCATTTACACCCACGAAGTTTATCTCCGCGGCTTTTGCTTCATTGACCGCACGCTGTCCGCGGCGGAAGTGCAAGCTCTCGGGGGACCGCAGGCTGGCGGCATCATGGTTTCGCGAGCGCCCATCACTCTTTCCATCGAAACGAATGTATCTCATGTCACGTTACACTGGACCGGCGGCCCGGGTTTGTACCAACTGCAAATGGCCACCAATTTAACCAATCCTTCGTGGCAGAACGTCGGCAACCCAAGCAGCGCAACGAGCGCGACCCTTCCCCACACTGCTGAAGCGGCTTATTTCCGCGTGATCAGCCAATAACCGCCAAACGCGCAACGGGGCGGTCGAAGTGAAGTTGCGCTTTCCAGCCACTCATGCAGTGCAAACCTGCAACGTTGCGCGCCCGCTTCAACGGCTACCGCAGCACCAATGGCAACAGCCAGTGGCAGACCACGATGATCGCCCCGATGCCGAAAAGGTCGAGCACCAGTCCGTAGCGCACCATTTTCAGCAACGGCACACAACCGCTGCCAAAGACGATCGCGTTGGGCGGGGTGGAAACCGGCAGCATGAAGGCCAGTGACGCGCCCAAACATGCCGCCAAAGCCGGTGGCACGGGATTAACTTGCGCCGCTTCCGCCACCGCAATCGCCACGGGTACCACCATGTTGGCCGTAGCCGTATTCGAGGTCGTCTCAGTGAGGAACACCCCAATGATCGCGAACAACACCACCAGCCCGAACGATGATTGCACGTGGAACCGCATCGCCAAACTCTCCCCCGCCCAACGGGCCAGACCGGTATTGAACATCGCTTCGCCCAAGGCCAGTCCGCCACCAAAGAGCAGAATGGTCCCCCAATCAATCCGCCGCGCTTGCGCCCAACCCAACGTGAATTCGCCGCGGCGGAAATTGACGGGCAACACAAACAACAGAATCGCCCCCAGCAACGCCGCGCCCGCCTCCGGCAGATGCCGCTCTAGCCATTTAAACAGCGGAGCGTTCACCCCGGTCACGGCGGCGACCGCGCCCGGCAGCAACCACAAGACTACCGTTACCACGAAGGCAATCAGAACATTACGCTCGCCGCGAGACAGCGGTCCCAATTTGGCGCGTTCCCGCTCGATCCAGGCGGTGCTTTCGCCCAGCCAATCGTTCTCCGCTCGACAAACCCAATTAAAATAAATTCCCAATCCGATCAACAACACCAGGGCCAGCGGCACCCCAAAAGCCATCCATTGAAAAAACGTCAGTTTAAAGCCGACGCTTTTTTCCAGAAAGCCGATGGCAATCAAATTCGGGGGCGTGCCCACCGGAGTTGCCATCCCTCCAATCGAGGCCGCAAATGCCGTCGCCAGCATCAACCCCGTGCCGAACTTCAGATCGGTCAAACGAACCTCGCGCCCTTCGCGTTCGGATTGGCGACGCGCCATTTCGCCGAGAATCGCCAGCCCAATCGGCAACATCATGGCCGCGGCGGTGGTGTTGGAAATCCACATCGAGAGCAATCCGACGATTCCCGCAAACGCCCACAAAATCCGGCTGGGACGCCGCCCCACCCACGGCAGGCTTAGAATGCCAAACGCAATGCGCCGGTTCAGCCCATGATGCAACACTCCCTCAGCCAGCAGAAAGCTCCCCAGAAACAAAAAGATGATCGGATGCCCAAAACTCTTGAACATCTCCTTGTCAGTACCGATGCCGCACACCACGCAAAGCGCCGGCCCGAGCAAAGCGGTCACCGCCAACGGAATGGCTTCCGTCAACCAAAGTGTGACCACCAAGCCAAACACCGCCAACAACCGGTGCGCTTCCACGCTCAAACCGGAAATTGGCAAAAACCACAGCACCCCAAAAACCAGCGGCGCCACAAACAACCCAGCCCGCCGGCGCCAGAAATCAAATCTGTCGCCAGACGCTGCTGAGGAAAATTCCACATCACTCATCCAATTAAACCGTGTTGTTTTACCGGACTGACCTCCGGGCTGAAAGTTGAAAACCCCAGCCGCGCAAAATAAATCGGCCTCCACCAGGCGACCGCTTTGCCCGACCGGCCCTGTCCGCTTGTCTTCATCAGCCGCAACGCTATGCTCACTCGCGATGAAATTGCCTGTTGCTTTGCTGTGGTTCGCTGGCGTTGTTTCGCTCGGCGCCGCGCCGTTGGAACAACACGCCGCCGCGTATCGCGATCAACTCACGCAACGCACCCTGCCCTATTGGCTGGCCAAACTGGACCGCACCAATGGCGGCTTTCTACTCGGCGACGACGCGATCAAAGGCGCAACGGATTCGACGGAAAAACAACTGGTATCCCAGGCGCGCATGGTCTGGACGTTCGCCCACCTGCACTGGCAGGGATTGGCTGACGCCAACGACGCCAGCCGCGCGGCGGCATGGAATGGTTATCGTTTTCTCACCAATCACTTTCTGGACACCACGCACGGGGGTTACTTCTGGAAGACGGATGCTGCGGGACGCGTCATTGACGATCGCAAACTGCTCTATGGCGAGGCGTTCGTGCTCTACGCCTTTGCGGAATTGCATCGCGCCACCAAAGCGCCGGAGCCGCTGGCTGAAGCTTTGCGGTTATATCGCGTGATTCAACAACGCGCGCACGATGCGCAACACCAGGGCTGGCATGAACATTTCACGCGCGACTGGCAACCGTTTCCTGACCGTGACCCCAACGCCATCGTGGAAATTGCGGGTCTAAAAAGCGCCAACACCCATTTGCATCTGCAGGAGGCGTTCGCGGAATTGTATGACGTCACGCACGATCCCGAAGTGAAGCGCAGCCTCATCGAAGCGTTGACGATCAACCAACGTTATTTCTATCCCCCGGACGCCGGCCAAAGTTGTTTCCATCGGCAACCGGATTGGCGCGCCGTCACCGATCCGCGCAGCGCCGGACTTTCCTACGGACACAACGTCGAGTTTGCCTGGTTGATGCTTCGCGCCGACACCGTTCTCGGCGCTCGCCCCGCCTGGCCGCATTTCTACGCGCATTTGGACCATGCGCTTGCCCACGGTTACGATCACGAACGCGGCGGGCTTTACCATCGCGGCGTGGGCAATGAACCCGCCAACGATCAGGATAAAATCTGGTGGGTGCAGGCGGAACTGCTCGCCGCCCTGACCGATGCGTTGTGCCATCAGGAAAACGCCGCCTACCGCGAAGCGCTGGACCAACTCATCCACTTCATCAACGCCCATCAAACCGATGCGCGGACCGGCATCTGGCTGGATACCGTAAGCGCCGACGGTCAGCCCAAACGCACCGGTCTGGCGCACGCCTGGAAAGCCAATTACCACGATGTGCGCGCCTTGGTTAAGTTCATCAACGCCTTTGCACCCGAACCGCATTGAAGCGCGCAAACAGCCGTTTGGACGTTGCCAGTCGCTTGGGTTTTGCGTCAGTATCGAATCATGCGCGTAAGCATTTTCATCATGACTCTCTGTTTACCCATCGCCGCACTTTCCCAAACCAACCATCGCCCGATCACCACCAACGACGCGCACCGTGCCGCGGCCTTGTTCAGCCTCGATTTTTCCGATGCCGAGATCAAAATGCTCCGTCCCGGATTGGAAGCGCAGCGGCGCAACTACGAGGCGATGCGCCAGTTGCCGCTCTCAAACGGCATCCCGCCCGCGCTCCAGTTCAATCCCCTGCCCGTCGGCTTCAAACTGGAAACCACGCGCAAAAAGTTTCGGCCCGCGCCACTGCCTAAAATCAAACGCCCGCAAAATTTGGACGATCTGGCGTTCTACTCCATTGCCGAACTGGCGGCGCTGATCAAATCCCGCCAGCTCACCTCTGTGGAACTCACCGAGTTTTATCTCGAACGACTGAAACGGATCGGGCCGAAGCTGGAATGTGTCGTCACGCTCACCGAAACGCTGGCGCTGCAGCAGGCGCAGCGAGCCGATCGTGAAATCGCGGCGGGCAAATGGCGCGGACCGCTGCACGGCATTCCGTATGGCGCCAAGGATTTGCTTGCCACCAAAGACATTGCCACCACCTGGGGCGCCGCGCCTTACACGAATCAGGTTTTCGATTTCGACGCCACCGTCATCCAACGCCTGGAAGCGGCCGGCGCCGTGTTGACTGCCAAAACCACCATGGGCGAACTGGCCATGGGCGAAACGTGGTTCGGCGGAGTAACGCGCAATCCGTGGAATCTCAAGCAAGGTTCAAGCGGCAGTTCCGCTGGATCGGCGGCCGGTACCGCCGCCGGTTTGTTTGCGTTCGGCATCGGCACGGAAACCTACGGCTCGATTCTTTCGCCCGCCAGCCGCTGCGGCGTCACCGGCTTGCGCCCGACCTATGGCCGCGTCAGTCGTGCGGGCGCCATGACCCTGAGCTGGAGCATGGATAAAATCGGACCGATTTGTCGCACGGTTGAAGATTGCGCCCTCGTACTCAACGCCATTCAAGGACCGGATAACGTTGATCAAACCGTGCGCGACGTCCCGTTCAACTACGACGCGCGTCTGGATGTGAAAAAACTTCGCGTTGGCTACCTGCAAACCCTTTTTGAAACCAAGCAAGGTGACGGCCGACAAAATGACGATGCCGCGTTGGCCGTGTTGCGCCAACTCGGGGTGAACCTGCAGCCGGTGCAATTCCCGGAATATTCACTGGGCAACATTTCGTTTCTGCTTTCCACGGAAGCTGCTGCCGCCTTCGACGAATTGACTCTGAGCGGTCAGGACGACTGGCTGCGCCAACAAACCGTCGATGCCTGGCCCAACACTTTCCGCGAACGCCGCTTTGTTCCTGCCGTCGAATACTTGCGCGCCCAACGTATCCGCTGGCTCCTGATTCAGGACATGGCCAAAGCGTTTGCACCGTTCGACGCCATCATCGCCCCTTCGGGCGCGGGTCTGACGGTATTGCTGGGAAATCTGACTGGACACCCATGCGTGGTCGTGCCGAACGGTTTTACGTCGGCGGGCACGCCCACCAGCATTTACTTTCTTGGCAAACTCTTTGGTGAAGCCGAACTGCTGTCGCTCGCCAAAAACTATCAAGACGCCACCGACCATCACCGCCAACACCCAAAGCTGTGATTTCCATGACGCTCCTCGAGGAAGACCTCCGCTATCAAATCAGCTCGATCCGCAGCCGGCCAGAACCAACCTTGCCTTCACCAGGAGACGAACCCAATCCTACGCTTTGCTGTCTTCATAGTTTCACTACCGCACCTCGCCAGAAAGGGATTATCATGAGCAACTGAAAAAAAGCCCGCCAACCTTACAAGGCTTGGAATCTTCCTAGTTGTCCTGGGCTATTCTCTGCCGGGCTTTCAGCCCTTTCAAACAGCGTGCATCCACGTCCGTCAGCAGTTGAAACTTCGCGGCCGCGCGCATTTGCGCTTAATTTCGTTCGCGTAATTTGAGCCGCTCGCAGTCAATCCGCCGCCGCTCTGTCCCGGCACGGCTAGGCGTAGTCCTCCATCCCGACGCACGAACAAACCGGATTGCGGTCACCATACACGTTGTCCACGCGGGCAACGGAAGGCCAGAATTTGTAGTCCAACAACGACGGAACGGGAAACGCGGCGACTTCGCGGCTGTAAGGACGGTTCCACGCGGCGCTGGCAATCTGGTCGGCGGTGTGGGGAGCGCCTTTGAGCAAATTGTGCTTCGGATCAACAGAACCATTTTCGATGGCGGTCATTTCCGCATGAATCAAAATCATCGCGTCACAAAAACGGTCCAGCTCATACTTTGATTCACTCTCGGTCGGTTCGACCATGAGCGTGCCGGCGACGGGAAACGACAGCGTCGGCGCATGGAAACCATAATCCATCAGCCGCTTTGCCACATCCTCGGCGGTGGTGGCTTTGAACCCGCGCAAATCAAGAATACATTCGTGCGCGACCAGATGATTATTCGTGTAGAGCGTGGGGAAATAGGGGGCCAGTCGCTTGGAGATGTAGTTGGCGTTGAGGATGGCGTATTGCGTGACCTCGGTTAAACCACGCGCACCGAGCATGGCGATGTACATCCAGGAAACCGGCAGAATGTTGGCGCTGCCCCACGGCGCGGCGCTGACGGCGCCGATGGGATTTTCGCCTCCCAAATTGACCACGCTGTGACTTGGTAAAAATTCGACGAGGTGTTCAGCCACCGCAATTGGCCCGACGCCCGGCCCGCCGCCGCCATGCGGGATGGCAAAAGTTTTGTGCAAATTCAAATGGCAGACATCCGCGCCGATGCAGCCGGGTGAAGTATAACCCACTTGCGCGTTCATGTTCGCGCCGTCCATGTAAAGTTGTCCGCCCGCCGCGTGAACGATGTCGCAGATTTCCCGGATGGTTGCCTCGAACACGCCATGCGTGCTGGGATAAGTAACCATAAGGCAGGCCAGCGTGTCTTTATGCGCCTCCGCTTTGGCACGGAGATCCGCCACGTCAATATTGCCCGCCGCATCGCAAGCGACGGCAACGACCCGCATTCCGGCCATTACGGCGCTGGCGGGGTTCGTACCGTGCGCGGAGGTGGGAATCAAGCAAACGTCCCGGTGTGCTTCGCCACGCGATGCGTGATAGGCGCGAATGACCAACAATCCGGAGTATTCACCCTGCGAACCGGCGTTGGGTTGCAGAGACACGCCAGCCAGCCCGGTGATTTCCGCGAGCCAGGTTTCGAGTTGTTCAAACATCTTCTGGTAACCGCGCGTCTGTTTGATGGGCGCGAACGGATGGATCTTCGCGAACTCGGGCCACGACACAGGGAACATCTCGGCGGCGGCGTTGAGCTTCATGGTGCATGAGCCGAGCGGAATCATCGAGGCGGTGAGCGAGAGGTCGCGCGATTCGAGCCGCTTGATGTAGCGCAGCATCTCGGTCTCGGAGTGGTAGCGGTTGAAGACGGGGTGCTGGAGGAATTTGCTGGTGCGTTCGACTGGGATGCGATTACACCAGTCGTAATCTGATAAGCCTTGATCCAATGCAGCCTTGCCGTTTGAGTTCCCGTTGAAAATCCCAAGAATTCTTTCGACGTCACTCAAGGATGTGGCTTCATCGAGTGCGATGCCTATTTTCTTGTCGCTAATGCGACGCAGGTTTATCTGACGGAACTCCGCATCTTTGTGAAGCGTTTCGGCATCTGAGAGCGAGATCGTGATTGTATCGAAGAAGGTCTTGTTGTCCGGAGCGAAGCCCAAGTCTTCCAAACCACTTGCGAGAATGGCTGTCAGTTTGTGAACGCGCTCCGCAATTTGTTTCAATCCTTCCGCACCGTGATAACAAGCATAGAGCGAAGCCATGTTCGCGAGTAACGCCTGCGCCGTGCAAATGTTGCTGGTGGCTTTCTCCCGACGGATGTGTTGTTCGCGCGTGCCGAGGGCGAGGCGCAACGCGGGCTTGCCGCGCGCGTCCTTGGAGACACCGACGAGGCGACCGGGCATCTGGCGCTTGAATTCGTCGCGCGTGGCGAAGAAGGCCGCGTGCGGTCCGCCGTAACCGAGCGGCACGCCGAAGCGTTGCGCGCTGCCGACGGCGATGTCCGCGCCGAATTCGCCCGGTGGCTTGATGAGCGTGAGCGCGAGCAGATCGGTCGCGACGGTCACGAGCGCGCCCGCCGCATGAGCTTTTTCAGCGAACGGAGCGTAATCGTGAATGGCGCCGAAGGTGTCAGGATATTGCACCAGCGCACCAAAAACTTTGTCGCTGAACGCGAATGTTTCGGGATTGCCAACGATAGTTTCGATTCCCAACGCTTTTGCGCGGGCGGAGACGACTTCGATGGTTTGCGGATGACAAGTTTCCGAGATGAAGAAGACATTGCGGTTGCCCTTGAGCCGGTGCGACATGGTCATGGCTTCCGCCGCCGCCGTAGCTTCGTCGAGCATGGAGGCGTTGGCGATGTCGAGCGCGGTTAAATCGGCAACCATCGTTTGGAAATTCAGGAGCGCTTCGAGGCGGCCCTGGGAAATCTCGGCTTGATAAGGCGTGTATTGCGTGTACCAGCCGGGATTCTCGAACACGTTGCGCTGGATGACGGGCGGAGTGATGCAATCGTAGTAGCCCATGCCGATGAACGAACGGAACACCTGATTTTGCGCGGCGACAGCTTTCAGTTCGCGCAACGCGTCAAACTCAGTTTTAGGCGCGGGCAGATTCAACGGCTTAGGCAGACGAATGGATTGGGGCACGGCCGCGTCCATCAGCGCGTTCAGCGAGTTAAAACCAACCACCTGGAGCATGGCCGCGGTTTCCGTGGCGTTCGGGCCGATGTGGCGGCGGACAAATTGATCCGGATGATTTAGCAATGCAGTTGCGGGCGCAGCTTCAGCAAGCGACATGAACGAGAGCTTAGATTCGGACGGCAGCTTGGCAAGATGGATTTATGCTTCGGCCAAATCCCGGGGTTGCAGTATTAAAGATTACAACTTTCCGTTTGAGTAAAGTTGATAACGCGCAGCCACCTGCCCCGCCTGAACATCGCCCCGATGAACCAGCACCCCGACGCGTGTGGAGATTTTCTCGCCGCGAGCCAAAACGAACGGTTTGCCGCTCTTGGCAGCGACACGACGCGGCCCGAAACAGCCATAATCACGCGTCAGCCATTGATGCGGGGATTGATTGGCGGGATGACTGAACATGGCGAGACCTTCCGCCGCGGCGCCTGAGCCACGCGAGAAATCCACCCACCGCGCGATTTTCATGTTGGTGTTCGTTTCGCCACTCTCGCCCTCGGAGTTTACCAGGACACCACCGGCAGAGGCATTGAACTCGCTATTGAGCCGAATGAACGGCCAGGCGTAATGGACCGCGTCGCTCTGAAACGTAACCGCGCCGTAATTCGCCACGAGCGTGAATTCCAAGTCGAGAAAATACTCGCCGTTGGGAAGCGCCGTAATGACCATCCGCCGCGTCTCGTCCAACACCGGAATTTTGCCATCATCCATTTCCCAGACGAGTTGCGCGGTCAACTCGCGTTTCTGCTCCGCAGGCAAAGCATCAGCCAGAGTCAAGCTGATGTGGCGGATGTGATCGCGAAATGGCGGTTGTGGATTTTGTTTGTCGCCGTGACCGGAATAGAGCGCATTGTAAAATGAAGCCTGCCGTTGTCCCTCCAACTGCACCGTATCCGCAAACCAAAAGGAGCGGTGATGCGGATAGGGGTCCGGTTTTTCGACGGTCATGGATTTCCCGGAAGGACTGCGTACGGGATAAAAATGCGGCAAATCCCAATTCGTCCCGTAGCTATAAACCAAGGCTTCCTGACTGCCAATCAAGATGCGCAAACTCCCCTGCCCCGCATCTGACTCGAACGCGATTGCATCCGCAGCAGACGCCCAGCCGCCGCAGAGCGACGCCACCAAGAAAAGAAACAGCCAACGGTACATGAGCGCTTAAATTTGCTCGGGCGCCATCCACGGTTTGCGGCGTTCGCGATCGAGGTATTGATTGGCCTCCGCGTCATCGGGGAATTTTTCGCGCACCGGATCCCATTTCAATTTGCGTCCGAGCAAACGCGCGATATTACCGAGGTGACACACCGTGGCCGAACGGTGGCCCGCTTCCACATCCGCCACCGGGCGCTGGCGGGATTTGATGCAATCGAACCAATTGCGCATGTGGTCTTCGCTGAAATTCGCCGGTCGTTTTCCCAGGGCCTCCAGCGCCAATTCCTCCGGATCGGATTCCAGAAAGCCGCGTTTGATATTGATCGTACCGTTTTCACCGACGAACACCGCGCCGCCCATGGTCGCTTCATCACCCGGCTCGACTACGATGCCATTGGCGTAGCGAAAGAAGACTTTGGTTTCCATCGCAATGGCGTCTCCGCGCTTTTGACTTTCCGGTTGCGTATAAGTTGGCGGCACAAACTTTTTCCCTTCGGCCCAGACTTCAACCGGACCGGTTTCATCCATGCCCAGTGCGCATTGAATTTGATCCAAACCATGCGCGCCCCAACCGGTCATTTCACCGCCGGAATACGGTCGGAACGAAAGCCAGCCGGGATTGGCGCGCGGCAGGTAAAGGTCTTGATGGTAGGGCACCGGTTCGACCGGCCCGCACCACATGTCCCAATCCAATTCCGCCGGAATCGGTTGCGCGGGCAGCTTGAATTCCCAGGGACTGGGATAATTGTAGGCGATGACTTTTTTGATTTTCCCGATGCTTCCATCGCGCACCAGTTTGCAGCCGATGTAATTTTGCCACATCGAACGTTGGTGGCTGCCAACTTGAAAAACGCGATTGTATTTGCGCGCCGCCTGCACGATCAATCGGCCTTCCCGGATCGTCAGCGTCATCGGCTTCTCGGCGTAAACGTCCTTGCCCGCCTGACAGGAATTTACGCAGATCAAAAGTCGCCAATGCTCGGGCGTGGCAGTAATCACCGCGTCCACGTCCTTGCGCTCCAACAAGCGCCGATAATCTTGATAAGCCACGCCGTTGTGTTTTTGCGCGACCTCACGAGCGCGAGGTAAATTCACATCCGCCACGGCAACCACCTTGCCGACGGGCAACCGCTCCACGCCGCGCAACAATCCGCCGGCTTGTCGCCCCATGCCAATAAATCCGATGCCGATCCGATCGTTCGCTCCAGGCTGACCGTTCGCCGCCAGAACGCCACTGGGCAAAATCTGCGGTAGAGCGGCGCCGGCCAGCAGCAAGCTGCTGCGCCCTAAAAAGCTTCTGCGAGTAAGCGGTTCCGCCAGTTGATGTTTTTGTTTTGGTCGCTTCATAATTTTTCCTGTTTTCCATCAATGCCGTCCGTTTTGGCCGTCACTCACGGAAAGTGGTGGCGCATTGGAGATGGCCTGGGTGAAGGTGGCGTACTGCATTGCCAATTGTGACAGCGTCGGGACGCCGCGATGAATCCAGACGCGATAACGGCAACGCACCGTTTTACCGGGCGCAAGCGTCTGCCCTTTCACTCCTGGCCAACCGACGCACAAAACCCCGTAGTGCCGGGTCAACCATTCGGGCGGAAAATCGGGATGCGTCGACGCGATGAAAATTGTCGCGCCACTGGTTTTTTTTGCTCCGGCAATCTGTGTGGATAAATCCGCCCATGGCAGCCGGGTCATCGTCAGGTCCTCCCTGGTTCGCCCGGACGGCACGGTGATCATCGGATTGCCCTCATGCGGAGCGAAGCGCAAAGTTAATCCCCCGTAACTCTTCTCTTCCGCGCCCCGCAAAGTCACCGGCACCGTGGTCGGCGTCAGCGTCAGTTCCAGGTCAATGGCGCGTCCTTCCGACGTGGCGGGCAACACGCGAAACCATACCTGCTCCGTCATTACGTTCCGGTCGCCGACCAGCCAATGATTTTCCACGGCGCAAATGGCGGCGGCAGCGGAGGCTTCGCGTTTCAACCAGTGATCAAATTGGTGGCGGATTCCCTTGAGCAGCCAAAGATCGTATTCCTGACCATCAATCTTTACATGCGGCCAGGCCCAGAACAGACCGCGGTGATGGTAATGATCCTTTGGAAAATCATCCGTCAACACCTCGCCATCCAGTCCGTAAAGTGGATGCACATAACTGCTGCGCGCCCGATCGACCGGCACGTTGGTGGGACTGATGATGCCGTAATTGTAAACCAGCACTGGTTGATCACCTTCCCAGACGCCGAGAGATTTATCGGTGACGTCGGCCAGCCGGAAACCGGCAGCCGAGATCGAACCAACGCCGACCATCCCCCACACGAGCGCCACGCCAAGCAATCGAGCCATAGCCGTTGATTCGGCTTTTGCACCGCGACTGAATTGGCACTGCACAAGTTTCATGGAAACCGGATTGTCGCCGTTGTAACTCCAACGCGCGGTCAACGTAAACGATAAATTGCGTCGGACCGGATAAACTTTTCGTGGCGCGGGGGGCGGGTTTCGCTAAACTGAGCGCGTGAGCAGTCCGAAAAAGAGAGCGTTGAGCGCCGGCTTGCTGGCCATCATCGGGATTTGGGTCTTGGGGCTGACCGGATATTACGTCGCCAAAAATGCCAAAGTGACGCCGGAAAAACTGCAGGCGTTCGTCACCGGCACGGATTTGAGCCGGCTCACCGGCGCCGAGCGCACGGCGGCCTTGCGGAAAGCGGCGGCCATGTTAAACCGGTTATCGCTCGAGGACCGTCGCGAAATGCGCATGGGGCGCGCGGTTGGTGACTGGTTTCAGGAAATGACCGAGGAGGAGAAAGGCGAATTCATCGAGGCCACGTTGCCGACCGGCTTCAAGCAGATGATCGCCGCGTTTGAAGAATTACCAGAGGAGCGCCGGCGGCGCACCGTGGATCAGGCCTTGAAACGGTTGCGCGAGCAAATGCCACCGCCACCCGGCCCCGGCGGCACGGACTTAACCAACGCCACCCCGCTGAGCCCCGAACTGGAAGCCAAGGTGCGGACCATCGGTTTGAAAACATTCTACAGCCAAAGCTCGGCGCAAACCAAAGCCGAACTGGCCCCGCTCCTTGAGGAGTTGCAACGCAACATGGAATCCGGCCGGTTTCTTCACGGGCGATGAATCGCCTGTTCCCCATGGTGTCCGCTCGAAAGCAACCGCGCTTTGCCTTCACGCTCATCGAGTTGCTCGTGGTGATTGGCATCATTGCAATTCTGGCCGGCCTGCTGCTCCCCGCGTTCGGTCGCGCCAAGGAAAGCGCCCGCGGCACCGCGTGCCTGAACAATCTGCGACAAATCGGCATCGCGTTGCAGCTTTATGTGGATGCCAACCATCAGCGCTTACCCGTCATGCGTGATCGCACCGCCCCCACGGAAGATAACCCGGCGCCGACCAACGTGCTACCCAGCGTGGAAGTGGTGCTGCGCGATGAACTGGGCAACACCAACGTGTTGCGTTGCCCTTCGGATCGCAAAAGGTTGTTTGAAACGACCGGTTCGAGCTATTCGTGGAACAGTCTGCTCAATGGGCAGATGGCCGATCAACTCTCGGCGCTCGGCATGAAATTTGATCCTCACGCCATGCCGGTGTTCTTCGACAAGGAAGGCTTCCACTCCGCGCGCGGCGCCAGCAAGGCGGTAAATTACCTTTACGCCGACGGACATATCAAGAACCTGCTCGCCATTGAAGGAAGCATTCAAAAACCATGATCGAACTCACGCACCTGCATAAAAAATTTGGCGCGCGCACGGCGGTTGGCGACCTGACGCTGGCCGTGCCGTCGGGCGAAATTTTTGGGTTGCTGGGACACAACGGCGCCGGCAAAAGCACCACCATCGGCATGATGCTCGGACAAGTCTGGCCGACCTCGGGTGAGGCCCGAGTATGCGGGTTCGATGTCACCACGCAACGCGCCCGGGCTTTGAAAAAGGTCGGGGCGATTTTTGAAGCGCCCGCGTTTTATGATTACCTGAGCGGCTGGCGCAACCTGGAAATTCTCAGTCACTATACCGCCCCCACCTCGAAACAACGCATCCAGGAAGTCGTGGATTGGGTGGGGTTAACCGGTCGTGAACACGGCCACGTGCGCACCTACTCACACGGCATGCGCGCGCGCCTGGCGCTGGCGCAAGCCTTGTTGCCGCAACCGGAACTGCTCATCCTTGACGAGCCTGGCAGTGGTTTGGACCCCGAGGGCATCGCCGAAATGCGCCACACCATTTTGCGGCTGCACCGCGAACTGCGACTGACCATTCTGCTTTCCTCGCACCTGCTTACCGAGGTCGAACAGCTTTGCTCACGGATCGCGGTGCTGCATCGCGGCGAAAAAGTTTTTGACGGCACGATTGCGGAAGTGAAGGCCACCCGCGGCCGGGTGGCATTGCGTACCCGGGATTTCAACGCCGCAGTGACGTTGTTGCGCAAGCAGGATTTGATTTTGGACAGCGACGGCACGGAACATCTGCGCCTCAAAGACGGCGTGGCGATTGCCGATATAGCGCGGGTGCTGGTTCAAGCCGGCCACGATGTTTCCGGCCTCTGGGGGCGCGAACAAACCCTGGAGGATTTTTATCTGCAACTGGTCAAGGCGACCCCCAATCCATCCAACTGACATGTTCTTCGCGCAACTGAAAAACGAACTTGGGAAACTCTTCGGCAAAAAGCGCACGTACATCGGGTTCGGCGCCTTTCTGCTGGCGCAACTGGCCATGCTGCTCGCGTTCAAATTCACCCGCTGGCAGGGTGACATGGAACGGTTACTGGCGGGCAACGGCTATCTGGCGGAGGAATTCATTTCAGCGCTGACTGTCGCGGTGGTGATGATCCTGCCTCAGATCGTTTTGCTCATGCCGCTGTACGTCACGTTGGTCGGCGGCGATCTGGTCGCCAAGGAAACCGAGGACGGCACACTGCGGATGATTCTGTCACGCCCCATTTCGCGCAGCCGTTTGCTGTTTGTCAAATGGGTGGCCGGAATCATTTTTGCCGCCGTCTTGGTGGCGGCGCTGGGCGCAACCGCGCTGGGGATGGCGCGACTGTTTTTTCCGTGGAAAGGGTTGTTCGTTTTCGTTCCGGGACAAGCCTTCAACATTCTCGGCGCGTCGGAAGGTTCCATCCGTTTTCTAGTGGCGCACATTTTTCTCATCATCAATGCTGGCACGATGCTGTCCATCGCGTTCATGTTTTCCTGCTTCAACATGAAACCGGCGGCCGCCACCATTCTCGCCCTGTCCTACATGTTTGTGAACCTGGTCATGGAAGGCATTCCGTTTTTTGACCGCTATCAAAACTGGTTCATCACCCACCATTTTCGTTCCTGGCTGATGGTCTTTTCTGATCCGGTGCCAATCTGGAGAATCGCGCAATCCGAGTTTCTATTGCTGGCCGCAACCGCCACGGTTTTTGTCATTGGCGCGACGGCCTTTCAGGTGCGCGACATCAAATCGTAGCCGCGCGACCCGGCCCGCTTTTTCGCTGCGATCCGGCGGATTACGAACGGCTGGAATCGGCTTCCATCCTTCCAACCTCACGCCACAACATATCCCGTCACGGACTGAATTGCGCCCCAAGTAATGGTATTTTTCTCCGTAAAAAACCTAAATTAACATTGTGTGCGGGCGCTCAATTATTTAGAATCCAGCGTCGGTTTTCAGGAGTTGGAGTTTCTGACCGACACCACTGTGTTTATGGCGAACGAAACCGAAGTACTTACTGAAAATTTAACCACCACTACTCCCACGGTAAAAACCGATTATGACGCTTCCAAGCTGTCGCAATTGAAAGGTTTGGAAGCCGTCCGCAAGAAGCCTGGAATGTACATCGGCGGCACCGATGAACGTGCGCTGCATCATTGCGTGAGCGAGGTACTGGATAACTCCGTGGATGAACATCTGGCCGGTTACTGTTCCCGCATTGAAGTTACCATTCATGTGGATGGCTCGATCTCCATCCAGGACAACGGCCGGGGCATTCCGGTGGACATCAACAAGGAATCCGGCCTGCCCGGCGTGGAACTGGTGCTGACCACGCTTCACTCCGGCGGCAAATATGGTCAGGGCGGTTACAAATTTTCCGGCGGCACGCACGGCGTCGGAGCCAAATGCGTGAACGCAGTTTCCGAATGGTTCGAGGTGGAAGTCTCGCGCGGCGGACAAATCCATCACATGGAATTCGAGCGCGGCAAAACGATCAAAAAACTGGAAGTCATCGGCAAAGCGAAAGGCACGGGCACGCTGATCAAGTTCATGCCCGATCCGGAAATCTTCCACGAGACCACCGAGTTCAAGACGAACATCATTGCGCAACGCCTGCGTGAACTTGCGTTTCTGAATTCCGGTCTGGAAATCATCTTCACCGATGAGCGCCAGGCAAACGCCGAACCGGAACGGTTTTATTATCAGAGCGGCGTCGAGGAGTTCGTCAAGCAGTTGAACAAAAACCGGGAGGTGCTGCATCCCAAACCCATCGCGTTTCAGAAAGAAACCAAGGAAACGCTCGACAACAAGGAAATCGAAGTCCACGTCGAGGTGGTGATGCAATACAACGACAGCTACAACGACCAGGTGTTGTGTTACACGAACACCATCTACAATCCCGACGGCGGGGCGCACCTATCTGGCTTCCGCAGTGCCTTGACCCGTGCGGTCAATCAATACGCGAAGTCGAACGAGCTATTGAAGGACAAAGATCCGCAAATAACCGGCGATGACGTGCGCGAAGGTTTGACCGCCGTGATTTCCGTAAAACACAGTGATCCCAAATTCGAATCGCAGACCAAGGTCAAACTGCTCTCGCCCGAAGTCGAACGCATCGTCGGCTCGGTGACCTACGAAGGTCTGATGATTTA
The DNA here is from genome assembly GCA_039806955.1 of Verrucomicrobiota bacterium. Lineage (GTDB taxonomy): Bacteria > Verrucomicrobiota > Verrucomicrobiia > Limisphaerales > JADLHS01 > JADLHS01. The sequence continues at coordinate 31,351 of JBDHQI010000024.1, read as the reverse complement.
TTTCGACGCCAATCCGCCGATTGCGAAGCGCATCTTTGAAAAAGGACTCAACGCCGCCCGCGCGCGGGAAGCGGCGCGAAAAGCCCGCGAGGCGGTGCGGAAATCCGCGCTGACCGGTGGCGGCCTGCCCGGCAAGCTGGCGGATTGCTCTGATCGCGATCCGGAGAACACTGAACTCTACATCGTTGAGGGCGATTCAGCAGGCGGCTCCGCGAAACAAGGCCGCGACCGGAAGTTCCAGGCCATTCTGCCAATTCGCGGGAAATTGATCAACGTGGAGAAGGCGCGTCTCGACAAGGTTCTGCACAACAACGAAATCCGGACCATGATCACGGCCATTGGCACGGGCATCGGCACCGGCGAGGAAGAGGAAAAGGAGGAAGGCAAATTCGACCTCACCAAGTTGCGCTATCACAAAATCATCATCATGACCGATGCGGATGTGGACGGTTCGCACATCCGCACCCTGTTGCTGACGTTCTTCTACCGCCAGATGCCGCAACTGGTGAAACAAGGTTTCGTCTATATCGCCCAGCCTCCGCTCTACTCGATCACCCGCAAAAAAAAGACTGATTACATCGCCGACGAAGCGCAACTAAACCGCATCCTGCTGCAAAACGGCATCGAAGAAGTACGGTTGAAAAACCTGTCTGACGGACGCGAATTCACGCCAACGCAGTTGGAAGAAATCCTGGCCTTGCTCGAATCGCTGGATAAACACGTAACGCACATCAAGCGACTCGGCGGTGATTTTGCCGATTATGTCGAACGGCGCGATCCGGAGGGCGCGTTGCCGCAAACCATGATCAAAATCCGCGAGGGCAACGATGAAACCGTTCACTACTTCCGCAATCTTGCCGAGGTGGAGGAATTCAAAGCCGCCAACAACGATTTGTTCGGTAGCGACACGGAAGTCGAACGGAAAAAGGACACGCCGACGCGCCGCGCTAAAATTTCCGATCTCCGCCTGGAGAGCAAGGCGATCGCCGATTTACTTGGCAAGTTGAACAAGAAAGGTTTGGCAGTGGATCACTACGCCGCGCAGGACAAACCGCTGTTTGAGCTGGTTGAGGGCGAGGGCGATCGCGCCTCCGTTACGTCACTGTTTTCCATTCCGGAAATTCTGTCGGGCGTGAAGGCCGTCGGCAAAAAGGGCATCCAGATGTATCGCTTCAAGGGTTTGGGCGAAATGGACGCGAAGGAGCTTTTTGAAACGACGATGGATCCCGCCAAGCGCAAACTGCTGCGGATTGATCTGACGAACGCCGTGGAAGCCGAGGAAATGTTCGTGAAGCTGATGGGCGATGAGGTCGAGCCGCGCCGCCAGTTCATCGAGGACAACGCGCTGAACGTGCGGAATCTGGATGTTTGAAGTGGTTATGTGTAATTGCTGTCTATTGCTGTTAGGCGTATGAGCGAGACCCACAACATAGAGCGTCAAGGCACTTCAATCGTTATCGCGCATTTGGAACGTATGGGACGCACTGTTACGCGCTCCAAACGGAAGACTTTCGATCTTATTGTGGATGGCCTTCCAGCAGAGGTTAAATGCAAACAGTTGCCGTGGGCGAAGCTTGACTTTATTGGGCTGACAGATGGCCAGCGGCGGGCGTTAGATCATGGCGAGCGTTTCATTTTGTTCGTCGTCTGCAATCTGAAAGTAATAGGCCAGGAAGAGGTGATTGAGATTCCATCAGAGTCACTTTCTCGGGCTAAGTTTAAGGTAGAATCCACGCACTACATCTATGGACGAGAGCTTCGATTGATTGCCAATGCACCCAACCAAGGCGCTGTAGCGCCAGACAGCAAAGCAAGCGACACCTCGCAGCGATGTCCGATCCCACAAGCATGAAGCCAGACTTTGATTCAGCATTGAATGCCCACTTCGCCGCCATTGCCAACCGGGACATTCAGGCATTCAAGTCACACCTGTCGCTGGGTGATACGCTTTACACGATTGTTCAGAACGGTCACGCCTTTAAGACGCCAGCCGAAACCATCGCCATTCACGAGCAGTGGTTCAAGGACACGAATTGGACTTGGAACGGCTCGGTCGTCCATAAGGTCGTCGGCGAGGACATGGCGATGGCGCTCGTGCGTTACACGTATCAACCCAACCCGGAAACCGCGCCATTCGAGACGTGGCTCGTTTACGTTTTCCAGTTGCAGGCAGGCGCGTGGCGAATCGTCCACGACCAGAATACCGCCCTTGATTTCCATGCCTTCGCCCGCGCCGCAGGGATCAATTTGCCGGAGAAAAATAAATGTTGACGAATGTAGTCACATGAGACTACATTAAAGCCATGAAAACAAAACGACAAGTGCCGCTCTACAAGCAGAAGCAAAAGCCGCTCGGCCTCGAACCGGAATCGCCCGGGCCAATGGCCTTGCGCGAGGCGGTTGCGCTGCCGGGCGTGGGGCTGTCCATCCCGGTGCGTGCGGCCAAAGCCAAACTTTCGGCGTTGCTCGAAATGGTGGCGGGCGGGCAGGAAGTCACGATCACGTCGGATGGCAAACCGAAGGCGGTTTTGTCGCCGGTGGGCCGGCGCGCTGCGCCAAAGGTGTTCACCGGAACATGGGAACACCTGAAAAAAATGCCTCCGTGGCGCGGCGGGCCGACGGCGGAGGAAATCATCCGCGCAGATCGCGATGGGCGGGGCTGGTAATCATGTATCTGGACTCGTGCATCATCGTCAAGTTGCTGGTGGCTGAACCCGACAGCGAGTTTTTCATTCGCGCGCTGGAAGGGCAGCCGCTGGTGACCTCCGAATTGGCGCAAACCGAAGTTTTCTCGGCGTTGCTCGCCCGCGAGCGCGCCGGGAAAATTTCCGCCGCCGACCGGCAACGCGCGTGGGGCGAATTCGGAGCGCGAATTGAAGCGGGGGAAATCCGCATCGAACCGCTGCATTCTATCGTGCTGCGGAAGGCGCGACATTCGCTGGAGCAGTGTCATCCCAAAGTGCCGTTGCGCACGTTGGACGCGATTCATCTGGCGACGGCGGACTTGTGCCAGGATTTTCCGCTGGTCACGACGGACGGACGGTTGCGGGACGCGGCGACGTTGTTGAGAATCACAGTTTTTCCGCCAGCGGAAGAGGCGGAGAAAAGTTGAAACGCGATGCCGACGATTTACGTCATCGCGGGCCGAATGGCGTGGGAAAAACTACCTTCGCCAACCGTTATTTGCCGGACGAAGCGAAGCAACTTGAGTTTGTGAATGCCGATCTTATCGCGCGCGGATTGTCGCCGTTCAACCCGGGTGTGGTTACAATGGAAGCGGGGCGCATTGTGCTTGGCCGTATCCGTGAACTCATCGCGCATAAAACTGGCTTTATGTGGAAAACCACGATGAGCGGACGCAGCGCGGTAGGTTGGTTGCGCGAGGCGAAGGCGGCGGGGTTTACGCTGAAATGTTATTTTGTCTGGGTGCGGCAGCCGGAAATCACGCTGACCCGCATTCGGCAGCGCGTGGTGGAAGGCGGGCACAACATTCCAGAAGCTATTTCGCGGCGGCGATTTTTCAAAACCATTGAGAATTTTTTTGAGATATACCGGCGGCTGTTCGATTCGTGGAAGCTGATCGAAAATGATCTGGCCGAGCCGCGTCTTATAGCTGTTGAGAAAGCGGGTCGTTTTGTGGCGCGGGATAAAAAGCGGCTCGAAGAAATTTTGAGCGAAGCCAATAACAAGCTATGAAAACCATCATTGAAGATTGGGATGAGTCCATCATGGACATGGAAGATTATCAGGTCGAGCGCGCCATGCAAAACGCCGCGCCGGACGCCATCCGCCGCGCCCGCCAATGTGGAACAAGCTACGTGATTTACGAGGACGGCCAGGTGAAAGCGTTGCGTCCCTACGGAACCGAGCCGCACGAAAAACGTGGATTGGAAAACCTTGAACGGATCAACAAAAAGATCGCCGAGTTACAGAAGCTTTCACCGGAAGCGCTAGCGTTGAACGACCAGCCGCCGCTAAAATAATTTTACATCATGCCAGACGAAATCGAATCCAATCAGTCGCCGGAGCCAGCGCAACCGACACAGCCCGGCGGACTTTACTCGCAAGGCGAGAAAATCCAAAAGATCAACGTCGCGGACGAGATCAAGAACTCGTTCCTTGATTACTCGATGTCCGTGATCATTTCGCGCGCGTTGCCGGACGTACGGGACGGCCTCAAGCCCTCGCAGCGGCGCATTCTGTACGCGATGGAGAACTTGTCGTTGTTCCCCGGACGCAAGCACATCAAGTGCGCAAAAATCTGTGGCGACACTTCCGGCAATTACCATCCGCACGGTGAGGCGGTGATCTATCCCACCCTGGTCCACATGGCGCAGCCGTGGGCGATGCGGGAGAAGTTGGTGGATGGCAAGGGGAACTTTGGTTCGGTGGAAAACGATCCCCCGGCGGCGATGCGTTATACCGAGGCGCGACTGACTCATCTTGGCGCCGCGCTGATGTCCGACATGGATAAAGACACGGTGGACTTTGTTCCGAATTATGACGAACGCCTCACGGAGCCAAGCGTGTTTCCGGCCGCGTTTCCAAATCTGCTCGTCAACGGCGGCACGGGCATTGCCGTGGGCATGGCCACCAATATGGCGCCGCACAATCTGGGCGAAGTGATTGACGGCATTTGTGCGGAAATTGACCACCCGGACATTACGATTCCCGAACTGATGAAATACATCAAAGGTCCGGACTTCCCGACCGGCGGCCTCCTCTGCGGCATTGAAGGTATCCGGAATTATTTCATGACGGGGCGAGGCAGCGTGAAATTGCGCGGGCGCGTGGGAACTGAGGAGCTTAAGGGCAACCGCGAACAATTGATCATCACCGAGATTCCTTACAATGTTAATCGCGCCAATCTGGAGCAACAAATCGCCAATCTGGTCAACGAGAAGGTCATCACGGAAATCTCGGCGCTGCGGAATGAGTCCGATGAGCATTGCCGGCTCGTCATTGAACTCAAGCGTGACGCGGTGCCAAAGGTTGTCATCGCGAATCTGTTCAAGCACACCCAACTGGAAACCTCCTTCAGCGTCAACGCGCTGGCGATTGATCACGGTCGCCCCAAGACGCTGAACCTGAAAGAATTGATCCAGTGCTATATCGAACACCGCCGCGAAGTCGTGTTGCGGCGGACGCGCTTTGAATTGAGGAAAGCCGAGGAGCGCGCCGACCTGTTGGAAGGCTTCATCATCGCGCTCTCGAATCTTGACGAATTCATTCATCTCATTCGGTCGAGCAAAACCCGCGACGAGGCGAAGGTCAAACTGCTGGCCTTTGAATGGTCGCGTCAACAAGTCGAGCAATGGGGTGTTTTGATCCGCCAGGAAAGCCGTTTGCAATCGGGCCGTTACGCTCTGTCCGAGCGGCAGGTGGACGCCATCCTTGATCTGCGTTTGTATCAATTGACTGGAATGGAAATTGATAAAATTGACAAGGAATACAAGGCGCTGCTGGAGGTCATCAAGGATTTGCTGGATATCCTCGCCAAGGAATCGCGAGTTATGGCGATCATCAAGCAGGAGTTGCAGGAAATCAAAGCCAAATACGCCACGCCGCGAAAAACCGAGTTGGTGCCGGATGAAGGCGAGATCGCCATCGAAGACCTGATCGCCAACGAAGGCGTGATTATCACGCTGACCCACGGCGGGTTGATCAAACGCACCGCAGTCAGCGCCTATCGGGCGCAGCGCCGCGGCGGTAAAGGGGTGATTGGCATGACCACGCGCGAGGGGGAAACGGCCGAGGATCGGGATTTTGTCGAGCACCTGTTCACCGCCAGCACGCACGATTACCTGATGTTCTTTACAAACACCGGTCGCGTTTACGTGGAGCGTGTGTATGAAATTCCTGATATGGGCCGCGCGGCCAAGGGACGCAGCATTGCCAATTTGCTGGAACTCAAGGCTGGCGAATCCGTCGCCGCCATGATTCGAGTGATTGCCAAGGCCGATGAAAACCGGGAGGATGTGACCTGGCAACAGTCCGGGGAAATTTTCTTTGCCACGCAACAAGGCACGGTGAAAAAGACAGCACTACATAATTTTGCGAATGTGCGCAAAGGCGGCATCAACGCCATCAACATCGGCGAAGGCGATGCATTGATCACCGTCAAATTGACGCGCGGCTGTGTTGACGAAAATGATCCGGGCGACGACGTGGTGCTGATCAGCCAGAAGGGAATGAGCATCCGCTTTCACGAGGCCGACGTGCGTTCGATGGGCCGCACCGCAGCCGGGGTGCGGGGCATCAACCTGGAAGCGGATGATGCGCTGGTCGCGGCGGCGGTGGTCATGCCCGACGCCACGCTGCTCGTTGCGGGCGAGAACGGAATTGGCAAGCGAACGTCTTTTGATGAATACCGCATACAATCACGTGGTGGCAAAGGCATCATTACCATGAAAACCGGGGACAAAACCGGGGACGTAGTTGGTGCCCTGACCGTTCAGGACACTGACGAAATCATGCTGATCACTGTAGGCGGACAAATGGTGCGCACTTTTGTCAAAGACATCCGTGAAGCAAGTCGCAACACCATGGGCGTCAAACTGGTAAATCTGGACGGCAATGACAAACTGCAGGCCATCGCGCGCGTCATCAGCGAACAACAGGAAGAAGCCGAAGACGGCAGTGAAGTTGCTGGAAAGTGAAGTTTATGGCGAGACTGGTCGTTATTTCCAAAGCGCAGGCGGGTCTGATGTGCGAACTTGGCCCCCACTGGGTCACGATTGGTCGCGCCGAAAGCAATACGTTTCAAATCCCCGAAGTCTCCATTTCGGGCGAACACTGCGAAGTGCGGCTGCGCGGCAGTGAACTGATCGTGCGCGACATGCGTTCCACCAACGGCACGTTCATTAACAACAAGCTGGTCACCGAAGCCGTCTTGAAGTCCGATGAAGTGTTGCGCCTGGGGGACATTGAATTGCGGTTTGAAAAGACTCCCGCTGCGGCAACAATCTCCACACCTCCCAGCAAAACCGAGTTGCTCAAACTGCCCAAGTCTGGCGACCCCTTCATCCGAGCCGAGGACAAATCCGACAAACCACGCCAGGTACTGCTCGTGGATGACAGCATGGCTTTTTTGGAAACCCTGGGGGAGATGTTTGAAACATTAAGCGATAAGTCGTGGCAGATTTACCGCGCTGTTTCCGCAGACCAGGCGCTGGCCTTGCTCCAGCAACACTCGATTGATCTCGTCGTTCTGGACATCAACATGCCCATGCTGGACGGCGCGCAATTACTGACCGTCATTCACCGCCGCCATCCCGAAGCCAAAAAGGTGGTTCTCACCGGTCACGCGAATGACAGTCACCGCAACACCTGTCTGGCCAATGGCGCCGAGTTGTTCCTGGAGAAGCCCATCACTCCCGATGGATTCGTTTCCGTCTTCAACCTGCTCAACGATCTATTTGTGTGGAGTCAGCGGGAGGGATTCACGGGCACCCTGCGTCAGGTTGGTTTGACCGACGTCATTCAGATCGAATGTCTGCGGCGCAACTCCACCATCCTCGAAGTACTCAGTCCGGGGATTCGCGGCGAAATCTTCATCGAAGTGGGGAGCATCGTCCACGCCACCGCCGGAGCGCTTTCCGGAGAGAAAGCGTTATTTCGCTTGCTCGCCATCAGCAATGGCCAATTCCGAGTGCAACCGTTTCACAATCCGCCGCAGCATACCATCCAGGGTTCTTGGGAGTATCTACTGATGGAAGCCGCCCGGATGCGCGATGAAACAACCTCTTTTGAAGATGATCGGGACAACACCGTGTTGCTCCGAAAACGCCAAGGCGACAAGCCCGCGAATCCTTCCGCCACCCCAAAAATATCTTCCGCGCAAAACGAAACAGCGCCAAAAAAGACGGATGACGATCAAGTCATTGCCGCCACGCACGATGGCAAATGGCATCCCGTGGAAGGCAAAAAGAAAGGTTGAACATTCGTTCAGCCCGAAGTGAGAGGGTGGGCGAATGTCACCAAGCACGCCTTCAATCGTTGATCCCAACCTCAAAACCTCCGCATCCGGCGTGTAAATTGGATCGGGATCCGATCCGTGAGTCGCCAGGTAGTCAAAGTTCCCTTGTCGGCACAGTTCACGCAATAATTCACGCCGGGCTGGCGAACTGGGAGCGGCCTGTCCAGTGCGGATAACTCCAACATCCACCAGAATCCCGACTCGTTCCCGGCGGCGCGTTAGCCAGCTATCAAACCAATTTCGCACGGGAGCGGAGAGTTGCGGATCAGCCCCGGCACAAAGCACCAGAAAATCAGCCTTCACTCCGTCAACCGCCGCCTGCCGGCTCATCAACGCATCCGCTAAAAAGTCTGTGCGCCACCAGTGGAATTTCAGGTTGACGGCCTCCCAGATTTGGCGCACCAGCACATCGCAAACTGCCAGCGCCTGCGTTCGCGCGTGGTGATCGTCGTAAACCACCATTACATGACAGGTCTCGCCGCCCATCGCCGCGTCCTCCGCTTCCGGAGATTTATCGGTCACTCTCATGGCTTTAGTCCCACCCCCAATACATCAACCTTGGGTTGATGCGTTGCACCAGTTTTTTAACCCAAGGTTGTTCCAATTAGATTGAGCGCAAATAAATTTTGCAAAATTTCCGCGTCTGATCCGACCGCCGCCGCTACGGGGACAACCGCCCTATTCGCCAACGACCATCCGGTTGCCGCCAATAGCATAACCGATCATGCAAACGGCTTGGCCGCCCCTGCCAGAATTCGATCCGCTCGGGCCGCAACGCAAATCCACCCCAAAAGGGTGGCAACGGAATCTCGTTGGGATACCGCTTCGCGACCTCGTCCCAGCGCCGTTCCAATTCCGCACGTGAAGCAACCTCGTGGCTCTGGGTCGAAGCCCACGCGCCCAACTGACTGCCGCGCGGACGACTTTTGAAATACGTCTCGGATTCCTCGCGCGACACCTGGCTCACCTTCCCGGCCACGCAGACCTGACGCTCAAATTCCGGCCAATAAAATGTTAACGCGGCGTTGGGATTGGCCGCCAACTCGGTACCCTTGCGACTGGTATAATTCGTGAAGAAAATAAACCCGCGCTCATCCATTCCCTTGAGCAACACCGTGCGACTCGAGGGAAGCGCATCCGCACCCACGGTCGCCAGCGTCATCGCATTCACATCCGCGCCCGAGCGCCCTAAAATGGCCTGACCGAGTTTGTACAACGCAATTCCGATGCGTCGCCAGCGCGATTTCCCCTGCGCGCCGATCGCGTCTTCCAACCAGAAAGAAAACTGTCGCAACGGATCGGGATCTAATTGGGATTCATCCAAGGTCAACACCTTGTAATCACGACGGATATCAGCAATCGTCATAGCAATGCTTCAGCGTAGCGCGAACTTTGCCTCATGCCAATCCTGAACCCGCCAGTGAATCACGTCCTTCCATTCCAAACCACTTTGATCTTAAAGCAACCTTGTTAAGGCAGGGAGATTTCATATTCTTCGATGGTAGCGGAGTATTCATGAGTTCGATTCCTAATTCGCCAGAGCCACGGCATCTGGTTTCCTTTATCAATGTCAAACTGGTACTGCTGGGTTGTGAGCCGATCCCGATTCCCGAGCTGGCAAACAATACCGATATTGTGTCGGCATTTGCGGCTCAGTACCAGGAAAAGGAGCGGTTGTTGGGCCAATACCTCTGCCCCGCCGACCAGCGCATTCAGAGTTTTCTGGACAGTTATCTGCAAGGTGCGCCCGCAAGGCGACTGCCCATCCGCACGTTCACGTTGGACCGTCCGGGACTGGCGCGCATTTTATCGTTGCCGGTGGATCGTGACGAATTCACCTCGGAGTTGATCTCCTCCTATCGTGTGAAACAGGGCGTGCTGCATAATCCCAAACATGACCGACGCACGACGGCGGGGGTTTTTCATGTTGCTGAAGGCGGCTTGCCAATCCCGGATGACAAATTGGGCGTGCCGAAATCCGTTTTCGCCAAAATGCTGGAACTGGCCTGGCAGCCGCCCAAGGCGTTGCTGCAACTGCCCTTTACCGCCACACAGTTGAAACCTGCTGAGTGTTTCGTATCCTTGCTGTTACGGCCGCTGGTTTGCCCCGCCGTTCCCGGGATCACGAGTGAAAAGACTTTGGAAGTGCGCTTTTTTGCGCCCGGCGGAATGGTCAGCAATCTCGATTTTGTGGAGCGTATTTTTGGCAATGGCGGTGATCCGCTGCTTCCGGAGAATGACGCGGGCCTGGACACTGAACATTGGACCGGCCACACCGGCTGCGTAATTCTCGCGCCGCACCTGACACGATTGACCAAACAGGCGGTGGGGCTGCCGCATTGGAATCAAGCGACGGAACGTCAACGCCGCGACGGCATGTGTTGGCGCAGCGAGAGCGAGCGCTACAACAACGGAGAAGCTTTTAAGCTGACTTGCCGCGATGAGCGAGGCGTCATCGTCACCATCATTGCCGACAATTATTTCGGCTATTGTAAAAAGGAAATCAAAACCCAGATCAGCTATGCGGCGAACTTGTTTGGTGGTTGTGAGGAAGAACACGCTGGGGGCGCGGTAACGTTTGCGGCCTACAACCTGGGCGAAAAATTCAGCGGCGATCTTCACGTCCGCCCGCTGGGACACAACATCGAGGAAGTGTTTCAACTCTACGCCGAACTCATGGACATCCAACCCGAGGGTTACGGCATAGACAAACGATTTCCGAACATCGTGTACGTGCCGCAGAACGCCGAGTTCGACCTCATCACGCAGAAAGTTTCGTGGAGAAATCAAACCGGGGAACACGCAATCAAACTGCTCGCGCGGCAAACCTACGTACGGCCCTCGGGTTACAAGGTGCGCATGGAAAAACCCGCGGATCCGGGCCGCCCCTGGCGACTGGTGGGCACCACTGCCGAAGGGGTCTTTTGTCACAAACCCTGCACCGTATCCGGAGGCGGTAAATCTGAAATTTCCAAACCAATCACCGACGCCGTGCTGACCGGACCGGTGTTTGTGGCGGATTTGAAATCAGACTTGGACAAAGTGGCGGAATTGATTGAGCGCGATTATTCGGATCGCTTCAAAGACAAATGTCGGAGTGATCGGCGGAAAATTCTTTCCGGCGAACGCTCGCTCGGATCGGTCATCAAGTTATTGACCCAGGATCAACGCGATTTCACGCCGGCATACAATGCCTGGCTCGAAAGCATCCCGCGCTACATCAAGGAATTGGTGTTTGTCATCAAGCGTTACTATCAACCCGCCTGGGGCGAACATTGGCGGGAACACTTCAGTGTGGACATCATCAACGGCACCCCCGGCAACGAATTAAAGTGCGACAACCATCAACTGGTCACCATTCATCTGCGCGTGGGGTTTGATGACGACGGCGCGTGGCGCACGTTTGGCTTGCGCAAGGATTACTACCCCGCTGTTAAAATTCAGGTCGAGGACGATATCACCGCCTCCGTCGTGGTGCCGCGGACGCAACTGACCGGTCTGCCCGGGTCATCGGGATCGCCGGCGGTCAAGTTTGTTGCCAATTGCGAGCAACGACTTTTTCAGCGCCCCGATGACGCCATCCAACGCGGCTACGATAAGCAGGCCGAAAAGGATTTTGCGCAATCGGATAACTTCTTCTCAAATTACGAGCCGCTCCCGGGCACTTTGGCGCCTGCCCTGATCGAAGATAGCGTCAGCTTCTCGGAATACACCGAGCCGATGCAACACGTCATCAGTGAAGTGGCGAATGAACAAACCGGCTACTTCGTCTCGACGGCTCATCCGCGGTTAGTGAATGATCAGCCAAGCAAAAACCCCCGTTATCTGCAGGCGCGGCCCGATTTGCAGTCACCGGAGGCAGTCTATCTGGCCACGATCGGGATGCGATTACGCCGGCGATTACCACTCTCCAAACCTGTTTACAAGCCGGTCGAAGCCGTGCTGCCCGGCCGCCGGAATAATCCACCTGATGGAAATGTCCGTCCCTTGGCCGTTTACAATCCCATTCACTACTTTGAACCGCCGGAGCTGTTCATGGAATTCATCTGTAGCATCACGGGCAAATCTCCGTCCACCACCGGTGCCGGCTCGGAAGGCGCGCTGACCAAAGGACCATTCAACGCCCTGCCGCCGATTATTGATCTGAATAACGCGCTGGTATCGTTTCTGTTGACTGGAGCGCACGGATTCGTGACCGCTGCGGGCTACGTTGGGCCAAAATTTCGCGTGGATCACGACATCAGCTTGATCGTGCCCGAGGTCTGGTGTCACCTGACGCCGGAGGAGCAGGAGCCGGAATTTCTCATTGCGAACGGCTATCTCGACAAATGCGAGGACTTCGAATACCAAGGCAAACCGGTACTCGCAAGCCGGCTGGGATACCGCATCAACATCCGTTTCGTGCATTACTTCTTTGGCCGCGTGTTTAATCACCCGCACACTATTTTTACCGAGGCCATGTTGAAACCGGAATTGCAAGACATGAACGTGTTTGCGGACGGCATGGATAACATCGTCGCCGCTCATGCGCACATCGCCGGGATGTACTTCAACGACGGATCAATCGCACAAGCGTGCCCGCCGTTGGCCGCGCTTTTGCATATCATGCGCGACGGACAATGGGAAGGAAAACGGCTCGAACACCCGGGCGTGCGTCAACTGTTCACGCGCGACCACCTGCTCGCCAGTGATTGGTATGCGGAACGACTTAAAGCCAAACAAGCGGTGGATCGCCAATTGTTGCAGCGGCACCAGGCGTATCTCAGCCAGTTTCTACAACGCCCGGATTACGCCGACGAAGCCCGACGTTTGGGCATCCACGAACGGCGGGAAAAAGTTCAGGCACGATTACGGGCACTCGAAGCTCCGAACGATTGGAAAAAGTTGACCGGCACCCTAGGCGCCGAGCCTATCGCGCGTTATCTTGGCGGCCAAGCGGCGTCAACGCCGCGACAAGGAGGATAAGCATGAACATGATCACTGGCCGGGGTGGCCTGCCCATGGTGCAGATTCAAACGCCGTGGAGTGCCGCTGAAATTTACCTGCAAGGCGCCTGCGTCACCCACTTTCAATTGCACGGCGAATCGCCCTTGCTGTTCTTAAGTGAGCAAAGCCGCTTTGAGAAAGGTGCGGCAATTCGCGGCGGTATTCCCATCATCTTCCCGTGGTTCGGCAAACCACCCGGACGCGCCGCGCAGCACGGCTTTGCGCGATTGCGCGCGTGGGAACTGGTGGAGTTAAACCGGGCCGGTGATGGCAGTGTAACCGCCCACTTGACCCTGCCCGCCACGGCGGAACTCCTATCCATTCCACTCGACTACTACGTCACCGTTGGCAAAACGCTGATCGTCGAACTGGTCACGCGAAATTATTCCAGTGACGTTTTCGCCTTCGATAACTGCCTGCACACTTACTTTGCGGTTGGCGATATCAGCCGCACCAGTGTAACCGGCTTACGCGGCGAGGAATACCTGGACGCCGCGGAAAAATTCCAACGCAAGCAAGAGCAAGCGGAAGCGCTCCGCTTTGATCGAGAAGTAGATCGCCTCTACGTCAACACCACGCGCCCGGTGGAAATTCATGATTCCGTCTGGCAGCGCCTTATCCACATTGAGAAAGAAGGCTCAGCGTCCACCGTGGTTTGGAACCCCTGGATCACCAAAGCTCAGGCGATGGCGGATTTTGGCGATGAGGAATATCAGCGCATGGTTTGTGTGGAATCTGGTAACGCGGCGCAAAACAGAATCCAACTGGCTGTTGGCCAGGAGGCGCGATTAAAGGCAACTTACAGCCAAACCAGATTGACGTCCCACGGTTAAGTCGTTGTGGGGTTGGGTGAAGCTGGTGCTTTCAAACTGGAAAAATTACCTTCTTCACAACACGCCACAAACCCCTCGGTAACCGTTTTCAATTTTTCCCAGCGCGCCCGAATGGCCAGAGCCTCTTTCCGAGTGATTTGATTGTCGGCGGCGGCAAGCGCGATCACCGCCAGCAGATCGGCAAACTCCTGCACAATTTCATTGGTGGCGGGGATCAGGTAATCCGGGTGCGGCAGGGTTAATTTGGGATTGCGAATAAAGAAACCTCCGGCACGCTCACAAATCCACTGCACCAAACGAACGTCCCCGGTGCTTTGTAGCAACTGTTCCAGCCGATCCAGCGGATTCACTGCGCCGCTGCCATCACCCGTGTTTGGCTCGGCCCATTTGTAGATCATGGAAAGTGACAAATTCAGATCCGCGGCCACTTGTTTCGCTCCACTTTGCTGGATGACCTCGCGCAAAAGTTCATGCGATTGCATGGCATCACGATGAGAAACTGGCGGCTAAAATTCAACCTTGAAGGACGCGGCATTATCATCTTTACATCCCCCGCGCTAATGCGGAAAGTGAGCGCGTGTTAGCTTCACAGCATACTCTGAGACCGCGACACGAAGCAACGGTCCATAGTCCCGAAACCCCGGATTGGCCTGAGCTTGAAGTTGCGCTCCAGCGTTCGCAACAATACCTGCTCAGTTTGCAAAAACCGGAAGGTTATTGGGTGGGCGAACTGATTGTGGACAGCACGCTGGTTTCCGACACGCTGGCCTATCATTATTGGAACGGCAAGGTGGACCCGGAATGGCAGCGAAAAGCGGTCAATCACTTGTTGAGCCGACAACTTCCCGAGGGCGGTTGGAATATCTATTACGGCGGACCGGCGGAAGTCAACGCCACCATCAAAGCCTATCTCGCCCTCAAACTCGCGGGGGTTCCGGTAACGGATCCGCGCATGCTCAAAGCGCGCGAAATCGCCAAAAACCTCGGCGGCGTTCCGCGCATGAACACCTTCTCCAAATTATATCTCGCGCTGCTGGGACTTTATCCGTGGAAATATGTGCCCACGATCCCCTGCGAGGTGTTACTCATCGGCAAGTGGTTTCACGTCAATTTTTGGGAGATGAGTAATTGGTCACGGGCCATGCTCGTGCCCCTGGCCATCATCAACCATTTCAAACCGACGCGAATTCCGAAAAAGCATGTCAACCTCGACGAGTTGTACCCGCAGGGATTCCACGAGCGGGATCTGGCCTTGTCACCGGACCCGGATCGAATCTCGTGGCGCAATTTTTTCCTCTGGCTGGATCGGCTGCATAAATTCGCCGAAAAATTTGCCGAGTATGGGATCCACCCATTCCGCCGTCAGGCGTTGAAGAAATGCGAAAACTGGATGTTGGAACGCTTTGAAGGCAGTGATGGATTGGCTGCAATCTTTCCGGCCATGCTCAATTCGGTGATTGCGCTCAAGGCTTTGGGTTATCCCAAAGACCATCCGCAATTGCTCCGCGCGGAAAAGGAACTCAAACGGCTCGAACACGAAACGGAGGACGACATCCGGATTGAACCATGCTTATCGCCAGTATGGGATACCGCCATTGTCGCCATTTGCCTGCGCGAATCAGGTTTGCCCGCCGATGATCCGCGCCTCAAGCAAGCGGCCGAATGGCTCATGGGAAAAGAAATTCGCCGACGGGGCGATTGGATTCATAAAAACCCCGTGGACATCGAGCCTAGCGGCTGGGTCTTCGAATATAACAACGAATGGAACCCGGACGTCGATGACACCGCGATGGTGCTGCTGGCGCTCCGACAAATTGCCACCGACCACCCGGCCCGGCGCGAGGAATGTTTCGCGCGCGGCATGAAATGGATGATGACCTTCCAATGCAAAGACGGTGGCTGGGCGGCCTTCGACAAGGATTGCACCAAGAACATTCTGGAAAAAGTTCCGTTCGCCGACCACAACGCCATGTTGGACCCGGAATGCGCCGACATTACGGCGCGCATCTTGGAATTGCTCGGCTACGAAGGCTGGGACGTGAACCATCCGCAAATC
Source organism: Verrucomicrobiota bacterium (assembly GCA_039806955.1). GTDB lineage: Bacteria > Verrucomicrobiota > Verrucomicrobiia > Limisphaerales > JADLHS01 > JADLHS01. Next base: position 15,498 of record JBDHQI010000024.1, on the reverse strand, counting down.
GTGGCGGCGTTGAACTACATCCGCACGCAGCAGGAGGAAGACGGATCCTGGTACGGGCGCTGGGGAGTGAATTATATTTACGGCACGTGGCAGGTGTTGCGTGGCATGCGGGCGCTTAAGCTCGATATGAATGAACCTTGGCTGCAAAAAGCGCGCCGTTGGCTCGAAAGCGTACAACATCCCGACGGCGGCTGGGGCGAACGCTGCAATACGTACGACGATCCCGTGTTCAAGGGGCAGGGGCCAAGCACGGCTTCCCAAACTGCCTGGGCAGTAATGGGGCTTTGCGCGTTTGGGGATCCCGATCTGCCCAGCCTGCGTTGTGGCATTGAGTATCTGATCCGCACGCAAAACGAAGACGGCTCCTGGGATGAGGCGGAAATTACCGGCACCGGTTTTCCCAAGGTTTTCTATCTCAAGTACGACATGTACCGCAATTCCTGGCCGCTCCTGGCGCTGGCGACCTATCGGAAACTGCTCACCGATTCGTCTGACAACCGGATCATCAAATTAAACGGGCACGTGACGACTTGACGTGGTAAAGTCGCTACGACTTGAGACGACATCGCTTCATTCTCCTGGCGTGGTTTGCGTTTGCCGCCTTTGTGTTGCTGTGGCTGTGGCAGACTAATCATCGCGCCGCTGTGGAATTTCAGGGAAAGACTGTTCGGGAATGGACGCGCGGATTATATTTGAGCGCCACCTCCCAGCAAACCAACGAAGCCACCAGCGCCTTTCAAGCAATGGGTGCAGCAGCCGTTCCAGAATTGCGCGCATTACTTCTCAGACAAGACCCCCCCTACAAAAAGCTGCTATTGAAATATATCCGGTATTTCCCGCCGCCGGCTCGCAGTTACCTATTTCCTAAAATCCGCTTGGACGCGGCCGAATATCGTGTTGGCGCCATTCGTGCCTTGGGAATTTTGGAAACGAATGCCACCCCAGCTCTGCCGGATTTCATGCGAATTCTAACCAACCCCGATTCACCAGAGCGTTGGGCCGTCGCGCAAAACATTTCGGCGTTGGGCTCGCGAGCGATTTCCAACTTGATCCCGCTGGCCACCAATGCGGAGGTTCGCACGCGTCACGTTTCCGTCTATGCGCTTGGCCAGGCCAAATCCAACGCGCTGCCTGCAGTGACGGCGCTCATCCTGGCTTCCATGGACACCAACGCAACCGTGCGCGCGTCCGCGTTCTATTCGCTCAGTCAGATCGGCTCAGCCGCCGTGCCGATAGTTGTGGACCTGGCGGTTACCAACTCTGATCCCCAACTGCGAAATGCCGCGTTCAACTCCCTGGCGATCCTCCGGCCTCCGCCAGGTAGTGTGATGACTTCCAGCCTGGCAGCATCCACCAATTCCACCAGCATCCGGCGCATGGCTTATCAGTCACTATGGCTTGCGCGACAAACCAATGCCCACGCGCTAAAACTTCTTACCGCTGGATTGAGCGACGAAGATGAATCAGTCCGCAAGATCGTTCAACACATCCTCACCCGAATCGCCGCTTCCAACACCATCGCGCCTCAGCCACAATGAATCTCAACTCGACACCCACCAGCCCTTTCTCGACCATGGCGGCATGAGTTGGCTCTATCGCAACCTGATTCGCCCCAGCCTTTTTGCTCGTGACGCGGAAGCCATCCATGAATTCACGCTACAAACTCTGGGCTGGGTCAGTCGCCACGAATTCGTTTGCGATTCCATGGAGTCACTGCTTGGCGCTCCACAACTGCCAATAAATTTGTGGGGTTTGCAATTTCCTAATCCCATCGGACTTGCAGCCGGAATGGATAAACTTGGCGAGGCACTTCCCGCCTGGCAGGCGTTGGGATTTGGCTTCACGGAAATTGGTGCCGCCACCTGGCATCCACAGCCCGGCAATCCGCGTCCCCGAGTCTTTCGAGCCATCACCGAAAACGCCATCGTCAACCGCATGGGTTTTAATAATCCTGGAGCGGAAGCACTGGCCGAAACCCTGCACGATTGGCGTTCGTGCGGCCGCTGGCCCAAACATCCCGTTGGCATCAACCTCGGCAAATCAAAAATTACGCCACTCGCGGATGCGGCGGCGGATTACGCAAAATCCTTCAGAGTTCTTCGAGATCTGGCTGACTTTTTCGTCGTCAACGTCAGCTCGCCCAACACACCGAATCTACGCCAGCTTCAAGACCAGTCAGCACTCACGGAAATTCTTGCCGCCCTGAAAGAAGAACAAATCGGAATTGACGCCACTTCAACGCGCAAACCCATCTTAATCAAAGTCGCTCCAGATTTGAGTTTTGAAGCACTCGATGAAATCCTTCAACTGACCAACACTGGCCTCGTTTCAGGAATTGTCGCCACGAATACTACCATCACTCGGCCCGACTCGACGCATCCCACTTCCCAGCGGGTTTTTCGTGAAGTGGGCGGCTTGAGCGGGCGACCACTTCGCCAGCGCAGCACGGAAATTATCCGGTATTTATTTCGGCAATCCTGGGGGCAACTCCCAATCATTGGGGTCGGCGGAATTTTCTCTGCCGATGACGCTTGGGAAAAAATTACCGCTGGCGCGAGCTTACTTCAAATCTTCACGGGTTTGGTTTATGAAGGTCCGGGGCTGGTAAAAGAATTGATTGTCGGCCTGCGCGAACGCATGAATCAACATGGCCTCACCAACCTGCGCGACGCCGTCGGCCTGCAAGCGGCAGTTGCCTACGCATGAGTACATAAAAACGGAGCGGGCGTCACCCAGCTCCGTTGTGCAAATCAAAAACCGATTATGCCTTCAAAACCTGATTCGGTGCGGTCGGAATTCCGTGCATCGCATTGCGCGTATCTACGATGACCGACGCCCAGTCGGCCAGTTCGGCGTAGTTCACGGTCTGATGCGCCGTGGCAATCAAAACCAAGTCGAAGCTGGCGATGGTTTCCCGGTTCCATTCCACCGATTTTGTGCCTGTCCAGTGCGCGTGTTCCCGCGTGGGGCGGATCACCGGAACGTAGGGATCGTAATACGCCACCTTCGCGCCGCGCGACTGTAACTTTTCCATCAGCACATAACTGGGCGATTCACGCTCGTCATCCACGTTGGGCTTGTACGCCAGACCCAGCACCAAAATGTGGCTGCCGTTCACTGCCTTTTGCTGTTCGTTCAACGCATCCGCCACCCGATGCACCACATACTCGGGCATGGCGGTGTTCACCTCTCCCGCCAGTTCAATAAAGCGCGTGTTCTGACCGTACTCGCGCGCTTTCCACGTCAGATAAAACGGATCAATCGGAATGCAATGCCCGCCGAGACCCGGCCCAGGATAGAACGGCATGAACCCAAACGGTTTTGTCTTTGCCGCGTTGATCACCTCCCACACGTCAATGCCCATGGCGCTGTAAACGACCTTGAGTTCATTGACCAGCGCAATGTTGACGCCCCGGAAGGTATTTTCCAGCAACTTCGTCGCTTCAGCAGCGCGACACGACGAAACCGGCACAATGGTCTTGATGGCCTGGGAATAAAGTTCCGTCGCGCGCTCCAGGCATTTCGGCGTGTAGCCACCAACTACTTTGGGGATCGTCACCACCTTGCTGTCCGGGTTGCCAGGATCCTCGCGTTCAGGAGAAAATGCCAGGTGAAAATCTCGCCCCGCCTCCAGACCTGAGCCTACTTCCAGCACACCGCGCAGGTCCTCATCCGTTGTTCCCGGATACGTCGTAGATTCGAGTACCACGAGCGCACCCTTTTGCAAGTGCGGTGCAATGGCCTTGCCGGTGTCAAGGATGTAGGAAATATCCGGCTCGCGATTTTTATTCAACGGCGTCGGCACGCAGATGATGACGGCGTTGACCTCGCGGATGCGACTGAAGTCCGACGACGCGGAAAACGTCCCGTTCTTCACGGCGCTGGCGACCGCATCGGCGGTGATGTGTTTGATGAAGCTCTTTCCCTGGTTGAGCAAATCCACCTTACTCGTATCAATGTCGAGGCCCAGCACGGTCACGCCCGACCGGGCGAACTGCAACGACAACGGCAGACCGACATAACCCAAACCCACAATACCAATTTTCATTTAGTGTTATTTTGTTATTTTTGAATCGATCGAACTTACCGAACTGATAATTAGTTGGGCATTATCAACAGATGATTGCGAACTTACTCTGAAACCAAATGCGATCCTCAATGATTTGCTCACTCAGTCCAGTACTCGCAACTTAACCAACAGTCTCCTAAAACGACGCGGGAAACGTTCCGGAGGCAAAAGACTGGCTATCTTTCGGATCGAATACACTGCCATACCGCTCATTACCATTACCCCGATTATGGTTGCCGCCAATTCCCCCAAGAAATAGAACGCCACGCTCACGACAAGCGCCAGCGTCAAGTAGCTACTGATAAGTTGCCAAGACGCTCGGCTCCAAATAAAACCAGTTAGTTTACGGCTAATAGCATAGACTGCGATTATGTAGAGTACATACATGGCAACAAACGCCATCCCCACCCCGTTAACCCCCCAATGTCCAACCGCAAACCATACCATCGCTAAATAGGTCGCACTGGAACCCAGCTCGCTTAAAAAAAATACCGTTTTCGCGTTTTTGGCCAACATGATGAACCCCATCGGCCAAGCAATGACCCGCAGCAGAATCCCCAAGCTGATCCAACGCAACACGTCCACCGCCGGGAGGAATTTAGCCGACTGTAAAATCTGAATCGCCCAAGGTGCAAAGGTCAACGTCGCCACCATGCCGGGACCGGCTAAAAGAATTCCAATCTCGGTTTGCTCATTAACCAACTGATTACATTTGGCGTGGTCACCAGCAATAGCAGTAAGCCGCGGGTAGAAATCAGTCCCCATCGCCTGCAACACAAACCCGGCAAAATAACCGCCCACCAACCAAGCAGCACCATACAGTCCGACCGCATTTGCATCCATGCGGCGCATCAAAATAATATTAATGCAATAGTTAACCCCGACCACCATTAAACCGGTCGTTAGGAACACCGCCCCAAGCTTAAATAACTCACCAGTTTCATTAAAAAAATCCGCCACGCGCATTTTTATAGAAACAACCTTAACCCGTCGGGCGAAGAACCAAGAAGTCAGCACGCTAAACCCGGCGACAGAAACCAAGGCCCAAGCAATCCCACGTTCGCGGAAAAAATAGATGATCGGAATACAGACCAAGGTGCTGAAGATCGCTCCCAACACCTTATCCTTCGCCATGTCGGCAATACGCCGCACCCCCTGCAGCAAAGCGTTCTGCCCTTGCGAAATGATGTTGCACAGTACGGTCAGCGATAGGACCGCCACCATTGGTGCGTACCCAGCATCGCCAAATGAAAACAAGGCGACGCGGCGCGAAAACACAGCCAGCAAAATTGCTCCGACGGCTCCCAAAACACGTGAAACTCGTCGCAAGGTGATAACCGTACGCGCAATACGTTGCTCATCCCCGCTTCCAGTAGCTTCGGCAATTTGGCGAACGCCACTGCCATTCATCCCCATTCCCACAATCGTTTGAGACAATTCCACTATGGAATTACAAATTCCCCATAGACCATAACCTCCGGTCCCCAACAAGAGCGCGATTGCTTTTGCCCGCACCATGCCCAGTACAAGCGTCACCGCCGAGGAGCCGCCGATCACCGCAGAAGATTTCAGGATCTGCCCATAGGACTTGGGGTTGGTTGAAGCTGATTCCATATGAGTCGCAAAATCAACAGCGACGTTCAAGCTGAGTCCTTGACAACGGAAATTACTTCATCGACTTGGCTGGAGGTCAGGTGTGGTCCGATTGGTAAACTCAAAATCGTGCGACTCATTTCTTCTGCGATGGGAAAATCGCCCGCTTTACCTCCTAAATCGGTATACGCTTCAGCCAAGTGAGCGGGGATTGGGTAATGGATCAAGGTGCCTATCCCTCGGTCCTGTAGTTTTTGCTGCAAGCGGTCTCGCTCCGCGTGCCGGATGACAAATAGATGCCAAACCGGTTCGGCCCAAGAAGGTACGAAAGGCAAAGTTAACGACTGAACCTCGGCCAACTCAGAAAGATAACGCGCCGCGATTGATTGTCGCCGAATGTTCCACTCTTTCAGTCGTTGCAACTTTACCCTTAGAAAGGCAGCCTGAAGTTCATCTACGCGTGAATTGAACCCCTTAACCTCGTGAAAATATTTACGCTTCGAACCATAGTTTCGTAGCGTACGAACAGTTTCGGCAAGTTTTTCGTCGTTGGTGGTTACTGCCCCGGCGTCACTAAACGCACCTAGATTTTTTCCAGGATAAAAACTGTGAGCGGCGGCATCCCCAAGCCCTCCCGTGGAGCGCCCGTAATAATGAGCTCCGTGAGCTTGCGCACTGTCCTCGATTGCGACCAAATCGTGATCGGCGGCAACCGCCATAATCGAACGCATATCAGCAGGCTGACCGTAAAGATGCACCGGCAAAATCGCTTTGGTGCGCGAAGTAATCGCACGCTTAATTTTTGCAGGATCCAGATTATAGGTCTTTACATCAGGTTCGACACCAATGGGAGTAGCTCCGGCATAAGAGACAGCCAGCCAAGTAGCGATGAAAGTATTGGCCGGAACAATGACTTCGTCTCCCTCACCTATGCCATAAGCTCGCAAAATCAGGTGCAAAGCATCCAAGCCATTCGCCACAGCTACGCAATATTTTACGCCGCAAAAGTCAGCAAACTCCGACTCGAAAGTCGTCAATTCTCCTCCGAGCAAATAATGACCGGAATCCATGACACGGTGGTAAGCCGCATCAAACTCCGATTGCAACTCCTCGTAGGCAGGTTTTAACTCTAGAAAAGGAACGCTCATGATTTTCTCTTGCGTAGGGCGTCTAAAAAGCATTGATAATCGCGATAATAGTCGGCCTCATCGTAGTAATTTGACGCCAGCACCATGCAGACAGACCCGGATGAAAAATTGTCCAGTTCGCGCCAGATCATCGGGCAAACATACAAACCGTTGTACGAACGATTCAAATGGATGCGACGCTTTTCCGCGCCATCATCAAGCACAACGTCAAAACTCCCGGACATCGCCACAATCAACTGGTGCAATTCCTTGTGCGCGTGGCCGCCGCGTTCCGCGCCGCCGGGCACATCGTAAAGATAATACACCCGGCGAATATCAAACGGGACATGGCGTCCGCCTTCGATGAACGTCAAGTTGCCACGCGGATCACTGATTTTGGGCAGGTCCACCAGACGACATTGCTTCAGTCTCATAGTTTTACAAAAAAATTTCGGGCGCCGAGCGGCTCAGGCTTGCACCAGCCGAATTGCCTCTGCTCCCACTTGTTCGTAAGCCTGTCCGCAGACGCAGGTCAATCGCCCCGCTTCGACCGCCGGCAAACGCATCCCGCATTTGCAAACCCAGCCGACGAGCCGGGCCGGATTGCCGAAAACCAGTCCGAAATCCGGCACGTTCCGGGTGACCACCGCTCCCGCGCCGACCATGGCGTAACGGCCAATGATCAACCCCGGCAAGGTGGTGGAATTCGCGCCCATACTGCAACCCTGCCGCAACAGCGTCGGCGGAAATTCCAGCGGATATTGTTTGCTGCGGGGTTGCTTGTCATTGGTGAAACAGGCGTTCGGGCCGAGGAACACGTCGTCTTCGATGGTCATGCCGTTCCACAGCGAAATGCTGGTTTTAATCGTAACACGATTGCCCACCACGACATTGCCTTCAATGAAGGTGTGATCGCAAATATTGCAATCCTCCCCAATTCTGGCGTCAGGAAGGATGTGGACAAAAGCCCAGATACGCGTCCGACTCCCGATGATTGCGCCATGTTCCACGATCGCCGCCGGGTGACAAAACCAATCCCTCGGCTCGGCGCGCACTGCACTCGCCAGCCATTGCGGTCGGTCAAAGCCCACCTCAATCGGCTGACCGGAACTGTCGTTTAACCTCTTGCTCATAATTCAATCAGTGATGGTCAACCAAAGCGTCGGGCTGCACCAGTTTTGCCTTTCAGCGTTCTCTTCTCAATCACGCCTTGTCGGCTGATCATCAGATGTCCAATTCGGGCACGGGCACCACCAGTTGCGGTTTCAAATGCAGATACCGCGTCGCGGAACGCTTCATATCAATATCCTTGAAAACTTTCTCGACCTGTTCCGGCGTCAATCCGACCACCGGCGCGACTTCCGCAGCGGAAACGCCGTGGTTTTTCGCGTAGAGACACAAATCCATTTTCTCGTACGGCAGCGAGAAATAAAATTCGTCCTGTCCCTGTTCGAGGCTGTAGGTGTCCGTCGTGGGCGTGCGTTTGCAATTCCTCTCCGGCACACCGAGATATTCCGCCAGCTTGTACACCTGCGTCTTGTAAAGATGCGCGATTGGTTTGAAATCCGCCGCGCCGTCACCGAGTTTCACGAAGAAACCTTGATCGTATTCCAAGCGGTTCGGCGTGCCCGCGACTGCGAAGTTCAATTTGTCCGCGTAATAATACTCCATTATCTTGCGGACGCGTTGCTTGAAGTTCGTCGCCGCCAGCACGCCGAGATACGCTTCCAACGGCAGCTTCGCCTTGACCGTCCTGCCATCCGGCGATTTCGCCACGACGCTGAAATAGTTGAAGCCCTGATTGGTCAGGATGTTTTCCAGCACGATCTTGCTCTTCCAGTCCTGGCCGTATTCAGGAATTACCATCTGAATGGCCTTCTCCTGCCGCGAATAACAGCCGACCGATTCAAGAATCTTGGTGATGTCCTCGATGGCGGAATCAAAACCGAAATGATTCGAGATGGCCTGGCTGTAGCTCAGCGTGTCCTCGGACGAATGGCAGTCCGGCATGTGGATGCCGAAGACGCGCTCCTTGCCCACCGCCTTCACCGCCAACGCCGCCGTGCAGGAACTATCAATGCCGCCGGAAAGCCCGAGCACTACGCCGCGCCGTTTGAAATTGGCGAGCAGCTTCTGGATTTCGCGCGTGATGATCCGCACCTGTTCGGCGTAATCAATGTTCAGCACATCTTGGGAGAAAGGTTTGGCCATAGTTTGGTTCGTTTCGTTTAGTCTAAGTTAGTGAATTTGCAAAGTGGACGTTTGCGTCGGATGCGAGGCGGTCTCCGCCTGCCGCAGCACCGCTTTAAGAATCTTGCCGGACTGGTTCTTGGGGAGTTCTTCGCGGAACTCGACCCACTTCGGGTGCTTGAACGCGGGCAACCGCCGTTGCAGGTGGACTTTGACATCTTCCTCAGTCAACGTGGCGTGGCAGCGAACGACGAACGCCTTGATCGCCTCGCCCAATACTTCATCCGGCACACCAATCACCGCCGTCTCCAGCACCCCGGCGATTTCCAGCACCACGTCTTCGATTTCCTTCGCGCTGACGCGATTGCCGCCAGCTTTGATGATGTCGCGCGCGCGACCGGTCAGGAAAATGTAGCCCTCAGCGTCTTGGTAGCCGAGGTCGCCGGTGTAGTAATAGCCGTTCCGCAACACTTCAGCCGTTGCGTCGGGCGATTTCCAATAGCCCATCATGATGTTTGAACCGCGCGCCGCAATCTCGCCCGACGTCCCGGTCGGAACGCGCTTGCCATATTCGTCCAGCACGACGACTTCTACGTTCGGAATCGCATGACCAATCGAACCCCATTTCCTCGGCAACATATCGGGTTCAACGTACGTCAAACGCGGACTGGCCTCGGTGCTGCCATACATGACGAAGACCTTCGCCTGCGGAAACGCTTCGACGACCTCTTTCTGCAACGCCGGAGCCATACCGCCACCTGCCTGCGTGACAAACCGCAACTTCGGAAATTGCCGCGCTTTGAGATCAGTCTTTTTCAACAGAATGGAAAATGTTGAGGGCACACCGGCGAAACCGGTCACTTCCAAGTCCCGCATCCCGTTCAGGACAATGGCCGGAAACGCGAAGCGGTTCTCAATGACAATCGAGCCGCCACTGAGAAAATGACTGTAAAGCAACGAGCGGCCATACACGTAATAAAACGGCAGCACCACCATCATGCGATCACTCGACTGCAAACCGAGATACGCCACGATGGATTGCATGTTGCTGGTGAGGTTCAGGTGCGACAACATCACGCCCTTCGGCTCGCCCGTGGAACCAGAGGTGTAAATCAACGACGCGAGATCGAGATCAATCCGCCGGACGCTGGGAGCCGAAGCTGCTTCCGTTTGATAAGCCTCCGTCAGAAAATGCAACGGCACTGGCATGCCACCCGACGCAACGCGTTTCAAATCCTGATCCAGCACGAGATGCTTCAAGTCCGGCAAGTCGCTGATAATACCAATCCATTGCTTGGCGAATTTGTTCGCCGCAATCAGCACCTGCGCCTCGCAATCAAGCAGAAGCTGCTTCAGGCCATCGGCGGCGAGTTCGGTGTTGAGCGAAACTTCTACGGCCCCAGCCTTCAACGCGCCGAAGTGCGCGGCGATGTAATCGAAGGAATTTTCCAGCAGAATCGCCACCCGGTCACCCGGCTTCACGGCCAACCCGACCAGAAACGCCGCGACCTGATCCGCCTGGCGATTGAGTTCGCCGTAGGTTTTCCAGACGCCATTGTGCCACGCCGCCGGTTTGTCCGGGTGCGCGCGCGCGGCTTGTTCCAGAATGGCTTGGACTAACATACGCTTTCAACCGGTTTGGCAAGATCGGCCTTGCGCCGACTGATGACCTTCACATCATCGCGACCCGACAATGCGGGCGCAGCCGTGAAATTGGCGACATACTTCTGCTGCACGAGCAGCGCGGACAATACGCCGACTAATGCCATGTCGTCGGTTTCACCGATGGCCTTGCCCTGCTCCAGTTTTGCGACGAGTTGGCGGACGGCGATGGGATTGAAAATACCGGAGGCGGTCACATGCGAATCGGACAACAACTCCCGCACATACGCCGGCGTAGCGGCGTTGAAAAAGCTGCGGTGAATCGGCGCACGATATGGGCGCTTGCGGCGCTTCCAGATTTGTTCCGGCAGGTACTGGCTCGCGAGTTGGCGCAGTAGAAACTTATCAGTCAAAGCGCGCAGTTTCAGCCGCGCGGGCAGCCGGTTGCAGAACTCCATCACGCGAACGTCGAGGAACGGATAACGCCCTTCCACTGAATGCGCCATCGCCACGCGATCGCCTTGAGCGGACAACAAGTATTGCGAAAGGAAGGTGACGATTTCGAGATACTGCGCTTTTTCGAGCGCACCCCAGTCCGCGAATCCCGCCGGATATGCGACGGCACTGTACTCGTGCTTTTGTTGTTCCGCGACCGCTGCCGCGAAATCCTTCGCAAAGAATCGCGTGGCACGACGCGTGTTTCGCCAGCGGATGGCATGCGAGTAATCCGGCGCGCCGGTTTCCTTCAAACCCGTACCAAAGAACGCGGCCAGATAAGACGCGCCCGCCGCATTCAGATCAATGTCGGGATACAACCGCTTGAGCAGTGCCGAGCGCCACTTGGAATCCGGCTGTTGCGCCCAGAACCGTCGCACCTTCGCCTCTTTGAAAATATCGTAACCGCCCAGAAATTCGTCGGCGCCTTCACCGGTCAACACGACTTTGAATTTCTGATCGCGAACGAGTTTTGAGAGCAGGAACATTGGCACCGGCGACGTGCGTAGGATGGGAATCTCGGTATGCCAGATGACATCGGGAAAAGCATTGCCAATGTCGGCGTGTGTTGCTTGGACGACATGATGTTTCGTGCCCAGGCAGGCTGCCATCTCAAGCTGAAATTTGCTTTCGTCAAATTTCTCGTCGCTGAACGCGATGGAAAAAGTATCGAGTCGGCTGACGCCGAGTTTTCGCACAATCGCTGCGATGGCCGCGGAATCCAAGCCGCCGCTCAGATACGCGCCCACCGGCACATCCGCCCGCAAACGAATGCGAGCCGCGTCCTGAAGCAGTTCGTGGAACTCCGCAACATAATCGGCGAGCGGACGCTCTTTGGTTGCCGAGACATTCGTTGCCGTACTGGAATAATCCGGTCGCCAGAACGCTTTCACGCTCACCTGCCCGCCTTTAGCCAGCAGATAGTGGCCCGGCGGCAAATCTACGATGTCGCGGAAACAGGTGCGCGGCGAGAGCGAACTCCAATAGGTGAAAATCTGGTCGAGCGACAGCGGATCAAGCTCCGCCTTCACGCGCGCATCGGTCAGGATGGATTTGATTTCCGAGGCGAAAATCAGGCCGCCACCGGCTTGCGTGTAAAACAAAGGTCGGACGCCCACGCGATCCCGCGCGAGGAACAGCGAGCGGTCGCGCTCGTTCCAGATGGCGATTGCAAACTGGCCATTGAGTTGGCGCAGACATTCCGGCCCGTATTCCTCGTAAAGGTGGAGAATGACTTCCGTGTCGCAGTGCGTCGTGAATTGATGGCCCTTCGCCTCCAGATCGGCGCGGAGTTCGAGGTGATTGAAAATCTCGCCATTGAAAACGATCCACAAAGTTTCGTCTTCGTTGCTGATGGGTTGTTGTCCACCCGAGAGATCAACGATGCTGAGACGCGCATTGCCCAGCGCCACCTCATCCGACAGATAAATCCCAAACTGATCTGGCCCACGATGCCGCATCATCGCCAGCATCCGCCGCAACGCGTCTTCCGTCGGCGCGGAGACTTCAGCAAGATTCAGGATTCCGGCGATGGCACACATCGTTGGATCAAAACAGACTTACGACTGCTTTCGGCGGATGTAATCCGCGAGCTTTTGGACGGAATCAAAGTTGTCCGGCAGAATATCCTCGGGCGGGACCGCGACCTTGAAGGTGTTGCCCACAAAGGTGACGAGTTCCATCACGCCGATGGAATCAATGATCCCCGCTTCGAGCAGCGAGGTGTCATCGGCATGCGTGAATCCTTCGCCACTGAACAACATGTTCTCGGCAATGAATTTTTTGATTTGTGATTTCAGACTAGCTTCATCCAGCGGCATAATTTGTTTGAGTTATGGTTGGCCATCAGGAAATGGCGATTGAAATTGTTGTTCCATGTGAACCGGCCCGGCTAATCCGATCTGGGCCAGCCCTGTTTTTCTTCAGTGTCAATGAGTTCGATGTTGAGATTGTTCCGCGCCAGAAAAAAGGCGATGTCCTTGTTTTTAAAAGCCTCGCCTGGTTCCGGGGGCACCAAAAATTTGGCGCCTTTGGCTTCTAACACCGGCATTTCGATTCGCAAATCATCACAGCGAAAGCACAAATGATGCAAGCCGCCACCCCGACGCGCGAACAAAGATACTGAAGACTTTTCATCGGCTGGGGCTATCAATTTTATAGTGATCGAATTGTCTTTCGCCAGAAAAACAACCCGCACGCCTTGTCTGGAATTCAGCACAATGTCAGAATTTTGGACGTAGCCAAACATCTCCGACCATTGCTGGATCCCATCCTCCAGAGAGCGAACCACGATCCCAATGTGGTCAACAATCATCCCGCACTACTTTCATTCTTCTTCTGCATCCAGGCCTCATAGCCGATCCCCTGCCAGGGCATCCCGCGGTCGAACCGTTTCATCCACGGATAAGGATGGCCTTTGCCCATCGCGGCGTATTGGCGCACGTCCATGACGATTTTCATGGGATTCCCCAGCGCCAGCGAATAATCCGGCACCCGCTTGTTCAGCACCGTAGCGGCGCCGATCAAGCAATTTTCGCCGACTTTGACGCCCGGCAAAACAATCGCATGAACCCCCACTTGCGTATAATTTCCGATGTACCCGCCCCGGATGTCGGTCGAAGGCGGACAGGGATCATTGGTCATCACGACGTAAGGGTACAAAAAAACAAAATCGCCAACCACGCTGCCTTGGGCCAGATGGACATTGCTGTGCAAACGGCAGTGCCGGCCAATTTTCACGTGCCCCTGTAGATCGGACATTGTTCCGACCGAGCTACATTCCCCGATGACCGTACCCTCCCGAATGGTCATGCGATGACCGGAGGAAAATCCCGGCCCGATGTTGCAACCCGCGTAGATAATCGAATGACTACGGAGGATGGATTTCTCCCCGATGATGGTTGGCGGGTTTTGATAATTGGGATCGCAATAATACGCGGTCAACGGTTCGCCGATGACGGTATCATTGCAAATGATGGCGTCATCCCCAATTTCCACCGCATCGTAGATGGCGCAATTATCCCCGATTTTGACATTCCGACCAATTTTCGCGTTTGGGCTGATGAAAACATTCCGACCATTAAATTTCATAAATTTAGAGCATCTCAGTTGGCATTCATCGAGATTTGTAAAAGCCATCTGCTCTTGTTGAACCGCCGGCAGCCCCGACCCGAAGTTGGCATTCATCGGGATTTGTAAAAGCCATCCGCTACTCCAGCTCCTCTCTTACAACATCCAAGCTACCTCATTCCTAATGATAGCACTCTAGCCCGGCCAATCTACACGCTGGAGTTTCAATAGGCTTCACCGCATAAGTAGGAAAAAACTCCCACTTTGCAAGCAGATATTCGGATCGGGCTTAGCCAAACACTTTGTGATTCACTTATGGCATGGGTAAGAGTTCCACTCGATAGAACCGTTGCGGCACGATTTCGAGAGGCGCCTCAGCAGAAGTTACGGTACCAAGTGCGCTGATGCGTCCACCCAAGTCCTGCCAGTTGGCAGCTGACAAGTCATCCGTGTATTGCAATTGATATTCCCGACCAGGAACTGATTCCCATGTGATGGTTACGAATGCTCCGTCACCATGAATCGCGGTGATCACTGGTGGAGGAGCGGTAACGGTCAATACGCCCGATAGAAAAACAAACGAGTAATTATTGTCACTGCCGCCCGATACAGTTATCGGATATGATCCCACCGGGCTGCTGGTTGTGGCGGCCGTCGTGGCAATGGGCAAGCTGTCTAAGACACCAACGTCTTCACCATTGACAAAGCCCGAGTAGCTGATCGTCAACGCCGGATTCGCTTCTCCAAATCCACGGACCTGATCATCGGCCTTCACTGTTAATGGAGCTTTCATCACCGCCAGCAGGCCCGCCGTCGCCGTCACGTTATAGTTCGGATTCGAGCCCAGCGTCACCGTGATCAGATACAGTCCAGCCCCCGACCCTTCCGTCGCCGTCGTCGTCAGTGTGTAGTCGATTACCTCATTCCCCACCGCCCCCGTCACTACCGCGTCCAACACCGGGTTCGCCGTCCCGTAAACCTTGTTCTTCGCATTGACCACCACCGTCAGACTCTTCGCCGTGATGTCCCCGCTCAACCCGGGCTGCGTCAGCGTGTAGTTCCCCGCCGCCGCCCCGCCCAGCGTGTAACCCGTCGTCGTGATCGCCTTCCCCGTCCCCACACTGGCGCTCGCAAACGCATACACCGGCGTGCCGCCCAGCGTCACCTCGTCCGGACTCACGATCCCGCTCAACGCCGCCGTCCCGCTCGCGCTGGCCGTTGTGTTCCCGTCATACACCTTGTTCGCCCCGGTGAGCCCCGTCACCGTCAGACTCTTCGCCGTGATGTTGGCCGTCGTCGTCCCCACCGCAGTCAAACTGTAGTTCCCCGCCGCACTGCCGGTCAGCGTCGCCC
>JBDHQI010000023.1:0-68361 GCA_039806955.1 Verrucomicrobiota bacterium | reverse complement strand
GTTTCCACAACCGCACCGGGTGCTACCACCACGATCTTACCCAGCGTCTTGAGCTATGTCCGACAGGCTGCTAGGCTACAAGACATGTACGGAAAATTGATCGCTCTCGCCCTGGTGGTTTTAGGTGCGGCTCAAGGACGCGCGGCCGCGCCGCCAGTTTTGCTCAGCGCCATCACGAACTCCGTGGGGCTGGTCACCAATGGCGGCGGCATTTGGGAATCATGGGCCATTACGCGGGCCTATTCGAACGCCATTCCCACCAACCTGCCCGCGCGGTTGTTGACCAATGAAGTGTTCCTGCGCCGCTACCGGACGGAATACACTTTTACCAATCGGACTTTTCAAGGCTATCAAACCGGAACGCTGGCCCATTTGATCTGGACGAACTTCATCGCCCACACCAACGGACGCACCCTGCGCATCTGGTCGCAGCGCACCCATCCGCCGGGCTGGCCCAAGACGCCACCGGTGGTCGAATGGAATACCAATAGCGTAATCTGGGGCATGCAAGGCACCACGGGCTTGAGTCCGTGTTGGGAAGGCGAAGGCAATTCCGGACAGGTGCCGTTGACCGTGCTGACGCGCCGACATGTTTATACCCGCGGTCATAGTTTTGGGGCCGACGGATTTAATCCCGATCATAACGGCCAGCGCGCGTGGTTTTTCACCCGGGACAATCGCCGGATCGAGGCCACCATTAAAATGACCGTAGTGCGGACGCAGGTGCCCTCGAAGCGCGATTATTCCATCCTGCTGTTGGATCGCGATCTGCCTGACGACATCGAACCTATGTCGGTGGCATCGGTGGAAAGCGTGAAGGAATTCTACGCGCCGCCCAGCTTCGGCCCCGCACCCTATCCGCTGTTCCAAACTGAGCAAGGCGGAAACGTCAGCACGGGCGTATCGCCGCTGACCGTGAACACTTGGAAAGGCGGCGATTCCGGATCGCCAAACCTGATTCCGTTACCGGGACGATTGGTGTTCATCGGCGGCCGTTCGACTTCTGGCCCAAGTCGGGAAATGCAGGAAGACATGGATGAACTGTGTCGTCGCGCCGGGCTGGACCCGGCTCGATACCAGTTACACTGGGTGGATTTGGGGAAGGTGCTTCGGGATTAAACGCTGGTGCAAAATCTGCGCAAGATTTTTGAAAATCTTCATTTTTCTTTGGAAAAATGGTGCGCGCTGTAGGTTTCGAACCTACGACCCCTACCGTGTGAAGGTAATGCTCTACCACTGAGCTAAGCGCGCAACCGGACCGACGCTGATTGCCTCCTTGCTTCAAGCGTCGTCACGTAAAAGTATCGGAAAACCCTCATCTTCGCGCAACTCGATTTTGTCCATGCCCGACTGAACGAAAGACTGGCCGCGCCAATTGACTTACCGCCCACAGAAAGGCAATGAGCAAAATAGTGCCGGCACTTTGGTTGGTCAGCAAAGCTGTAATAAGCAGGAAATGATTTGCTCATGGCAAATTCTCGCGTATTTCGTGGCCGGTTACCAAGCGATATTGGGATTCCAGCACGTCACCACAAATCCAACGTGTTTCAATTACTCCGCTCAGAAGTGCGACTCGTCAATCAGGGAGATTTGATCCGGTAAAAGCGGGTGGGGAAATTGGTCGCCTGCCAGTCGGTGAAGGGCAGCGTGCCGTTCACGCCCGCTTGATTGGTGAGGAGTGGCGACCAACTGACGGGAGGAGTCAAGCCCAGCGCAGTTTCTAAAATCAAAGTTTGGCCGGGCGCACCGGTGAGGACCAGACTGATGTTGCCATCCGGCAGCCGCACAACGCTGCTGAACGCGGTCGGCCCGCTGGGCGTTGGTGGCGCAACCCCCCAGAATTGCACTTCGGCCACATTGCACCAGCCATCGTCGGGCCCGAGGTAGCGCACATAACGGAATGGTGCAGGATTGGCGATGTTCATCGTGGTCAATTTGCCCGTGGGCGGCAGGGTGGTGACCGTGCCGAGCGTTACGACGCCGGAACTGAAGTCAGGCACGTTGGCGCCTTGGAATTTGCCGCCGATCATGCGTTCGACCTGACCCGTCCGCGGACAATAGCGCACCTGTCGGATGGATTTGGCCGTGCCGAGATCCAGTCCCGCCCAATCGCCGCTGCCATTGGCGGCGTCGTAAAAGGTGGTGAGGTTGTTATCGAAGACATTGGAAATGGTATTACCGCAGCACCACGTACCTGGCGTACCGATGATGTTGCCCGATAGCTTTTCTGGTCCAACGGGTTGCGCCTGAACTTCTGGTGAATCCGCGCTCTCGCCGATCGCGTTCACTGCGGAGACCACGTAATAATAGGTGGTGCCCACCGCGCGATCGTTGTCCGTGAAAGCGGGGGTGGTCAATCCGCTGACGATGGTGGTGTAAGGGCCGCCGCTGCTGCCAGCGCGTTTGACGTTGTAGCTGGCGGCGAACGCCGGGACGCGCCAGCCCAGCATCACCTGGGTGCTGCTGACGCCGGCGGCGGTCACATCCCAAGGCGCGTGTGGGGCGGATGGTGCGCCGCCCCAGAATTCGATTTCCGCGAGATTGCAGGAACCATCAGCAGGTCCAAGGTACCGCACGTAGCGGTAGGCGGTGTTGTTGCTAATGAGTTGCGTGGTCAGCACGCCTCCCGGCGGCGTGTCGTTGATGGTAAAGAGCGTCACGACGTCATTGCTGAAGTCGGCTGTGGACGACGCTTGAATTTGACCGCCATTCATGCGCCCGGCGAAACCGGTGCGCGGACAATAGCGAACCTTGGTGATGACCCAATTTGAGCCCGCGCCGAGGTCCAGCCCCACCCAATCACCGGTTTCATTTGCCGCGTCGTAGTAAGTGTTCAGGTTGCCGTCCAACGCCTTGTCAAACGTGTTATTGCAACACCACGTGTCCGGCGTGCCGATGCCGGTGCCGGTCAGTTTGGTGGACGGTTTTTCGCCTTGCAGATAAACGATGCCAATGGCGGGACGGCCCGTGCTGTCCACGATCCGATAATTGAACCAATCCATTTCCGCATGGTCGGCCACGCCTTGCACCCGGAGTTGGCCGGACTCGAGCGTCACGGCGCCGCCCAAACTGGTGGTGGCGTCAAAGCTTTGCAGGGAAATCGCGTCGCCATTGGCGTCGTGATCGTTGGCCAGCACGTTAAACAATGCCGAGCCGCCGACCACCACGTTGCCGAAATCCAGCGAAGCCCGCGGCGGCAACGGAAAGGTGTAGCTGCCGAGATTGTCCAAAATGCTTAAGTTATCACGGCGATGGTTCAGGACGCGCGCGAGTTCCGGACTGGAAAAACGACCGAGCGTGTTGCCGGACATGATGGTGGGCCCTTCCGGCGCGTTGCCTTCGTAATGGTTCGCGCCCCAGTTATGACCCGCTTCATGCCGCCAATAAACGTTGAAATCGCCGTTGCCCTCACTGTCGTTGATGGAATAGCGAATGGACGAGCCGATTGCGCCCACCCACGCCAGGCCGCCGCCCACTGAATCCGCAAACGCCCCGGCCGCCAGATCGTGCGTGCTGGGAGGCAGGACGTTGTTCCATTGGTCGCGCAGTTTATCCAGCAGGCCTCCGCCAGTCAGACCTTGATACGGATCCTGCGCCTGGCTGGCGCGGATGACGATGCGGCCGAGCCGATGCAAAATACCAGCATCGCGCAGGTAATACATGTTGGCGCAGATCACGGAGTATTCGATGATGTCAATGTCATCATCCATATTGAAGCCGCTGCGCGCCAGATGCTCGTAGGAGGAATCCACGCCCACTTCCGCAGCGTAAACTGAGCTGCCGGCGCCGCCGGGACTGACGGTGAAGCCCGGCCAGTGTTTGGACCAGGAAGAACTGCCGCGCGTCGAGATGGAATTGCCGTCCGTGAACCATTCCACCTGATTTTCAAAACAAACGCGGGCGAGCAATTTGCCGTTGGCTTTGAGTACGGCGGCGGCGAGCGCGCCAGGCTGACCATGCACCGCGCCGAGATACGTACGCTCGGGCGGAGCCGTATAAGGATCCAAGCCACCGGAGTTATTTTGCACCACCACGCTGAAATGAGGACTGCGGATGGGGTGCAGCGTGAAATCCACCGTCACCACGCTCGCGCCGTTGGTGAGGTTGGCAGTGAACGTAGCGGGCGGAGTCTGGGCGCGCAGCAAAGTGGCGGTGGCGCATAACAGGATCGCGAACAAGCAGCGCAGAAAGTAAGCGTGCTTACGGCGAACAATGCCGGGCGACACCGCGCCAGCAGAAAATGGAGATGCATCGTGACTGAGGGTTGCAACTGGGAAAGCCAGATGACTGAAGCGACGAGTGTTGTTTCGCATGAGACAAATTGTTTACAGCATTTTATCAGGCCATGACCAAGTGTTTCAGAATCGCTTGGCACTGGCAGCCCGGGTATTGTTCGCCAGAAAGCCGGGTTTGCCTATAGCCACATTTTGGGGGATGGGGCTCCGGGCGCGGGATTTGTGGCCTTGGCGAAAAAGCGAACGGCAATCCATTGTTGGATTGCCGTTGCCCAAACCGTTGGAGGCGCAGGTTATTGAGACTCGCATCAATGGGTAACATTTGGTCACAAAGAAAGTTCGGCCTGTTGCCAGAAGGCGCGGATCAATGGGGTGCGCCGGCGGCCAACCCATATCCTTGTTGGAGGAAATAGACGCGCCACCTCCGGCGATGCTGGCCGTGTTAAAAGCTTTGGTCAGCGTCGGCGCGACTTGAAAATTGAAAAGCTGGTAATGGTTCGGGTCGCGCACAATGGTCAGACGCGAATCCGCTGGCGGCAGGTTGCCCGCGTAAAAAATCAAAGACACCGCCACGCCGTCAATCGAGCGGAACCAAACCGATTTGAACCCTGTGGGCCACGGCAACGCAAGGCCGACGTTCCATCGGAACCACGATTGTCCATCGAAACTCATGTCGAACGGAAAGGCCGTCGTGGAATCCGACGCCATGAAGAACAGGCCCGCCGCGTCCACGCGCACCGGACGGCCCGTGGCGGGAATTTCGACGGTGTAATCTTTGTTGAACGGATGCGCGTCCGCCAGTTGGGTAATCGTGTTCATCAGCGTGTTCGCTTGCGTTGGAAAATCAAAAAGCCCACAGCCAGCGCGAGGCCCGCGACGAGGGGCCAATGCGTTTTGAGCCACGTCAGCAACCGCGCCCCGGGCGCGGCATTGTCCGTGTCCAAAATGGCTTTGCCCGGGGTGCTGGCGTTGAGCGGCACGTCGTTGACCGGCGTCCCCGGCAATTCGTCATAGGACATCCAGAAAAACGCTTCATGACCGCTCAAGTCCATCCCAGGGGGCGCAATCGGCACCGACACTTGTAGCACCGGCAGATTCGTGCCGTTGCTGAACGTCGTCGGCAGCGCGTAGCTTTCCGCAATGGTCAAATCCTTGCGCCACGGCTGGAAAAAATAAATCGGTAATTGAAACACCGTCGTCGTCGCCTTGTTCGCGGCAATCCCCGGAGCTTGCGTTGTGTTCCGCACGTCATAGACTGTACTGACTAAAGCATTGTCCTGATAGAAGGAGACTGAACCATAACACTTGTCGGATTGCAGCGCGTTATCGTCGGCCAGTTCCAACGGGGCGCGGATCAGTTGGTCTTTGCCGCCGATGCTCACCACGATGTTGCGGTTGGGGTCGGCGATGTTCGATAACACGGGCGTCGAATAGATACCGGCACCGCCCGCCGCTTTCGTCACCGTCAGTTGCGCGTAGAGCACGCCCACCCGCGGTCCCGCGGGAATGTTCATTTTGGCCGTGCCGCCCGCCGAAATGTTCGGTTGTTGACCGACCACCGGCCCTTGAAGTTTAAGAAGCATAATTTTTTCGATGGTTGAACGGTGTAATTATGCGCCGGTGACGAACTTCCGCAACGGAGCAACGCGGAACACGACGGCCAACACAACGACGGTGACAACGGCGATGATGCCGCTGTTTTTGAGGATTGTTTTATTCATGGGAGGAAGCCCCCCGGAAACGGGCGGGCAATTTTTCTATTTTGGCGCGGCTTTCAACCGCCGTCCCCGGAGTTCCAACCCCGGCGCTTACGGCAACCAATGCCGCCAAGTAACCCACCAATAACACAGCCCCCCATTGCAACAATAATGCAAACGGAAATTATTTTCAGGGGGGCTTAAACGTCATTTGACATAATCCATATCATGGCGCATTGTGTCGGCGTGAAAAGCAAACACGTCACACTGGCCGATCCAGTCATGGAAATCATCCAATCGCAAATCGCATCGGGGCGTTACAAGGACGTTTCCGCCGCCATCAACGACGCGGCTTGGCATCATTTCATCGGTTCGGACAGTCCATTCACGGAATACGGAGTTTCCCCCGCCGAGGTGGAAGCCAGCGCCCAGGCGGATTTGAGAGCCATCCGCGCCGACCGGAAGGCGGGGAAATTGGTGGAACTGTGAAAATCTACCAACGCCCGCAGTTCCTCCGCCGGTTCAAAAAACTTTCCCTTGCCGAGCAATCGGAGTTACGCGCTGAGGCATTGCGTTTGCCGGACGTGATTGGTAAACCGCATTTGCATTCCAGTGTGGGCTTTCGACCGTTTGGCCGCTACTTCGAGTTCCGCGTCGGTTTGAAAATGCGGGTTCTTTTTCTGATTGAGAACGGAGACGCGCATTTGGTGACACTGGGCGATCACGATGAAATAAGGGCCTACGTTAAAAACAATTCGTGACGCGCCAGGGTGTGACGACGGCTCGATGCGTCACGCTTTGGGGAACTTCAAGACGCCCCGGGCTTCGCCGCCCAGTTCGGTGCGGAACACGAAATGCAGGTTCGGCAACGCGGCAATCTCCTCGCGCTTGAACCCGCGCTTTTCCACCAGCGTCAGCGCCGGGTCACTCTGCAACCGAAACGCCACAAACTCCATGACTTCATTCAGGATGACACCGGGCAACTCATTCGGCGTCTGCGTCAGGAACATGGACGCCATGCCGCGCTTGCGCCCGGTGCGGACGATGTTGGACAGGTCAAACGGAATCGTGCGGTTCGGGCAGAGCTTCCACACTTCGTCCACCATGAACGCTTTCGCGCCGGGCAGTTGTTCGCACTTCGCATAAACCCATTCGCAAAAAAATCCGAAGGCCCGCTCATAATCCGAGCCGAACAGATATTCCGGGTCGAACACAAACCGGAACTGGAAATCGCCGTTGGCGAGGAAGCGATTACCGAACGTGGCCTTACCCGACTGCCCCACGCCGCCGATGATGGTGATGGATTTTTGAAACTTGTGATCGAGCGCACCGACGCCGGTAGATTCGCCAGCCGAAAGCGCACCGCCGCTTGCGCGTAGGTGATACCATAATCAACGCTCATGACTACTGGCCGGGGTTGAGAATTTGCGTGAGCGAGACATTGCGAATGTCGGTGACGCACACGCCCTTGGCGCCGACAATGATCAGGCCCTCCCTCAGAGCCTTCGCTTCCAGAAGCAACGCCTCGCGTTGCTCGTGATTTTTTTCAGGACAATCAAGCCCTGCCTCCAGCCCGCTGGCAAACGAGAGTAAACACAGGTGTTTAATCCGTGGCGGAATCGGGGGGTTCCGCATTGTCCAGCACTCGGACCTGATACCGGGCGATAACGTCTATTATTTTCATCAACATACGTGGTTTGTTTGGTTTCACGCCCGGGCGGGCGCGGGGCGGGTGATCCGAACCCGCCCCGCAACTCCCAGCCGGGACTACAACCGTCCGGGCTAACCCGCCTGTGTTATTGACCATAATAATGTCAATGTTTCTACTATAGTCAATATTAATTTTCACGAATGTTGCAATTTTTTGGAATGGTGCTATAAGACTGATAGCCGCAACGAAAGGAGTCCTATGGCAGAAGTAAACGGTAAGACGGTGGCGATTTACGCCACCCCAGCGAACGCGGCGATTATGGAGAAGGCAAAGAGCATTGGGGTGAACGTCTCAAAGGTTTGTAACAACATTTGGGATAAACACCTAGTCAGTGCCCTCCAAGAAGAAGTTGAGCAAAAAGCGAAAGAACTTCGCAGGTTGCTTAAAACCATGTAAAAATCGCCGCACAGTTCGGGTGCGCTTGTAGCTCAGTTGGATAGAGCAACTGCCTTCTAAGCAGTGGGTCGTGGGTTCGACTCCCGCCAAGCGCACCATCGGCATTTACGATCTCGCCTCGACTCACTACTCTTGCCGGGTGCTGACCCTTGAACAGCTTTCAGATTTACTGACGCAACATCGCGCCGCTGCCGCCGTGCAGGTGACGGAATTCACGCTTGGCGGCCAGCCGTTCGCTTTTAATTCCCAACCCGCTATCATGGGAGTGGTCAATCTCTCCGCAGATTCCTGGTATCGCGAGAGCGTTTGTCTCACTGCTGACAGCGCCATTCAACGCGGCAAACGGCTGGCGGCTGAGGGAGCGCAAATTGTGGATTTGGGCGCGGAATCCACACTGGCGCACGCGGCGCGAGTCACGGCTGGCGGACAAAACTCCCAACTGCTGCCAGTCATTCGGGAATTGCGCGCCGCACAGATTTTGGTGTCGGTGGAAACTTACGAACCAACCGTGACGCGCGCCTGTCTTGAGGCCGGAGCCAACCTCCTCAACCTTACCGGCACCGAGCATGGCGATGAAATTTTCCATCTGGTGGCGGCTCACGAAGCGGCGGTGATCCTTTGTTACGTGCGGGGTCGCAACGTACGTGAAGCGGGCGATTTTGATTTGCGAACCGATCCGATTCCGATGCTGCACGATTTTTTTGCGCGTCGCATCGAAGCCGCGCAACGCTGCGGCGTGAAACACATCTTTATTGATCCGGGCCTGGGATTTTATTATCGTAATTTACAGGACAGTGCGGTGCGGATTCGACATCAGATGCGCGTGTTCCTCAACACATTTCGCTTGCGGACCCTGGGTTTTCCGGTTTGTCAGGCGCTGCCACATGCCTTCGAATATTTCCGGGAGGAAGTGCGTTGCGCCGAGCCGTTCTTCGCCGTGCTGGCGGCGCTGGGCCAAACCGACCTGTTCCGCACACACGAAGTGCCACGCATCAAAGCTGTACTGGATACGCTCCAGGCTTACTGACGTTCGCACAGGAACACGCCTTCTTCGCCGGAGCGCGTGATCCATTGCGTTCGCACCCGCAGTCCCACCTTGGCCAGATGCTCTTGTGCCAATTCCGGCGTGTAGCGGTAGGAGAAAAACAGGCGCACTTTTGTGCCGCGCGGAAAGGGAATCGTTTCGCCGGCCACAGTGATGCGGCGCGCACGCCGGAAATGAAAGTCCGCCACCACGCGTTGCAGTCTGGTAATTCCGCGTTCGATGCGGAATTTTATTTCACCGTCCGTGCGGGTCACGCCCAGATGCAGTAAGAACGTCAACAACCATTCCCGAGTCAGTTGGTTGTCGTATTGGGGCAGAATCCGCTTCATGCCTTGTGCATCGTTCGCGCCGGGAGCGAGGTTGGCACTGAAGAGCAACCGATCCTGGCGCCGCACCAATTGGCTTAACTGCGGCAGAATTTTCTCCGGCTCAAAATTCGGAATCATGCCGAAGAAGGTAATTAGTCGCGCCGCGCGCCGCGCGGTCATCGCCTCGAAAACCGCCGGCAGATCCCGGGCGATGGCAAGATCGCACACCAGCGGAAACAAATTTTCCGGCGGCAGCACCGACTGCGCCGTTTGGTGCGCCACCAGCACCATGGCCGTGCTGACGTCCACCGGCGCGTAACTGAGTTGTTTGCCGCGCGCGCGCAACCGTCGCAACAACCGCGCGTCCTTTTGTCCGCCACCGCAGCCCAAGCCGATCAAGTGAACCGCATGCGACCGGATTTGATCCGCGACGGCGGCAAACGCGCGATTATAGGTCACCGCGCAATCGGCATCATTCCGCGACGGCGAATAGACCTGGTGCAACGCGAGCCACTGATTGGTCTGCTGAACGGAATCGTAATGAAATTGATGATTGATGCGGCGGGTGCGCAGCGAGTGCCGCAACACGCGCTGGATGTTTTCCGGCGTTTGACTGGAATGGATGGCGACGTTGACCACGGACAACATGTAGTCGGTCGTCGCAGATTTACCACGGAAAAGCAAGCCCGGGAATGAGCCGGGGCGCGTCAGAACTCGCGAAACGTGATGCGCGCCTTGCCGAGATCGTACGGTGAGATTTCGACTTTGACCTTGTCCCCGACATTGATGCGAATCCAATTTTTGCGCATTTTGCCGGAGATGTGCGCGAGGACTTCGTGACCGTTGGCGAGAGAGACACGGAACATGGTTCCCGGCAGAACCTGAGTGACCGTTCCCGTCAGTTCAATTGCTTCTTCTTTTGCCACAAGAACAATTTATTTACGGAAAGCGTAATGAAATCGGCGAAAATAATGCAATCGCTTTTCGGAAGTCGGCGGGTATCGTGACCCTGCATCCAGACGCGGCAATTTAACCGGCGGGCGGCATCATGGTTTGACGGACTCGTCGCCCATCAGTTCAGCCAACTTGGGCTCCATGATTTCCGCCCAAAGTTGATAGCCACGCGGCGTTGGGTGAACCGCGTCGCGCATCATGTCCTTGGGAATCCGACCGTCGCGATCCAGGAAGATGTAACCGAAATCGTGGAAGTGGATCCACTCGCCATCATCCAATTTGTGCAACGCCTGATTCACCTCCAGCACCTTGGCGCGCTGCGGATTGAAATCTTCGCGAAACGGAAAAATGCCGAGGAGCAGGATTTTGGTTTGCGGCAGTTTTTCGCGCAATTTGGCCACCACCGCCGTCACGCCTTCCAAAATCATCCGCGAGGTGTTGCTCGCATCGGGCGCGTTGTTGACGCCAATCAGCACCACCGCAACCCGGGGATGCAACCCGTCGAGATTGCCGTGGTCCAGTCGCCAGAGCACATGCTGCGTGTGATCGCTGCCGATGCCGAGATTCAGCGCGTTACGGGGCGCGTAGTATTTGGCCCAAACCTCCTTGCCGTTGCCTTCCCAGCCCTGCGTGATGGAGTCGCCCACAAAAATAAGTTGTGCCCGCCCGGCGTTCTCCCGGACGCGCTGGTTTAATTCGATAAAACGGTTCGTGGCTTTTTCCTCCGTGCGCGGCACGGGAATGACGCAACGATTCGTGCTGCCGGATTCATCGGCGCGCGCGCTGACGAGATGGGCCAGGAGCGTCAAGACGAAGAAGAGTCGGGCGCGGCAAAAAAGTTTTCCGACGCGGATTCGGCTAAAAGCGATGGCGGTTTGCATAGGCGATTGCGGACGAGGTTGTAGCGGTTCTAACCGTCTCCAGGCAAGAATTCTTCGCGAAATCCTGATGCCTCCCAGGTTGACATCTTCCCAACGTATCCGGTTTTGCGCTTGCCCTATGAATAGCTTAGCTGGTGAGATGAGGCACTTATGAGCAAAACCAAGTCTGCCGCGCGCCGTCTTGAAACGGCTTACCAACTCGCCCGCGAACATTATGCCGGTCTGGGTGTGAACACCGACCAGGTGCTGCGCCAGCTCGCCAAAGTGCCGGTGTCATTGCATTGCTGGCAGGGCGATGACGTGGGTGGTTTTGAAAATTTCGGCGCCCCGCTGACCGGCGGCATCATGGCCACGGGTAATTATCCCGGCAAAGCGCGCACCCCGGATGAACTGCGCGCGGACGCCACCCAGGCGCTCACGCTGATTCCGGGCCGGCACCGATTCAACCTGCACGCGTTCTACGGCGAATTCGGCGGCAAGAAGGTGGATCGCAACGAAATCGAGCCGCGCCATTTCCGCAACTGGATTGCGTGGGCCAAGTCGCTGGGCATCGGTTTGGATTTTAATCCCACCTGTTTCTCGCATCCGAAATCCGCCAGTGGTTTCACCCTCTCCCATCGCGACGCCGGCATTCGCCAGTTCTGGATCGAACATTGCCAACGCAGCCGGGAAATCGGCGCCGCCATGGGTCGGGCGCTGGGCACGCCGACGGTGACCAACATCTGGGTGCCCGACGGCATGAAAGACACTCCGGCGGATCGGCGCGGTCCGCGCGAACGGTTGCGGGAATCGCTCGATACCGTGTTCAAAAAGAAACTGAACCCCAAGCACCATCTCGATGCCATCGAAGGCAAATTGTTCGGCATCGGTGCGGAAAGTTACACCGTGGGGATGCATGAGTTTTATCTCGGTTACGCGGTGCAACATCAAACGCTCGTTTGTTTGGACGCCGGGCACTATCATCCCACCGAGAACATGGCGGACAAAATTTCTTCCGTGCTCTGTTTCGTACCGGAGATTTTATTGCACGTCAGCCGCGGCGTGCGTTGGGACAGCGATCACGTGGTCACGCTTACCGATGAACTGAACGCCATCGCACAAGAGCTGGTGCGCGGCGATTACCTCGGGCGCACGCACCTCGGCCTTGACTTCTTCGATGCCAGCATCAACCGCCTCGCCGCCTGGGTCATCGGCACGCGCAATATGATTCGCGCGCTCTGTCTGGCGATGTTGGAGCCATACGCCCGCTACAAACAGCTTGAACGTGCGGGCGATTACACGTCGCGTCTGGCGTTGATGGAAGAGGCAAAGACCCTGCCATTTGGCGCGGTGTGGGATTATTATTGCCTGCAACAAAATGTTCCCGTCGGCGAAGCCTGGCTGGCCGAGGTGAAAAATTACGAGCGCAACGTGTTGAGCCAGCGCGCGTAGCGCATGTTTTCCAAACATACCTGGAGCGCAATTCAAACCGCCACCAAGCGGGGTCAGGACTTAGTTGGGCGTTGATCGAAGAAAAAAGCCATGGCAAACAAAGTCTATCTGGCGGTGGATTTGGGCGCGGAAAGCGGGCGCGTCATCGCGGGAATTTGGAATGGCACCCGGTTGCGGCTGGAGGAGGTCAACCGCTTCCCCAACGGCGGAGTGACCCTGGCTGATTCACTGCGCTGGGATTTGCTGCGTCTCTGGGCGGAAATCCAGACCGGCCTCGTGCTGGCGCAGAAAAAATACGGGCGCCAAATCGTCTCCATCGGTGCGGATACCTGGGGCGTGGATTTTGTTTTATTGAATCGGCGGAACGAAATGCTCGGCCTACCCTACCACTATCGTGACGCCCGGACGCGCGGCGTCTTGAGGCGCGCGTTCAAACAAGTGCCCCGCGCGGAAATTTTCGCGCAGTCCGGATTGCAATTTCTGGAATTCAATTCGCTCTATCAATTGCTGGCCTGGCAAAAACACGCACCGGAGCTCCTCGACGCCGCAGACACGCTGCTCTTTATTCCGGACTTTCTGCATTGGGCCATGTGCGGCGTGAAACGCGCGGAGTTCACCATCGCTTCGACCTCCCAATTCGTGCATCCGCGCCGCCGCGACTGGTCTTTGCCGTTGCTCAAGAAATTCGGATTACCGACCCATTTTCTGCCCAAAATCGTTCCTCCCGGGACGACGCTCGGTCACGTCCGCAAATCACTGGCAGCAGCAACCGGACTCACCGGCGTGAAAGTGGTGACGCCGCCCTCGCACGACACCGCCGCGGCGGTGGCGGGGGTTCCCACCGCGCATACCGGTACCGCCAACTGGGCGTATCTCAGCTCGGGCACGTGGTCGTTGCTGGGCGCGGAAGTGTCCGATCCAATACTATCCCGGCGCGCGTTGGAACTGAACCTGACTAATGAAGGCGGCATTGATGGCACGTATCGGTTACTCAAAAACATCATGGGCCTCTGGCTGGTGCAACAATGTCGTCGCGCCTTTGCCGCCGCCGGAAAAAATTACGATTACGACCAACTCGCAAAACTCGCCGCCTGGGCGCGTCCGCTGCGCTCGCTCGTGGATGCGAATGATCCAAGCTTTTTGAATCCACCGCACATGCCGCGCGCCATTCAGGATTTCTGCCGAAAGACGCGCCAACCTGTGCCGCAGCGGGTTGGCGAATTGGTGCGTTGCTGCTACGACAGTCTGGCGCTGAAATATCGTGAAACCCTGGCTGCGCTCGAAGAACTCACGGCAACCCCCTGCGAAGTCATCCACATCGTTGGTGGCGGCGCGCAGAGTGAACTACTGAATCAACTTACCGCCGATGCGTGCCAGCGACCCGTTGTCGCCGGACCGGTTGAAGCGACCGCGCTGGGCAACCTGCTCACGCAAGTTCGCGCCGATGGCGAACTCAAATCGCTGGCTGAAATGCGCGCGGTCGTCCGCGCCTCCAGCACTGTGAAACATTACGCACCGCGCCCGACGTCATAGCGTGATCCGGATAAGCCATTTCCGGATAGAGCAAATGGAGACGGGCCGGGTTGATGGAACTGATTCCGTTGATTTGTACGGGTTCAGCGTGAATGTCTCATTTACGGTTGAGGCGTAAGATACAATTCCGGTTTTGATCGCACCACGACAGCTTGAATTTGCGATTCTAAAGCCAGCGAAGGATCTTGCGCCAGGGCTGCTGTCGGTCGTGATATATCCAAGCATCGAATTGATGGTTGAAGTCAAAGACATGGATAGACACTAAACTGGCCTTGCCTCGATTTGATGAACATGAGCGCAAGCGATTTACGGCTGTTGGGAAAGACGCTGGCGATTAACACTCCAGCGAACTGTGGCGCGGGGGACGACGAGGGCAAGCCGCCGACAATCTTTCGCAAGCCACCGGCAGCAGGAAACCCGGGGTGGGACTAAATTGTCCGCCATGAGCGCGAAGCAGTTTCAGCATTTCATGCAGTTCCATCAGCAACTCGCCGGATTGCGCCGGACGAAGCGGGGCGCCAAGTCGGGGATGGTGAATCGGACTGCGGTTGCGACCGCGGCGGCGAAAGAATTGCTTGCCGGAGCCGTCCGGCAGCGTTCATATTCGCCGTCGCTATGACGCCGCTCATCTCGAAAAAGGTCGCTGCCGCGCTGAACGCGCAGGTCGGCATGGAATTTCTCGCCTCGCTCCAATACGAAGCCATCGCCGCCTGGTTCAAGTTGGAAGGCTTGCCGCGTTTGCACGCGCATTTTGTCAGACAGGCGACGGAGGAACGCGAGCACGCGCATCGCTTCATCAAATACATTCTTGACGCAGGCATCGGTCTGGAAATTCCCGCGATCGCCAGCCCGCAGTGCAAGTTTAAGTCTGCGGTGGAAGCCGCGCGACTCGCCCTGGATAGCGAGTTGCAGGTCACGGATTCCATTAAAAACATTTTGACCCTGGCCCAGAAGGAAGGTGATCCCTTCACACAAAATTTCCTGCAGTGGTTCATCAAGGAACAACTGGAGGAAGTTTCCTCAGCTGACGAATTGTTGCAAATCGTGCAACGCGCGGGTGAGGACGGCCTGATGTTCGTCGAATACTATCTGGCGAACAAAGGCGCAGAAAAATCCGACGAAGCGGAAGATTGATTCCGCTTGAAAAACACAGACCCAGCCCCAGTCGGGACTGGTGGTCTTGGTTTCAATGCCAGCGCCGCGTCACTGGCGCATCGGCACGAGCGTCAGCGGATCGCGCAACGGCAGTTCCGTGATCCTGCCGCCGCCGAGGTCTTCGAGCCGCACGGCGTGATTCGGATGCCCTTTGAGAATTTCCTCCTTGTCGCCCACAACCAGAATAACCAGTCGTTCCGGCGTGAGATACTGCTGCGCCACCCGTTGCACGTCGGCTTGGGTCACGGCGCGCACTCGGGCCGCGACGTTTTGCCAGTAACCGGGGTCCGTCTGATAGCGCCCGGTAAATTCCTCGCTCGCCAACATGCCGACGATCTGGCCTTTGGATGCAAAGCTGCGCGGCAACCGGTCAATGAAACCGCTCTTGGCGTTCTCCAGTTCTTCCGCGCTGACCGGTTCGGCGGCCATGCGTTTCATTTCCTCGAGGATGATGGAGGTGGCGTACGCCACGGTGCGGGATTTGGATTGGAAGCTCGCACGAAAGTACGAAGGGAAATACGTGCCGCCTGGAAAGGCCGAACCCACGGCGTAGGCCAGGCCTTCATCCGAGCGCACGCGATTCACAATGCGCGACGTAAAACCGCCGCCACCGAAAATCTCATTCATGATGAGGATGGAGAAATAATCCGGGTTGTCGCGCATGATGCCGGGCAACAGCATCGTCACCCGGCCTTGGTTTACGTCCTTGTTCACCAGATAAATGCCCGCCGGCGACATGGTAACATCCTGCGGAATGGGCGGGGGCGGCGAATTGGTCCAAGGCCAGTTGTCGAAGAGCTGTTCGAGTTTAGCAATCATGGTGGCGCGGTCAAAATCGCCGCTCGCGGTGACCACAAAATTGGACGGGAAAAACCAACAGTGATGAAAGGCTATCAGGTCGTCCCGCGTAATGGATTCCAGCGAAGCGGCCGTGGCGTTGCGGTTATCCCAAAACTTGTCGCCGTAAGCGAGATAGCCGGTTTCCAACCGTTCGATATTTGCCGATTCGTCGTTGCGTTGCTTCATCGCTTGCAACGATTGTTGCTTGTAAAGCGCCAGGCGATCCTCCTGAAAGCGCGGTTGGGTCAGCACTTCACGCAAAATCGCCAAGCCTTCATCCAGGTCTTTGGAAAGAAGATTCAAGGAAACGCTGCCTTGCGCGCCGCCGATGCTGGAGGCGAGGTTGGCCGCCAAAAAAGCCAATCGCTCATCCAATTCCTGAGCGGTGCGCGCGGCGGTGCCGGCGCGCGTCAGCAGATAGCCGCACATATCGGTCAGTCCTTCCTTGCCTTCGGGTTCAACCCAATCCCCCGTGTGTACCGACAGGGTGATCGTCACCAAGGGCAACTCGCGATCTTCCGCCACGTACGCCACCGGCCCGCTGCGCAGCGGAACGCGGTAGGTCGCCGCGTGGGGCGGTTGAAAGTTGAACGGAGGAAATTTCAATTCCTCGGGTCGCTCGGGAATCTCCGGATACCGTTTGATGTAATTGACTTCCGGGCCGGTGGCGATGGCGGACGCGCTGGATTGCGGCGACGCCGTGCGGCAGCCGCCGAGCAATGAGATCAACAGCGCGGCAGTTCCGAAGTAAAAAGCGGCTTTCATGACTTGGGATTTTTGGGGGTTTCCGCCTTGCGCACGTAAGTGGCCACGGCGCGGTTTTCAGGGGTGAAATACGTTTTGACGATCCGTTGCACATCCGCCGCGGTGACGGCTTGGTACTTGGCGGCGGCATCATTGATTTCGTGCCAGTTGCCCAAACCATCGTATTGCAACAACTGCATCAAGATCGCCATGTTCGAGGACAACTTGCGATATTCGGCCGCGGCGAAATTATTTTTCACCTTTTGCAGTTCCTCGGCGGAAACTTCCTCCCGCGCCAGTTTATCCAGCTCCGCATAAATTGCCGTCTCGACCTCCGCCGGAGTGCGTCCCTCCTTGGCTTCCCCGCCGAGGTTGAAGAGACCTGCCCACTTTTGCGAGCCTTGCCACGCCCAGGTTTGCGTGGCGAGATCATTGGTCAACACCAGTCCCTTGTATAAGCGACCGGTGCGCGTCGAAAGAATCTGCGCCAAAATGGAAAGCGGATACGAATCTTTGTGCCCGAAGGGAACGGTGTGCCAAAGAATGTCCACCTGCGGATTGGCTTCCGCCTCGGCGTTCATCCGTTTCTCGGCGGGTTGCTTCACTTCCAGCGTCACCACGTCGGGCGCGTCCTTGGCCCCGCGCGGAATCCGGGCGAAATATTTTTCCGCCAGAGTCGCCGCCGGTCCCGCTTGGAAATCCCCCACCAACACCAGCGTGATATTCTGCGGTGCATAATACGTGGCGTAAAATTCATCCGCTTGGGCTTTCGAAATGGCCGGAATATCCGAGGGCCAACCGACCGTCGGCCAGCCGTAGGGATGCGATTCCCAGAACATGGCGTTGAAGGTTTCCTCAAATTTTCCCAACGGCGTGGCTTCGGTGCGCATGCGGCGTTCTTCAAACACCACGTCGCGTTCGGCGTAAAACTCGCGGAACACCGGCCGCAGGATGCGCTCGGATTCCATCCACAGCCACAGTTCCAATTTGTTGGCGGGCACGCTGATGAAATAGGCCGTCATGTCGTCGGAGGTAAAGGCATTCATGCCGGCGCCACCCGCGCGGTTGTAGATGCGATCAAACTCATTCTTCACCAGAATTTTCCGTTGGGCGGCGATCAGTTCATTGAATTGCTTTTCCAATTCCTGGTAGCGCGGTGAGCGGTGCTCCGGTTTGAACACGTCATCAATCTCTCCGGCGCGATACTCTGCGCGCATCCTGGCTTCCTCCGTCCGCATCTGGTCGCGCAGTTTTTCCTGGGCGGCAATGATTTCCACGTCCTGGGGAAAATTCTGCGTGCCGATGGTTGGCGTGCCTTTGAACATCATGTGCTCGAACAGGTGGGCGATGCCGGTGATGCCGGGACGTTCGTTGGCGCTGCCGACGTGCGCCACCCAACCACCGGCGATGGAAGGATCGTCATGCCGCTCAACCATTAAAAGGCGCATACCATTGGGCAGCGTCTTTTCGATGACCGGAACTTTTTGGGCGCAGAGCGGGAAACTGGCGAGGGCGAAAAGCACCCCGGCGCCGTAGAGGATTTTTTTCAAGCGCATATCAGGAATCAGGTTTCAATGAATGTCGCAACTGTGCTTACGGTAGTCAGCTTCCCACGAAGTGCCAGAAAAATCCCGGAGCGCGGACGGTCTCCGTCACCGCTTGAACTTCCGCAGCAACAACTGCGTCACATCGCTCGCGGCGGGGACTTGGGCCGATAACGCCAACGCCCAATAGGCCGCGCCCGCCACGCCAATCGGCAGCAGCACTCCTCCTAGACGGGCGCCCAACGCCTGATGCCCCAACGTGGCGTCCCACCAGCGGAACACGCCATAAGCCAGCAGCCCGGAAATGACAGCCGCGGCAAACAAGATGCTGACATTGCGCTTGAGACCGATCAAATCCAGGCGGGCCAATTTGCGGCGCAGGGCGTAAAGCAACAGCCCGGTGTTGATGACCGCGCTGCACGTATTGGCGACGGCCAATCCCGCCTCGCGAAACGGATGCACCAGCGCTACCGCAAAACCGAGGTTCAACACCAGACAAAAGACGCTGACTTTCATGGGCGTTTTGATGTCGTTCAGCGCAAAAAAGGCGCGCGCCAAAATGTTGTTCATCGAGAACAGGACCAGCCCGGGCGCAAAGCATTGCAGCGTCAGCGCCACCCGGCGCGTGGCGTCCGGCCCGAATTTACCGTGTTCGAATAACAGCCGTACGATGGGTTCGGCGACCGCAAATGCGACCGCCGCCGCGATCAGGTTGCTGAACGAGATGTAGTTCAAGCCTTGATTGAGTGTGGCGCGAAACGCGGGATATTTTTTGGCGGCAGCCAAGCCGGACAGGGTGGGCAATAAAAATGTGGCCAGTGAAATGCCGAAGACGCCCTGCGGAAATTCCATCAGCCGCACGGCCACGTCAAACGTCGCGTTGATCGTTTTCGTGCCATCAACAAAGAAGACATACGTCTGGGTCACCAGCACGTTGATCTGAAAGGCGGCGACACCAATTGAACCGGGGATCATTTTTTTCACCACCTCGCGCACGGTGGGATCGCGCCACGGCGTCACCCAGCGAAACCGATAGCCTTCGTGATGCAGGCTCGGGAGTTGAAAGATCATCTGAACAAAACCGGCGATCAATACGCCAATGGCCAGTCCGAAAATACGCTGCTCCAGCGGCAGGTCCTTGAACTGCCGGAGGTACGTCACCAACACGCTGGCAATCATCACCGCGTTCAACATCACCGACCCCAGTGCGGGCACAAAAAAATGACCGCGCGCATTGGCCATGCCGATGAACACGGCCGCCAGACACACCAGCAACATGTACGGGAACATCAAGCGCAGCAGTTCCAGCATGAGTGTGGTTTCCGTGGAAAATTTGCCGAGCCACAAAGCACCCGAAAGCCCCAACACCACCAGCACGGAGATCGCGCCGGCGGCGGCGAATAATCCGGAAACCACGGCGTTGGCAGCGCGCCACATTTCCGCATCGCCCTCCTGCACTTCCTTGTGTTTGAAGATGGGAATGAACGCCGCCGTCAAGGCGCCCTCGCCCAACAACCGGCGAAAGAGATTCGGGATCATGAACGCCAGTTTGAAGGCACTGGCCACCGGCCCGGTCCCCATGAAGGACGCATAAACCACCTCCCGCACCAAGCCCAACACGCGACTGGTCATGGTCGCGGCAGCCATGGCGCCGGAGGATTTCAGCATCTGCGACATCGGCGGCGAGTCTAAGAAGGGTTATCGCGCGACCAAAGCGGAAATTGGAAAAATGCTTGGCGTTGACTGAAATGAACCGAGAAAATTACGGCGCGTCAAATTAAGACAATAAAGATTGCATCAATCCAATCGCTTCCGAAATTCCGTGCAGGCTTTGGTTATATCGAGAGCGTTGAGAATCGCGGAGACCACGCAGATGCGCGTGGCGCCCGCATTGAGTACGACATCGAGCGTCTGCAGGTTGACTCCACCGATGGCGAACCAGGGGAGCGTCACGTTGGCCTTGGCCCAGCGGACGTATTCGAGGGTCACTGGTTGGGCGGTTGGTTTGGTGTCTGTGGCGTAGATTGGTCCGATGGCCACGTAAGCCGCGCCCGCCGCCACGGCGCGTTCGGCCTGCGCCGGGGCGTGAGAGCTTAAGCCGATCTGAAGTTGAGCGCTGCGGGTGTCGAGCTGTGAAACGTGGGTAAAGCCGGCGTCAAAAAAATCCTCCTGACCGAGATGGCAAAACTCCGCGCCAACTTCCCGCGCGATGTCGAGATGGTCGTTGATGACGAAGCCGACATTGGCGCCACGGGTGAGGGGCAAAATTTTCTCCGCCATGCGCCGGATTTCATCAGCCGAGGAAGTCTTGGCGCGCAGTTGAATCAAATCCGCACCGCCATCGCAAAGCTGCTGCGCCACGTGATCCGGCGAGCGGTCCTGCAGATAGGCCGTGTCCACAAAAGCGTAGAGCTTGCAATCAGCGAGCGGTTTCATCTTGCTTTTGTAGGCGCTGACGTGATCCGGCGCTCGTCGAGGGCGACAACTGGCTTAGGTCGACTCACCTTGGCGGCTACAACCATCACTGATTTGCTTCTTCGGTTGGCGCGGAATCGACAGGTTTTTCTTCCAATTTCAATTCCTCTGGAGCAACCGTGGCCAAACCGGGGTCAGCCGTTAACGGGGCATCAGGTTTTTCAATCGGAATCCGTCGCAACTCATCGGCAGCGGGCAAATCCTCGAGCCCCTTGAGGCCGAGATATTCGAGAAAGCCAGACGTGGTACGATACAGCGCCGGACGCCCGATGACTTCCGCGCGACCGCTTTGTTCCACCAAACCGCGTTCGAGCAGGGTTTGCATGGTGCCGTCCACGCTGACGCCGCGAATCTGCTCGATGTCGGCGCGGGTCATCGGCTGGCGATAGGCGACGATGGCGAGGGTTTCCAGCGCGGCTGGCGATAGGCGCGGCGGCCGGGCCTTCACGCCGACAAGCGTTTTAAGCCACGGAGAAAATTCCGGTTGCGTTACGAATTGCCACGCGTCCGCCACACAGACGAGCCGGTAACTGCGCGCGGCGGCCTCGTGCTCCTGCGCGAGCGTTTCGAGTGTGACGATGAGGTCAGCTTCCTTGATTTTCTTGAGGGCTTTGACCGTGGCATCAGCGGCTTCCTCGGCGGCGGCTTTGACCAACACGTCGCGAAGTTCCGCTGGCGTCAGCGGCTTTTGCGCGGAGAACAGGATGGCTTCGATAATGAACTTCAGCTCCATGCGATTCGATTTACGATTTTGGATTAACGATTTACGAGGTGGCCGGCGCGGAGTCGGACCCCGATTCAGTTGGCGCGCTCGTGGCCTTTTCTCCGATCGCCGGAACGACTTCGCTTTCGGCGGCCACGGAGGGCTCGCGTTTTTTGATTTCAATCTCCCCAAAATCCTCGGGCTGTACACAGAGGAGTTGTTTAAGACGGATGAGTTCGAGCAATGCGAGGAACGTACAGACGACTTCGCCACGACTGGTGGCGTCCGTGAACAATTCAGAAAACCGCACCAATGGCCGAAGCACCATTAAATTGATGATTTGCTCAATCTTCTCGCTGACGGACCATTTATCCTCGTAGATTTCACGTGGATTATCCCGCTGTTCAAATCGCTTGAGAACCGTGTTCACCGCGTTGAGCAGATGAAAAATTGTGACCTCGGATTTCAGCAGCATGGGTTCCCGCTCGAAAACCGGCGTGATGGGCAAGCGGGGATAAACTTCGGCCTGCCGGGCTTCCAGCTCCTGGAGTTTGGCGGCCGCGTCCTTGAATTTTTTATATTCCACCAACTGCCGGATCAACTCCCAACGCGGGTCTTCACCCTCGTCTTCCTCCTCGATCTGCGTTTGCTGGTCCACCGGCAACAACTCACGGCTTTTAATATACATGAGTGTGGAGGCCATCACGAGGAATTCGCCGGCGATCTCGAGATCGAATTCGCGCATGATCTCGATGTATTCGATGAATTGGGTCGCGAGCTTGGTGAGGTTGACGGAATAAATGTCCACCTCCTCCTTCTTTATCAAATAAAGGAGTAGATCCAGCGGCCCTTCAAAGACCTCAAATTGAACTTTGTATTCCGACATGCTTCTGGCGGATGACTTCGAACCGGCAGGCGGGATTGTAAGTTCTGCGGACGGCTTGGCAATGATTGAACGAGCGGTCGGCAGCTACAGAACTGGGAAAGCGGCAGGCCGATGAAATGACCGCGTCACTTTGCAAAGTGATCGGTCTGAAGGAAAAATAAACCTCGCGTGTTTTGGAAGTGGCGGGCGAAAGCGCCGCGATGTAGATATAAAAAAAACCGGGCCAAACGATCAGGGGGTGACCGAGAGGCCCGGGGAATTTTCGAATGGTGCTACAGTAGGTATCCGGAGACATCCGAAATCCGCATGCACCGAGCGAATTACGGAAATTCTAAAATTATCTTCAAAGAGCGAAGCAGTCGCACCCGCGGTGTCCTGCTTAGTGCCCTAAGTAAAACACAACTCCCCTACCGTGTCAAACATTCTGAAAAAAATGAGCGGCCATTCAGAATATAAGAAGTTAAACTTCTTTAAGTGGTGGATGTCGTATTAATAGTCTGCATGGCATAAAAATTTGTATTGTTAAAATTTATTGAACCAATTGGATCCTTTTTCAAGACTGAGAACCAAGCTATTACACCCGAACGGATTATAATTTCGGCTTTTATTCTCAAGGATCATAACTTTCAACAGAATAACAGCTCTGGCTCGCTTCTCAGGAAGATGTTGTCAACCATTGCTGCATGGAGCTTAGAGAATTTGCTGAACGGGTTTTGTTCTCCCAATCGCTGGAAGAAAAGCTCCTGCCACCGGAGCAGATTACGGATGAACATCCTGGAACGGCCATTAAAACGCCCCTGTCTCCGGGGCGTCCGCATAATTTAATTTTTAAGCCCACGGGCACCGCCCGACGAGAATTTCCCAGCGCGCGCCATCTTGAAGCACCGGGCGAGCGGGGTCGGTTACTCCATTTCTTTGGCAACCACGAATTATTGGCCACCGAGTTGATGGCGCTCGTGTTGTTGAAATTTCCGGACGCTCCCGCCGCCTTTCGCCGCGGTGTGCTTAAAACGCTCCAAGATGAACAAGAACACACCCGGCTTTACATGGAACGGATGCGCGCCAATGGCATCGACTTCGGCGCGCTGCCAGTTAGTGGTTATTTCTGGCGCGCCATCTCGGGTATGGAAAGTCCGATGGATTACGTCGCCGGATTGAGTCTTACCTTTGAGCAGGCCAATCTTGATTTTGCGCGTCACTTTTCCGCGTGCTTTGCGGAAATCGGTGACGGCGATTCCGCTGGTCTGTTACAAAAAATCTATCACGATGAAATTGGCCATGTGGCTTACGGGCTGAAGTGGTTTCGGCGCTGGAAAAATCCGCAGGACAGCGATTGGGCGGCGTTTTGCCGACAGTTGAAATTCCCGCTCTCACCAGCGCGCGCCAAGGGTTTCTCGGTCAATGTTCAAGGACGCAAAGCGGCCGGGCTTTCGGAAGATTTCATCAAAAATCTCAATGTTTACACCCAATCGAAAGGTCGCACCCCTACGGTTTTTCTTTTCAATCCGCTCGTTGAAGCGCGATTAGCAGGAGGAAAAAATTTCTCCCCCAACCAGCATCAGCTTCACCTTCAGCGCGATTTAACGGCACTACCCATGTTTCTGTGTCGGCAGGATGACATTGTGCTGGTGGAACGCATCCCTTCGGTTTCGTTCCTGAGTCAAATGAAGCAGGCCAATTTTATTCTGCCGGAGTTTGTTAACACCATCGCCGCTCTCACCGAACGTAAGCTGGGCGGGTTGCGTCCCTGGGGTTGGGGACCGGATAGCGTGGAACGATTCCGCCCGCTATTTTCCAATCTCACCGCGCCGAACCAATCCGCGCCATTCAGTTTTGACGCAACTCGGACTGGGTTGTTCAGCAAAGCTTGGAGCGCTGATTTTCTGCGTCGCTTTTTGCGTTCACTACAACTAACGAAAAAAGATCGTCACGCCCGCTTTGCCGCGGCCTGCGACATTTTTTGTCCAGAGACCGTGGTTGGAATAATGGCGGATTCTCCCGAAAAAGCCGAGGAGATCATTTGCTCATTCCGCTGCCGCAGTCATCAGAAATTAGTTGTTAAAGAAACCTGCGGTGCCGCCGGCAGTCAGGCGTTGCGCCTGTTCGAACCGAACCTGCTCGACTCGCAAA
Source organism: Verrucomicrobiota bacterium (assembly GCA_039806955.1). Taxonomy (GTDB): domain Bacteria; phylum Verrucomicrobiota; class Verrucomicrobiia; order Limisphaerales; family JADLHS01; genus JADLHS01. Next base: position 43,693 of record JBDHQI010000023.1, on the reverse strand, counting down.
AACGCAGGTTGCAAAACACCTTTGCGGAAGGACGCGCGGTGGTCATTGAACCCTGGCTGACCCGGGTTCTGGATTTTTCGGTGCAACTGGAAATGACTGCCACGGATCTAAAACTCTGCGGCTTCACCGGTTTGATCAATGACGCGCGTGGTCAATTTCAGGCGAACTGGGCCGAACCCCACTTCAGAAAAACTTTTCCCAGCCCGTTCCTCACCACACTTAACGTCACGCCGCAGGTTGGCGATGCCATCAAACAACTTTACGGTGAACTGTTGGCGCAGCTCGCGAGTGAGTTGAAGCAACTCGGGTTTCAAGGCCCCATCGGCATTGATGGCCTGATCTACCACGATGATTCCGGGTCGCCAAAACTCAAACCGGTCGTTGAAATTAATCCGCGCTACACAATGGGCCGTGTGCTGGTGGAGCTTATGAATTACGTCCATCCAGGCAGTTTTGGTCGATTGGAATTATTGAACAACCGCGCGCTGCCTAAACTGGGTTGCGCGAGTTTCAGCGCGTATGTGGCCCAACAACAAACCCTATTCCCGCTGGAATTCCAGGGCACGCCGCGACCGCGAATTCGGCGCGGTTTTATTCCCTTAAACGATCCGCTGCAAGCGGAAGAATTTCTGGCCGTCTTTCAAGTTTGGGGTGATAAAAATTCTTTTGCTCAGCATAAATAAAAAACGCGAAGCGATCATTGCCACTTCGCGTTTGCCTGCAAATCTCGATTTGATCAACCCAGCCGCATGGGCATCACGACATACAAAAAGGGTCCGTTAATTTTGATTACCCCCGGACTTAGTTCATCCACCAGCTCGATAAACACTTCTTCGTTGGCCAAGGCATTGAGCGAATCAATCATGTACTTTGGATTGAAAGCAATCGCGATCTCCCCGCCTTTGTAATTGATTGCCAAACTTTCGCGCGCTTCCCCCACTTCCGGGCTGTTCGCGGTAATTGCCAGATTGTTTGTGCCAAACGTCAGCTTGACTGAATTGGCCTTGTCGCTGGTCATGATTTCCGCGCGCTTCAAGGCGTGCAGCAATTCCTCCCGCGGCAAACTGATGCGCTCCTTGGCCTCAGTCGGAATCACCTGCCGGTAGTTGGGATAATTTCCTTCGATTAATTTCGTGATCATTACCACTGCCGACCCTTTTTCATCCGTGAGACTGAACTCGGCTTGATTGTCCGTATATTTGATGGTGACCTCGCCTTTGTCCTGGAGCAGCCGATTAAGCTCATTCACAGCTTTGGCGGGAATGATAAATTCTCCCTGACTTTTCTCGGAAAAATCCACTTCTTCATCCGTAAGCGCAAGCCGTCGTCCGTCCGTAGCCACGATCGTCATCTTGTGCTCTTTCAGGCTGATAAAAATTCCATTCAGAACGTAGCGCGCTTCATCCGTGGACATGGCAAAGGATGTCTTTTTCAACATTCCTTTCAAAATTTCCTGAGCCAGACTTACGCTTTTATCCTCGGTGAAATTCTTCAGCGGAGGAAACTCCTCAGCGGGCAAGCCGTGAATTTTGTAGAAGGACGAACCGCAATTCACGCTGGTGACATTCTTTTCATCCACGGAAAGCTCGATCTCGCTGCCGTTCAATTCACGGGCAATGCTAAAAAGCTTCTTTACCGGCACTGTCGTCGCGCCAGCTTTTGTCACACTACCCTCGACGCAACAGGAAATGGTGACATCCAGATCCGTGGCGATGAACTTCACTTTTTTGCCGTCGGCTTGAATCAATACATTCGAGAGAACCGGTAACGTGGTGCGCGAACTCACGACGTTTTGCACCGCCTGCAAACCGTTCAACAATTGCTCCTTGGTGATGGTCAGATTCATGCGAACCTATTTATAGATTATCTTCTTCTCAAAAAAATTATTATTATTAAAGCCGGTGAACAACACCAACAAGCTTCAAACCGCGCATAAATAAGCGGCCATTTTTCAAAATGAAAACGAAAATAAAATCCGGACGCCAGATTAAAAAACGCGAGTTATTCAAGTTGTTAACAAAAGCCGCCAGTCATTAACGGGTTGTTCTAAATTTATTCGGCGCTTTTGCCCGACGTAAAACTTCCGGCAGCTTCGCGATCACCGTTTCCACTTCGGCGCTGGTGGATTCGCGGCCCAGGGAAAATCGGATGAGGGAATTGGCCAGCTTTTTTTCCCAACCCAGCGCCGCGACCACGTGAGATGGCTCTAACGAACCAGCGGAGCAGGCAGAGCCACTGCTGGCGCAGATACCTTCCAGGTCCAGACCTGCCATCAAGGCAATGTTGTCCGTGTCCGGGACCACGAAGGCCACGGTATTCGCCAGGCGCGATTCGCGGGAGCCGATAAATTGCAGATCAGGAATATCATCCGCCGCCATAATGAGTTGTTCCGTCAGCGGCGCGATCCGGATTCGATCAAAGACGGGTTGTGGAACGAACCGTTCCAGCGCTTCAACCAACCCGGCGATGGCGGGGAGATTTTCCGTGCCACCGCGCCGTTCATTTTCCTGACTGCCCCCGAAGTGAATGGGGTCAGGGTGTAACGGCGAACGGATGTAAAGCAGTCCCGCGCCTTTTGGTCCATGGAATTTATGCGCGCAAATGGAAACCAGATCCGCGTTGAATTGCTCAATCGTCGCGACCGGCTCTTTACCAAACCATTGCGCGGCGTCAGTATGAAAAATAACGCCGTGCTGACGGCAAATCGCCCCCAACTCAGCTACCGGCTGAATGGTGCCAATTTCGTTGTTGGCCGCCATGATTGAAACCAAGGTGGTATCCGGCCGCAGAGCCTGTTCTAGCGCTTGCGGCGCAATCCGGCCAGTGGTATCCACCGGCAGACGAGTGACTTCAAATTTTTCTTTTGCTTCGAGGTAGTCGAAACAGCGCAACCCGGCATGGTGTTCAATGGCGGAAGTAATCAAGTGCTTTCCCTTGTCAGCCAACAATCGTGCTGTGCCGAAGATCGCCAGGTTGTTGGATTCCGTTCCGCCACTCGTAAAAATAATCTCGCTGGGTTTGGCCTTCAGCAGCTTGGCCGCGCGATCGCGTAAATCGTCCAAGGCCGCCCGAGCTGTTTGGCCAATTTGATGCACACTCGATGGATTACCCCAAATCTGGTCGAGATAGGGCAACATCGCGGCCCGCACCGCCAGATCGAGGGGCGTGGTGGCGTTGTAATCGAAGTAAATCGTGCGCGACATGGTCAGCAAGTAACCGGAGCGAATGTGTCTTTCATCAAACGCCCCCAGCATAACGGGAAACAGTTCCGACTCCAATGCTGTTTGGTTGGATTGGCGAGCGCACCCGCCGCAGGTGTCGCAAGCCACCCCTTCACGCTCTGATTATGCGGACGAAAATTAGTGTCATTTGGTGGATTTTCGTGCGGCTGTGCTTGGCGCATTTCAACTGCGTAGTTCCGGCGATCCGGGGTGGTAGCGGGAGGCAAAGATACCCGTCGCCACAACGAGGGCGGGATGGAGGCAGTCAAGTGTCGCCGATTTGCCGCTGATGGAGCTTGGAATTTGGAACTTCCAAAACTACGTTTGGTCGTATGTTCAAACCTGCCGACTTGTTTGATTTGAGCCAGACCGAACACGCCGCACTCTTCGACGGCTGCACCTATGCGTGGGAGGCGCTCAAGAAAATCAAAGCCTACGTCGAGGCCAACGTGAAAGCGGAGTTGAAAAACAAATGCGAAGGGCGCGCATTTATCGGTGATCTGGTATTCATCGGTGAAGGCACGATGGTCGAGGACGGCGCGTTCCTCAAAGGCCCGGCGATCATTGGAAAAAACTGTCAAATCAGACATAACGCTTACGTAAGAGAAAATGTGATTGTTGGCGACGATTGCATGGTGGGGAACTCGTGCGAATTGAAGAATGTCTTGCTGTTCAACGGCTGTCAGGTGCCGCACTTCAACTACGTCGGTGATTCCATCCTCGGCGCGAAAGCGCATCTCGGCGCGGGCGTTATTGCTTCCAACCTGCGCTCCTTTCCTGGGAACGTCACCGTGGAGTTGGACGGCAGTCCATTCGACACGGGCTTGCGAAAATTTGGCGCGCTGATTGGCGATCGGGCGGAGATCGGTTGCAATAGTGTGTTGAATCCCGGCAGTATTATTGGGCGTGGCGCGCTGATCTATCCGGGCGTGAACTGGCGCGGCTTTTTGCCCGCCAACAACATCGCCAAAAACAAGGCCACCATTGAAGTCGCGGTGCGCCGACCGCGTTCGGAATAGTTTTTTTAACCTGCCACAACGACGGATGCCGTATTAAAGCTAACGCAGGCGGAAGCCGCCGTGGAACATAACTTCGGCGGCGACCACGACAAAAAAAACGGTGCTGATGACGGCGTTGAGCCGGAAGAAAGCCACATTGATCCAGTTCAAACTGCGGCGGCGCGCAATCCAATGCTCCAGTACCAGGCAGCCGACGATGATGATCCAGCCAATGAGGTAGGCGATCCGAAAACGACAGAGCATCCCAAACGCAAAGAGCAGCCCGCACATCACCATGTGCGCCAGAAATGCGCCGGACAATGCATTCTTCGGCCCCCACGCCACCACGAGCGAGTGCAGTCCGACGGATTTGTCGAACTCGTAATCTTGCAGCGCATAAATGATGTCAAATCCGAACAGCCACAGCACCACCGCACCGGATAAGACCAGCATCTGGATGATTTCAAGCGGACGAATTTCCATCCCGCGCACCGCCAGCCACGCGCCCACCGGCGCCAACGCCAGGGCCAGGCCCAGAAAAACGTGCGTGTAATCCGTGAAGCGCTTGGTCAGGGAATAAAAACAAATTACCACCAGCGCCACCGGTGACAACCAAAAGCAGAGCGGATTCAAAAAGTAACTGGCCACCACCAGTCCCGCCGCGGCCAGGACACAAAACACCATCGCGCCGCCGAGCGAAACCATTCCAGCCGGCAGATGCCGGTTGGCGGTGCGCGGGTTCTGCGCGTCAAATTTACGATCCACGATGCGATTGAACGCCATCGCGCAAGTGCGCGCGCAAATCATCGCCGCCAGGATCAATCCAAAAACTCTCCAGCCCGGCCAGCCGTTGTGAGCCCGCGCCGCCACGCACATGGCGGCCAGCGCGAATGGCAGCGCGAAGACGGTGTGCGAGAACCGCACGAAGCCGCCCCATTTAGAAAGCGTTGCAATCATCTTTATCAGCCACAGGGGTGCGGAGGGTTTCAGATTCAGCGGCTCGGCAACAAAATTATTCCTGTTCTTCCGCCCAGCGCGGCGCGAGTTGATTCGCAATGCCCAAGTGATCCAAAACGCGGCTGATCACCGTATCCACCAGGGCCGTGACGGTGGCGACCCCGGAATAAAAACTGGGGTTGGCCGGAATCAATGTTGCTCCCGCCAGCAGCAGCAATTCGTAATTATTCACGTGGATCAGGCTGAGCGGCGTTTCGCGCGGCACGAGGATGAGCTTTTTCTTTTCCTTCAACATTACATCCGCCGCGCGCAACAAAACATCGCTGCTGTGACCGTGCGCAATGCGCCCCAGCGTGCCCATCGTGCAGGGAATCACCACCATGACGTCGGCGGGATTGGAGCCGCTGACGAAAGGCACGTTCATGCTTTTGACGCCATGCACCTTGACGCCAGCGGGCACGCGCAAGCCGCCCGGCAATTCCACGCTGATCACCTGCGACGCGTAGCTGCTCAGCACCACGCGAATCTCATGTTGTGTGGGATCAAGATGATCCAGCAACCGCTGCGCGTATAGCGTGCCGCTGGCTCCAGTGATGGCGACGAGAATTTTCAAGTTTCGAATCGTTGCGCTGAGTATGAACGCTAAACCCGACGCGAACAAGTTTGCGTCCACTGGTAAAACTCCTTGAGTTGCTCCCGCGCCTCCGCAAAATGGCCGCGTGTCGAAAGTGCGGATTATCGGGGTGAGCGCCCTCGTTTTATTGATGGGTTGCGCCGCGCCCACCATGCGTTCCTGGAAGAAAGCGCCGGTGCCACCTGATTGGGATTCGGAACCAGGCGCTTTCTCTGAACCGGCACCCACGCCGTCCGCGTCCGTTAACACCAGGAATTTCACCACGTCCGTCCCGCCGCCAACCCCCGCGCCGATGCCACCGACGGTTCAAGTGTCAGGGGCGGCGCCATCGGCAACGGGAATGATTTCGCTCAATCACTGGGCCGCGCAGAACCAGCTCGGCGCGGTAAAAATACTCCCGCTGACGCCTCCCGCGTATGCCGTGCAAACGCGATTGGGCATGTTCACCGTGCGTCCAAACAGTTTGAGCGCGTATTGGGGAGCGGTGGAAGTGCGCTTGGGTTTTGCGCCTGAGTTGAACGGCAATCAAATCCTGTTGCACGCGCTGGATGTGAAGAAGATTTTGGCGCCGCTTGCGAACGGCAATCCCATTATCACGCCTGCCAATCGTCTGGTGGTTTTGGATCCGGGGCACGGCGGCACACACACCGGCACGCGCAACATTGCCACCGGACGCCATGAAAAAGATTACACGTTGGATTGGGCGCTGCGCCTCGCGCCGCTGCTCCAACAAAACGGGTGGCGGGTTTTGTTGACGCGAACCAACGACGTCACGCTCTCTCTGGCTGATCGCATCGCGTTTGCCGATGCCCATCAGGCCGACTTGTTCCTTAGTTTGCACTTTAACTCGACGGGCAGCGGCAACAGCCTTCCCGCCGGCCTGGAAACTTATTACCTGCCTCCCGTCGGCATGCCTTCTTCCATTACGCGCGGTTATGCGGATGACGTAAACGCCAGTTTTCCGAACAACGCTTACGACACGGAAAATTTTAACTACGCGTTGCGTCTGCATACGGCGCTGTTGGAAGTCAACGGCCGCAAAGATCGAGGTGTGCGCCGCGCGCGCTTTCTGAATGTGCTTTCCGGCCAGCATCGTCCCGCCGTCCTGGTCGAGGGCGGTTATCTTTCCAATCCGGCGGAAGCCCGCCAGATTGCTGATCCCGCTTATCGGCAGCAACTCGCACTGGCCGTGGCCAAGGCGCTCGAATGACTGAGGGCCAACAGATTTTGGTCACTGGTGGCGCGGGCTTTATCGGCTCGCACCTTGTCGAACGATTGCTGCGTGAAGGACAGCGCGTGGTGGTGATTGATGACCTTTCCACCGGCAGCCGGGCAAACCTGGAGAGCGTAGCCGCGCATCCCAATTTGCGCCTGATCATCGCCAAAATTTCCACCTGCGCGGAACTGCCTGAATTGGTGGCTCAATCCGCGGCAATTTATCATCTCGCGGCGGCGGTGGGCGTGGATTTGGTCATCAAAGAGCCGATTCACGTCCTCGCCACCAATCAACACGAAACCGAAGTCCTGCTGGCCCAGGCGGCGAAAAATCCCGTGCCCACGCTCGTAGCCTCCACCTCCGAGGTGTATGGCAAAAGCGAGAAAGCGGTATTTTGCGAGGACGACGATCTACTCATCGGTCCGCCGCATCATTCACGCTGGGGCTATGCTTGCTCGAAGTTGATGGATGAATTTCTAGCGCTGGCCTATGCGCGGCAATACCGCCTGCCTGTTGTCATCGCGCGCCTGTTCAACACCGTCGGGCCGCGTCAGACCGGGCGTTTCGGCATGGTGTTGCCACGCTTTATCGCGGCCACACGGCAAAATCAGCCGCTCAAAGTTTTTGGGGATGGTCGCCAAACGCGTTGCTTCTGTTACGTGCTGGACACGGTAGAAGCGTTGATTCGCCTGCTCCATACGCCGGCAGCGTACGGACAGATTTTCAACGTCGGCGGCACGGAAGAAGTGACCATCCACGAGCTGGCCCAAAAGGTCATTGACACGCTCCATTCAACCTCGGCGATTGAACTCGTTCCCTACGAACAAGCGTATGCGCCGGGCTTTGAAGACATGCGACGACGCAAGCCTTCCGTGGATAAACTGTTCCAAACCATTGGCTTTCGACCACAAACGTCGTTACTGGAAATCATCCAGCGCACCGTTGCCAGTGATTGACATGGCTTTGTCAATCTCCAATAATCGGTCGGGGTTTGATGGAATGAGTTTTTCAAAGACCACAAAGCGCTTGATTGCTGGTTGCTCTATTCTGTGCGGACATCGCGCGCTTCGTGGCGGAAAGCGATGGATGTGGTTGAGCGCAATCTGCGTGACGCTATTTTTCGTCGGGGTCAGCTCGGCGGTTCCGCCCCCACCCGGAAACCCGGCCACGACGCTGCCGCAGTGGACGAATGCACCGTGGACCGATCCCCACTTTTTCCCCATCGCTGTTTGGCTGCAAGCCCCCGCCAACGCCCACCGCTATCGCGCCGCCGGCATCAACACCTATATCGGTTTATGGCAGGGACCGACCGAAGCGCAACTAACCGCTTTGCGGCAGGCCGGGATGTATATCATTTGCGAGCAGAACGAAGTCGCCCGCCGCCATCTGAGCGACACCAATATCATCGCTTGGATGCACGGTGACGAACCGGACAACGCGCAACCTCGCAGCGACGGCCCGGGCTGGGGCCCGCCCATTCCGCCGGCACAGATTGAGGCGGATTACCAGCGTCTGCGCGCGACCGATCCCACCCGTCCAGTTCTGCTCAATCTCGGGCAGGGTGTGGCGTGGGACGGCTGGCCCGGACGCGGCGTACGCAGCAATCATCCCGAGGATTATCCCGAATACCTTAAAGGCTGCGACGTGGTCTCGTTTGATATCTATCCTGCCGTCCATAACAACCCCGCCGTGGCGGGCAATCTCTGGTTCGTGGCGCGCGGAGTGCAACGCTTGATACAGTGGAGCGAAGGGCGGCAGCCGGTCTGGAATTGCATCGAATGTACACACATCGGCAATCCAGATCGCAAAGCCACTCCGCAGGAAGTGCGCGCGGAGGTCTGGATGTCGCTGATTCATGGCTCGCGCGGATTGATCTACTTCGTGCATCAATTCCAGCCCACGTTTGTCGAGGCCGCACTGCTGGCAGATCCTGAAATGCTCAGCGCCATTACTGCCATCAATCGGCAGATTCACGAACTCGCCCCGGTTTTGAACCATCCCTCGGTGACGAACGCGGTAAAGGTGACCTCGTCCAATCCCGACGTGCCGATCGCGACCCAGGTCAAACAACCTGAAGCCGCGACATATTTATTCGCCGTCGGTATGCGCTCCGGGCAAACCGAAGCGACCTTTCAACTTGATGGAATCCCCGCAGCAACCACCGTGGAAGTCATTGGTGAAAACCGGAATTTGCCCGTTAAGAACAGTCGCTTCACCGATCATTTCAATCCCTGGGACGTGCATCTGTATCGGTTGCGCAGCCGCCTTCAGTAGAGATTGGTTAAGTGCAGGGGCAGCACAACTTTGTGAGAGCGGGACACGCTCCATCTTGTCCCTGCCTAAATCACAACTGAAACGCGGAGTGAGTTTTTAAGTAGAGCCGAATCCCTGGGGTCTGGATGGAGCGGCCAACCTGGCCGTTCGGGTTGTCAACTTGCCAGCCTGCACAGATCGGTTTATTGCAATAGCCAAACCATCTCCGCGAGACGGCAAGGGAATGGAAAATGGCGGAGCATCTCCGCCCACCAGCCGTTACGATGTCGCTCGACGACATAAAACGTCATGGGTTAGCATGCGCGCATGATTGAGACCACAGGTGCAGAGGTGTCTTGGGACGTTTCATGCGGGTGTCTGTCGCGGGTTCATCGCGTTAACAAACGGATGATATTTTCTGTTACCGAAGGGAGTTTTCCATGCGTGCTTTGAAACTGGTTTTCGCTTCGGGCGATCGCGCGTGGTTGCGCCGGGTCATTTTGCTTTTGGGTTTGACGGTGGGTTGGAGTTCGTGGGGTCAGGACGGTTTCGTTTCGATCTTCAACGGGCGCGATCTGGAGGGTTGGGATGGCAAGCCCGGTTGGTGGCAGGTGGAGGATGGCGCGATCACGGCGGAAAGCACGCCGGAAAAACCCTGCACGAAACATAATTACCTCATCTGGCGTGGCGGTGAACCGGCGGATTTCGAATTGCGCTTTGAGTTTCGTATTCAGAGGGGTAACTCCGGTCTGCAATTCCGCAGCCGGGAGGTGGAGGATTGGGACATGCGCGGTTATCAGGCCGACATTGAGGCGGGCACGGAATGGACCGGCGCGCTGTTTGAACACGAGCGTGGCGGGATCGCCATGCGCGGTCAATCGGTGATTATTGCCGCCAATGGCCAGAAGGAAACGACCTCCTTTGCCACTGCGGCGGAATTATTTCAGCACATCCATACGAACGATTGGAATCAATATCGCATCGTGGCGCGCGGCCCCGAAATCCAACTTTTCATCAACGGCGTCAAAATGTCGCAGGCGGTGGATCGGCAGGAAGGTCAGGCAGCGGCGCGGGGTTTGATTGGTTTGCAAATGCATCCTGGCCCGCCCATGAAAGTCCAGTTTCGCAATTTGAAATTGAAAGAGTTCACAGCGGCAGACCGCGCCACGCCACCGGAGAAACTGACCGTGCCGCCGGGCTTCCAGGTTGAGTTGGTGTACGCGCCCAACCGGGAGACGGAAGGGTCGTGGGTCAGCATGTGCGTGGATGATCAAGGCCGTTTGCTTTTTTCCGGTCAATACGACGAAGGATTGTATCGCCTGACGCCGCCGCCGTTGGGCGCGGACCCGGCGCGGACGCAGGTGGAAAAGATCAACGTGAATCTCAGCGGCGCCCAGGGTTTGTGCTGGGCGTTTGACTCTTTGTATGCGTTGGTTTCCAAGAATGGCAAAACGCCCAGCGGCTTGTATCGGGTGCGCGACACCAACGGCGATGACCAGTTGGATACGGTGGAGTTGTTGCGCGGGTTGGGCGGCGGTGGCGACCACGGTTGGCACGGAGTTTTGCCCGGGCCGGATGGACAATCCATCTACGTGATTGCGGGAAACCAAACCGTGCCGCCCACCTTGAAGGCATCGCGCGTGCCGTTGCATTGGGGCGAAGATCAATTGTTGCGACGGTTGCCTGACGCCGGCGGGTTCATGACGGAAGCGCTCGCGCCGGGCGGCGTGGTTTATCGCGTGAGTCCGAACGGTCAGGATTGGGAAATGGTCGCCAGCGGGTTTCGTAATATTTACGACGCGGCGTTTGATCGGAACGGCGAGCTGTTCACCTACGACGCAGACATGGAATGGGACGTGGGCGCGCCGTGGTACCGGCCCACGCGCATTTGCCACGTCACCAGCGGCGCGGAATTTGGCTGGCGCAACGGCAGCGGGAAATGGCCCGCCTACTATCCCGACAGCGTGCCCGGCATTTTAAACATCGGTCCGGGGTCCCCCACGGGCGTGGCGTTCGGATTTGGCGCGCGCTTCCCCGAACGCTACCAGAACGCGCTCTTTGTCGGCGACTGGACGTTTGGACGCATCTACGCGGTGCAGCTGGCGAACGAGGGCGCGACTTATCGCGGCGCGGCGGAAGTTTTTCTCTCAGGCGTACCGTTGCCGGTGGTGGCCATTGCGAATCATCCTCGGGATCACGCGCTTTATTTCATCACGGGCGGCTGGCGCATTCAAACCGGAGTCTATCGGGTGACGTACGTTGGAACGGAAGCCACGTCGCCCCTCACCGCGAAACCCGCGCTCACCACCGCGCAGCAAACGCGCTTGAAATTGGAGGCGCTGCATGGACACGCGAGTGAGGGCGCGGTGGATTTCCTCTGGCCATATCTGGGCGATGCCGATCGGACCTTGCGCTATGCGGCCCGCGTAGCGCTCGAATGGCAGCCTGTATCCACCTGGCGGGAACGGGCGCTCAACGCCATCGATCCCGCCACCGCCATGACGGCCTTACTGGCGTTGAGCCGGGGCTCCAGTCAGGACGAATTCCATCGTCAGTCCACGGATCCAGCTCCCGACCTGGCGCTGCAGCGGCAAATTTTAACCGCATTGGATCGCCTCGACTGGATCCGGTTGACCGCGGAACAGCAATCCGACCTGCTGCGCAATTACGCAGTTTGCCTGACGCGTTTCGGCCTGCCCGAGGCGGCGCAACAGCAAAAATTATTGGCGCATTTGGAGCCGTGGTTTCCGGGGAAAACCCGGGAAGTGAACAGTCAACTTTGCGAACTGTTGGTTTATCTGCAATCGCCCCGGGTCGCGGCGGTAGCGGTGCGTCTGCTGCAGGAAGCGCCGACGCAGGAGGAACAAATGGATCTGGCCAAATCGCTGCGCGCACTCAAGACGGGTTGGACGCCCCAACTGCGCCGCGATTACTTCGGCTGGTTTCAAACCGCTGCCGCCTATCGTGGCGGAGCGAGCTTTCGCGGGTTCATCAAAATGATCAAAAACGACGCGCTGGCCAATCTGACCCCCGCCGAACGCGACGCTTTGCAGGATATGCTGACGACCCCGGAAACACCGGGGAATGAGGCAGCCAAATACTTTGCTGGACGGCAGGCGACCGATTGGACAGTGGCCATGCTGGCGGGCGCGTTAGTCACGGATTTGCAGGGACGTGATTTTGAGCGCGGTCGCAAAATGTTTTCCGCTGCCTCCTGTTTTCAATGTCACGCGGTGGCGGGCGAGGGGGGCGCGGTCGGGCCGGACCTGACCCGGGTGGCCGGCCGGTTCAGTCCGCGCGAGTTGCTGGAATCCATCATCGAACCGAGCCGCACCGTCAGTGATCTATATCAAAACGTGCGCATCACCAAGCGCGACGGTGACGTGGTGGTGGGTCGGATTGTGTATCATCTGCCCGATGGCGCGGTGAACGTGAATCCGAACATGTTCGATCCGGCGCAGGTGATCGCCGTCAAGCGCAGTGACATGGTGACGATCGAGCCGTCCCCCGTTTCGCCGATGCCGGAAGGATTGCTGGCGCCGCTGCATCAGGATGAAATTTTCGATCTCCTGGCGTACCTGCTTTCGGGTGGTGATGCGGCCAATCCGATGTTCAAAACGAACACGAGCGCACCCAAAGCATCCGCCAATTAAACGTAATAAAACCGAGCCGGCAAAAGCACTTCGGTCTCGATGTTTGCCTCGCGGTACGAGCGGTTTTATTTCACGTGCGAGCATGACGGAATGTGGCCTGCGAAGCCGCTGGCCGGCATTCCCAGGGCAGGTTGAGTTTACGACGTTGTGGCGGCCGGGGGCGTCGTTTTCTGCGCACGCAGTTGAATCAGCGCCTTCTGCGCGGCGTCGCTTTCCGCGTCTTTTTTGCTTTTGCCTGTGCCGCGCGCCAACTCCACGCCGCCATGCTGCACCACACATTCAAAGACGCGATCATGGTCCGGCCCCGTCGCCGCGGCTACCGAGTATTTGGGGGCGTCATGCGATTTGGCCTGTAGGAATTCCTGCAATTCGCCTTTGGGATTATCCAGCGACATTGGCAGAGTCAAGCCGCTTAAGAGTGGAGTGAATTCCCGCAACACGAACGTCCGCACGGTCTCGTAGCCGCCGTCCAGAAACAGCGCGCCCACCAGTGATTCAAACGCATCAGCCAGGGCGGAGGCGCGTTCGCGGCCGCCGTGCGTTTCCTCGCCATGACTCAAAATCAGATGCGCGCCAAGATCAAGCGCGCGTCCCAGGTGCGCCAGCGAACGGCGATTCACCAGCCGCGCGCGCGCTTTCGTCAGCGGTCCTTCATCGAAGTCGGGAAACTTTTCATACAATTCACGCGTCAGAATGAGTTGGATGACCGCGTCGCCGAGAAATTCCAGCCGTTGATTATGCTCGGTCGGCACGCCCTTTTCGTGCGCCGTGGAGGGATGAGTCACGGCGATTTGCAGCAAATGCGGATCGCGAAACTGATAAGCCAAACGGGTCTGGAGTTCAGCAAGGGTCGGCACGGCGGCGGTTTAGTTGGTGGATGCGGCGGCCACGGTGGCGCCGGTTTCCGACTCGGTCGGGGTGGCCGCTGATTCCGCGGTGTCGGTGGAGGTTGCTTCCGGCGTGTCCGGCGGATTCAAACCGTGCTCCAACAAGTGCGCCACGTCGCGTTGCACTTCGTTCAATTGATCCAAACGCAGGTTGGGATCGGTGATGGTGAACACGTCGCCGGTTTTGGGTTGTTCGTAGATGAAAATGCGTTGGCCCTCGCGTACGATCTGCTCCTTCACCTTGAGCAGGCGTTTGCGCTCAAGCATCACGGCCAGAATGTAGCCAGCCGGGATGTGGCGCGGATCATTTAGTTCGATGAGTTTTTTCAATAAAGTTTCCGCGTTTTCCTTTTTGATGACCTCCGCGGGCGGCGGTGGCAGTTCGTAAGTGCCCTGCCAGCGGGAGATCAGGCCTTTTTGGATGGAGGCGTCGGCGTAACGTTCTTGCCAGCAGGTTTCGCAGACGTCCGAGCGCTGCAGTTCCGGCGGCAAATCAAACAACAGCGTGTGATAAGTTTGCTGGTCGGCAAACGGTCGCTGGCACGCCGCACAAGCACGGGCCCGGGATTGAATGTTCCACTCGTTCATGAAAGCAACGGATCAGTCGCACTTGGATTATTTGTCGGGAAAGCGGTGAGTTCAATCTTCAATTCCGATCCGGCGCGTTAATCCCATCCGTCATCGCGCGTCAGGGATTCAGCATCACGTTGCGGAGGCGCTGCTGCAACGCCACCGGCACATGATGCGAAAAGGTGATGGTGTCATCGGGTTTGATGGCGATGAAGCCCCGGGTGACGGACGCGGTTTGCAACACTTCCGCCACGGCCTGCACCACCTGCGGCAGCAGGGTCTCGCCGGAAACGCGCACCCCGCCGGTTTGGATGTGAATCAGGCTGCGGGTGTGACGCGGCGGAAAAAGATCAAAGCCAAAAAGCCTCATGGCGCACTCGTTTCAGTTGCCCCTCCCGGGTCAACGGCGGGGTTTATTCATCGCTGCGCCCGGTGAAATTGACGAGCAACAAAATGGCTTTATCAAGCTCGCCCCGTGCGCTGTATTGAGTCGAGGGTGCGGTGTAACGATTCAACATCAGACTGAACACCAGCTTTTCGCCCGCGGCCGTGGTCAGATATCCCGAAGTGGAATTCGCCCAGCGTAACGTGCCCGTTTTGGCGTGGACATTGTTTTCGCCGCGCGTGCCTTTCAGGCGGTTGCGCAGGGTTCCGTCCCGTCCCGCAATGGGCAGCGCCTGATAATAACTTTCCGCTTCCGGATGCTGACTCATGAATTGCAACAACTGGATGGTGGCGTTGGGCGTCACCAGGTTATTTCGCGCCAGACCAGAGCCTTCTTCGAATTTAACGTCGCTCTGTTTGATGCCGACCTTGCTGAAAAATTTGTACAGCTCGCGTACGCCGTAATCTTCCGAAGTGCCCGAGCTGCCGGCGGCATCCACAAATAAGGCGCTGTCATTCGGCGTTTGATTGGCGAGTGCGCGTTCGCGCTCCAGTGACCCCACATGCGCCAGCAGCAGATCGGTGTAGAGGTTTTGCGAAGGTTTTTGCACGAGCACGTTCAGTTCGCGCAGGGGGGCGGATTCCATAAAGCCCAGTTCGATCAAGCGGCTGGTGTCGAGTGGTGCGCCCTGTCGTTCCAGCCAATGGACCGTGCGGGTTTTGCCGGTTACTTTGACGCCATTGCGCGCGAGTGCCGCTTTGAAAACCTCGACGAACAAGCCGGCGGGATTGCTGAAAGTGACGTCGTCGGAGTATTTGTTGGTCGAGTTCAGCGGCAGTTGGCCATTGACGTAAATCACGTTTTGTCCCACGGGCCGGTAAAGATTGATCACGCGGCGGCTGTCGGCGGCGCTGGTCCGGGTTTGATTGATCAGAGTGATATAAGTGGTGGGGGGATTGAGTTCCAGTTGACCCGGCGCACCAAGCTTCGCGCCCGGACGCGCGGAAAGTTGCAACGTGTTGTCGTTGATGGTTAAAGCGGAAATCTCCGCGCCGTAATAGTAATTCATGTCGTCCCAGACCCAGCCCGATCCGTAAGGCGAACCGACGATGAAACTATCGTCGCCAATCAAGTCGCCGGAGATTTTACGCACGCCGGCATTGGTCAAAGCGGCCACGAGCGGTTGCAGCGCGCGAAGCAGATCGCCCTGACCAGCTTTGAGGTTGAACGTGGGGTCTCCGCGCCCGTACAGGATGAGATTGCTTTTCAGATTGCCGCGCGCGTCCGGTCTGGCGGCGCTGTAGAGCGAAGTGCGGAGGCGGTAATCACCGCCCAGTTTATCCAGTACCATGGCCATGGTGTAGAGTTTGCAATTGGAAGCCGGACTGAACAGTTTGCCCGGTTCGTGCTCGAACAGGGTTTGTCCGGTCTCGAGCGACACCGCTTTGATGCCGAAGCGCGCGGCGTCAAAACGCGGCTGATTCACCAAGTCGGTGAGCTGTTGCCGCAACTCAACGAGCGTGGCGGGCGCGTTGGTAGATTGAGCGAAATTCGGTTGCGGCAAGCCCAACCAGAAACCGATGACGAACAGACCGCGTAGAAATAGCCTCACAAGGGGATTTTTCCGATTTGCCCGCCGTTTGGCCAGATACATTTTCAGGTGGGGTCCGCATCCGGGCCGCCCAGTTTTTTCTCCAACTGCCGGACGCGGCGCAGCAGCTCGGGCAATTTTTGTACCGCCAGCATCTGTCGCTTGGTTTGCTTGTCGGGCAACGCCGGACTGCCCAGCACGGTCTGTCCATCGGGAATGTTGTGCATCACGCCGGACTGCGCCGCAACGGTCACTTTGTTGCCGATTTTCAAATGCCCAGCCAGCCCCACCTGTCCGGCGAGAATGACGTAGTTGCCCAACTGCGTGCTGCCCGCGATGCCGGTCTGAGAAACGACCAGGCAGTGTTCTCCAATCCGGACGTTATGCCCGATTTGCACGAGGTTATCAATCTTCGTGCCCTTGCCGATCACTGTCGGCCCCAGCGCGCCGCGATCCACGGTGACGTTGGCTCCGATCTCCACGTCGTCCCCGATGATGACGTTGCCAATTTGCGGCACCTTGCGGTGGGCGCCGTGGTCCAGCACATAGCCGTAACCGTCCGCACCGACCACCGAGCTGGCATGAATCCGCACGCGTTGACCCAGTTCCGAGCGCGGATATAGCACGACGTGCGGAAACAGAACGCAGCTTGCACCCAGCACGGAATCCGCCCCGATGGAATTGTAAGCGTGTAAGATGGTCCGAGCACCGAGTTTTGCCCGCTCTCCGACGACGCAATAGGGACCAATGTGCGCTGTGAGGTCCACTTGAGCGGATTCCGCTACGACGGCGGTGGGGTGGATGCCGGCCGGCGAGGTCGGTTCTGGAAAAAACAGTTCGAGCGCCTGGGCAAAGGCAATCCGGACGTTGTTGACGCGAATCAGCGTCTTGCCGCTCCGCGAAGTGGTTTGCGCGCCGACGATGATCGCCGTCGCCGCCGATTGTTCCGCCCGCGTTAAAAACTCGTCATTTTCGGCGAAAGTGAGGTCTCCGCGCTGCGCTTGGGCGGCGGGCGCGAAGCCTTGGAGTGGAGTTTGACCGTCGCCCAACAACTCCCCTTGGAGGTGTTCGGCTACCTGCGCGGCAGAAAAAATCATAGCTCAGAGGCAAGTCGTTCGTTGACTCGAAAAATTTTCGTCACTATAAAGACGCCCGGCAGCAATTCAACCCCTACTTTGATTATGGCAAAAACTTTACGAGTTGGAATGATTGGATACCGCTTCATGGGCAAGGCACATTCGAACGCTTGGCGACAAGCCCCGCGCTTCTTTCCGCTCAAGGCGAACGTGGAAATGCACACCATCTGTGGTCGTAACGCCGCCGGCGTGCAGGCCGCCCGCGCCCAGTTGGGCTGGCAGAACGCCACCGCCGATTGGCGCGAGGTGGTGGAAAACCCGCTGATTGACATCGTGGACATCACCACCCCGAACGATTCCCACGCGGAAATCGCCATCGCGGCGGCGCAGAACGGCAAACACGTCCTGTGCGAAAAACCGCTCGCGCTCACGGTCAAGCAGGCCGAGCAAATGCTCGCCGCCGTGCAAAAAGCCAAAGTGGTTCACATGGTGTGCCATAATTATCGGCGCATCCCGGCCATCGCCCAGGCCCGGAAAATGATCCAGGAAGGCGCATTGGGGCAGATTTACCATTTCCGCGCGCGCTACGCCCAGGATTGGCCTGCCGATCCCCAATTCCCGCTCGTTTGGCGTTTGCAGAAAGAAGTCAGCGGCAGCGGCGCGCATGGCGACATCAATGCGCACATCCTTGATCTCGGCCGCTATCTGGTGGGTGAATTCACCGAGGTGAACGGCTTGCTGCACACATTTATTACGGAACGACCGTTGCCCGCCGCTCCCGGTAAAGAACAGGGCTTGGGCGGCAAAGGCGCCGGCAAACTTGGCAAAGTGACAGTGGATGATGCGTCGCTGTTCATCGGACGCTTTGCCAATGGCGCCCTGGCCAACCTGGAAGCCACGCGCATGGCCTTGGGGCGGAAGAACCACATCGAGATTGAAATCAACGGCAGCAAAGGCTCACTCTATTTTGATTTCGAGGACATGAATCGCCTCAAATTTTTCAATTCTGCCGATACACCCGACCGCCAGGGTTTTCACGATATTCTCGTCACTAAAGGCGGGGTGCATCCGTATTGCGCGCACTGGTGGCCGGAGGGACATCTTATCGGCTACGAACACACCTTCATTCATACCGTTGTGGATTTTGTGAACGCGTGCGTGGACGGCAAACCGGTGCAACCCACCTTCGAAGACGGCGTGCAAAATCAACGGGTATTGGACGCGGTGGAAAAATCCGCCGCCACCGGCAAATGGGTCAAGGTCCGGACCGCTTGAAATTACAGCTTGGAACGGCGTCGCCGGTCTGAGCGGTTGACCGCCCGGCAATCGGATCAGGATTCCATTCCGAGGGAAGGGGATGGGGGGCGGGAGCGGCAGGAGAATAGGAAATAAGGGCGGATCGTCGCCCGCAGCGGTGGGCGTTCACGCCTCGTGAACTTCACCAGCCCCCTCGCCTTTTGCTTTCAGGGGAGGGGCCGTTCCCTCGGGGACCTGGCCAAATTTATCCAACCCCATCATTCTGGTGGTTGCTTCCAAGGGGGTTCACAGGGACGCGATGGAACGTGCCACTCCCAAGAACCGGTCAGAATGGTCAGATTGGCTGTTTCCCTCAAACTCAAGGAAGCATGACTGTCTCCGGTCGCAGCAAAACCGTGCGCATTGCGGCGTCGCTTTGGCGACGGAGCTTTGGCAACTTGGCCGCGTTATGAAATGTTTCATCACCGGGGCATCAGGGTTTGTCGGCGCCAATCTGGTGCATGAGCTGGTGGCGCGCGGGCATCGGGTCCGGGCGCTGCTGCGTCCGGGCAGCGATCAGCGCGGGCTGGCGGGCGCCGCGTTCGAAACCGTGACGGGCGACCTCGGGGATCGGGCGTTGCTGACACAAGCGATGCGCGACTGTGATTGGTGTTTTCACGTGGCCGCGAGCTATCATCTCTGGCTGCGCGATTACGCGCCGATGTATGCGGCCAATGTGACCGGCACGCGCAATGTGCTTGAGGCTGCCGGGGAAGCGGGTTGTTCCCGCATCGTGTACACCAGCACCGTGGGCTGCATCGGGTTGCCGCAAATTCGGGAGGGTAAAATTGTTCCCACGGATGAAGCCACGCCCGTCAGCGCGGCGCAGATGAGTAATCATTACAAATGTTCCAAGTGGCAGGCGGAAGTAGTGGCGCGCGAACTGGCAGCCCAAGGTCTGCCGGTGATCATTGTCAATCCGAGTGCGCCCATCGGGCCGCGCGACGTCAAACCAACGCCCACCGGCCAGGTGATCGTGGATTTTCTCAATCGCGCCATGCCCGCGTTTCTTGATACGGGGTTGAACTGGGTGCATGTCCGCGACGTGGCGGTGGGGCACATTCTGGCGGCGGAGAAGGGGCGGATTGGGGAGCGTTACATCCTCGGCAATGCCGACGGCAATTGGACCATGCGCGAAGCGTTCGCGGTGTTGGAAGCGATCTCCGGCGTGCCCGCGCCGCGCGCGCGCATTCCGTATGCGCTCGCGTTGGGCGCGGCTTACGTGGCTGAATCGGTTTCGGCCCTCACCGGCAGACCACCCAAAGCGCCGCTTGGCGGCGTGCGCATGGCCAAATACAAAATGTTTTTCAATCCGGCCAAAGCCATTCGTGAGCTGGGGCTGCCGCAAACACCACCGCGTCAGGCGCTTGCCGATGCAGTTGTCTGGTTTCGCGCGCAGGGGCTGGCAAAATAATCCGGCCTTTCGCTCGCGCCAGGGGGTGTCGCCGAATGGCGATTCAGCCTTGAGATAAGACAGTTTGACTAAGTCGTTTAATTAGACACGCTGTCTTTGTGGAACTATGCTGAATCCGCTGGAGAGAGAAGACTATGAAAATAAATTCATCTAAATGGTTGGGAGTGGCTTTGGCCCTGGCCACCTGCGGCAGTCTCGGGGGATTGATGTCCACCGCGCAAGCTGCCGACGAAACCATCAAGGGCGAAATTGTGGACTTGATGTGCTACATCGACCACGGCGCGAAGGGTGCGAAGCACACCGATTGCGCGCAAAGCTGCATCAAAGGCGGCGGTCCCGTGGGCATCCTGACTGCTGACAACCAGTTGTATCTGGTGATTGGTGAACACAAACCCATCAACGATAAACTCGCGCCGCTTGCTGCCAAAACCGTCACCCTCAAGGGCAAGGTGGTGGAGCGCAATGGCATGAAAATGATCGAAAACGTCGAAATCCAAAAGTGATCCAACCTTGAACTGACGTCACCGACGTTTCGAAAGCGTCGGTGACGTTTGCTTTCCGTGAACGAATTTTTGAAAACTCTGCAGCAGCCGGAATACGTGCATGTGCTGCTCAATCATCTGCCCATCATCGGATTGTTCGTGGCGCTGCTCGGCTTGACCCTCGCGCTATTTTTCAAATCCCGTGCGTCCCTGTTTTTGATGTTGGTGCTCGTCGGTCTGATGGCCCTGTCAGTGGTGCCGGTCAAACGCTCCGGCGACCGTGGCGCGGATCGCGTCATGGCCATGTCCGATGACGACGGCCAGGCCTATTTGCGGTATCACGAACAGTTGGCGAATCGCTGGTTGTTCACCTACTTGCTGACAGCCCTGGTGGCCGCCGCCGCCATTGGGATTGGTTGGAAACGACCGAAGTATTTTCGGATTGCGGCCGGGGTGGTGCTGCTGCTTGGGCTGGCGAGTCTCTTCGCCGGCGCGGTCATCGCCGATAACGGGGGAAAAATCCGACATCGCGAATTTCGCAATGGCCCGACACCGGTCATCCGTACTGCGGCGGAGAACAATTGAGTCGCTGCGGACGGCGCCTCATGAGTGGCGATGATGAAGCGGACAAGCCTGGTTGTTCGGTTCACGCCGGCACTTTGATTTTCTTGACGATCTCCGCCACCACGCCGCGCGCGGTTAATCCTGAAAAGCGCGCCTGCGGTTGCATCACCAACCGATGGGCGATCACCGGCCCGGCCAGTTCTTGAATCTGTTCGGGCGTCACAAAATCCTGGCCGTCAAACAAGGCGAGCGCCTGCGCCGCTTTCATCAGCGCCAGCGAGGCGCGCGGGCTGGCGCCCAATTGCACGCCGTTGGCCGTGCGGGTTGCGCCCACCAAATCCACCACGTAACGCTTCAATTCCTCACTGAACCGGATGGCTTGCGCGGCGCGTTTGACCATGAGCAAATCCGCTAACGTGGCGCAACTGGTGAGCGCTTCCAGCGGATGCCCGGTGGCTTGAGCGGTGAGCACGGCCACTTCGTCCGCGGGCGGCACGTAACCGAGCGTGAACTGCATGGCGAACCGGTCCATTTGTGCTTCGGGCAACGGATAGGTGCCGCGAAACTCCACCGGGTTTTGTGTGGCAATCACGAAAAATACTTCGGCCAGATGGCGTCGCTCGCCGTCCACACTAACCTGGTTTTCGCCCATGGCTTCGAGCAGGGCGGATTGCGTCCGGGGCGAAGCGCGGTTGATTTCGTCCGCCAACAAAATGTTGGTGAAGATGGGCCCTTCGTGAAAATGGAAATGCTGGTCGCGCTGGCTGAAAATCGAGACGCCCAAAATGTCGGAAGGCAACAAGTCCGGCGTGAATTGGACGCGCTTGAATTGGGCGTCCACCGAGCGCGCCAGCGCCTTGGCCAACGTGGTTTTACCTGTGCCGGGAAAATCCTCCAGCAAAACGTGACCGCTGCTGGCCAGCGCGGCCAGGAGTTGGCGCGTGGCGGCGGATTGCCCCTGCATCACCCGGCCGATGTTGGTGGCTAAGCGTTGCAGGATTTCGTGCGCGGAAGGGGTGTTCATTGAAATCTCCGGGCCGACTCCCGAGCCTCGGGCCTGGCCACCGCGTCATCCTTTCGACTCCAATTCCAATTCATGACGCGAACCTTACCGCGAGTCCGGCTGGGTCGCAATTCTTAGTGCCTCAAGCGCGCAAATTTACTACGCTCGACGGATGGAATTGATTATCCAACGTGACCCGGACGCTGCCGCCCTGCTGGTGGCTAAAATTACCGCCAACGAGATTCGCACCAACCTGCGCGCGGTGCTCGGGCTGGCCACGGGCAGCACCATGGAAGCGGTTTACCGGCACCTGGTGCGCCTGCACCAGACGAGCAAGTTAAGCTTCGCCAGGGTGCGCACGTTCAATCTGGACGAATACGTCGGCCTGGCGCCCGAAGATAAAAATTCATACCGGCATTTCATGAACGAACGCCTGTTCCATCCGGTGAACATCAAGCTGGAGAACACGCATCTGCCCGATGGCTGCGCCGCCGACCTGGACGCCGAATGTCGCGATTACGAAAAAAGCATCGAGAAGGCGGGCGGCATTGATCTGCAACTGCTGGGCATCGGCAAGTCGGGCCACATTGGTTTCAACGAGCCGCTTTCGGCGCTGCGTTCGCGCACCCGGGTGAAGGCGCTGGCGCCCGCAACGATCAAGCAGAACGCGCCGCTCTTCGGCAATGAAGCGCGCGTGCCGCGCCGCGCCATCACCATGGGGGTGGGCACGATTCTCGATGCGCGTCGCTGCTTGTTGCTCGCCACCGGGGAAGCCAAGGCGGATATCATTGCAAAGGCCGTGGAAGGCCCCATCACCAGCATGGTCACAGCGAGCGCGCTGCAATTGCATCCGCGCGCCACGGTGATTGTGGACGAAGCCGCCGCCGCCAAGTTGAAGGAGCGCGAATACTACCGCTGGATTTTCGCCAACGAACCCGAGTGGGAAGAATATCGGTAGATTCAACGCCGCCCGCCGAAGCGCAACCAGTGATGGATCAGGGACTTTTGGCGCGTTACGGCTAATGCGTTGTTTGCCATCCGGCCCGACCCAACTTTGATGAAGCCGCCGCCATTAATCTGGACCGCCATTGCCGCCATGTCGCGGAATCGCGTCATTGGCAACGGCAACCAAATCCCGTGGCATCTGCCGGAGGATTTCAAGTGGTTCAAAGCCACGACGACCGGACACATCGTGGTCATGGGGCGCAAGACGTTTGAATCCATCGGCAAGCCGTTACCCCATCGCGAAACCATTGTGTTGAGCCGCTCGGGGTTTTCGCATCCGGGCGTGAGAACCATGCGCGACTTGAATGAACTCCTCGCGTGGGCGAATGCCCCCACACCCGGCTTCGCCACCCTCTCCCCATCCGATGGGGAGAGGGACGGGGTGAGGGGCGCGCTCGGACAACGCCAGGTTTTCATCTGCGGCGGCGCGCAGATTTATGAGCAGGCCCTGCCGCGTTGCGCGGAGTTATTGCTGACCTTGGTGAAGCGCGAGGTGACCGGCGATGTTTTCTTTCCCCCGTTTGAAGATCGTTTCGAGTTGGCGGAGGAAATTCGCGATACGCCGGAGTTCAAAATTTTGCGGTATCGGCGAAAGACGCGGGCCTGATTTATTTCTTACGGGCGCGGGAAGCCGTCGTCGGACGCGAGGTGGGCGGCCGGACCTGAGTCTGGACAACCGAACTTGATTTCAAGCTGGTGCCATTGGCCCGCATGTATTGTGTGCCCGGACCGGCAATCAGCATTTGCAAATCCGTGAAGCTGGCATATCCGGCGGGCGGCTCAAATTGCGCCGCGTCCACCGCGTCAAACTTCACCTGACGAAACCGCATCATGACCACGCCTTCCTTTTCACGCGTTGCTACGCACACGGGAAAATTCCGCAACTCAGGTGCGACCCAGACCGTTGCCTCCGATTTCTGCCCCGAAGCGTCAGTGATGGTTACCCGCTGTTTGAGGCATTGGTAACCTTGCATTTTTTCGCGTCCGAGATTCGCGCGATCCACCCGGGCGCGTTTCAGGAAGGCGTCCGCTTCGTTGGCGGGCATCCGCAATTGCAGACAGGCCTTCAACTTGGGGAAACAAATCAGGTTGGTGCGTGTCTCCGGACGGATGATGCTGACAGTTTGATCCAGTCCGAGCGGTCGCATTTGCGCGGTGGCGTCAGGGTGCAGCTTGTTCCGCATCTGGGCCAGATCCACTTCCACACGGATTTTGTTGCCGGCACGCGCGAAACGCATCGGGACGCCGAGCCATTCCTGGTTGGCACGATCCAACATTTGCATTTCGGCCTGCGCGGTGAAATTCTGATTCGTGCCGAACAAACGGATGAGCGAGGCGCTCACGCCCGTGGAGGCAGGCCCATCCAACTGTGCCCAACCGGCCATCGCCACCACCCAAAAGGAAAGTCCAAGCAGTCCAGTGCGGATCATTTGATCGCCGCCCAAACGCGGTGTACGTCGTCGTGATCGTCCAAGGCTTGAAGAAATTCGCCCACCTCGGCGCGTTGCTCGTCGGTGAGTTCGGGGAATTGTTTGGGCAGGTGGCCCAGTTCACTGGTCACCACCGTCCAGCCATTGGCGGTCAACCACTTGGCCACCTCGGCCACCGCCGTGCGTTCGCAGATGAATTTCGCACCCGTTGCGCCGGCGGGAATGTCGTCATTCTGTGCATGTGTGAGCGGTTCAACCTCGTTGGCGCCGGCTTCGATGGCTGCGGCTTCGGGATCGGTCTGGGCTTCGGGATGATACGCCTCCACGAGGCCGACATGATCGAACAAAAACTTATTCGCGCCGGCGGTGGCCAGTTGGCCTTTTTTGAACAGGACCCGAATTTCGGGCGCGGTGCGGTTCACGTTGTCGGTGTAAACTTCGACGATGACCGGGACGTGGTGCGGGGCTTTGCCCTCGAACACGACGTGTTCCATGACGAGCTTTTCCCCGCCAATGCCCGCGCCCTTGTTGATGGCGCGCTGGATGGCGTCCTTGGTGACGCTCTCCTTTTTCGCTTTTTCGACGGCAGTAGCCAGACGGGCGTTCATGCTGGGGTCGGAGCCGCCCATCTTGGCGGCAACAGAAATTTCCCGAACCAGTTTACTGGTCGTGCGTCCCTTCTTGAGACCGGCGACCAAACGCTTGGCATGTAACCACTGACGTCCCATGGGCAAAACCTAGCGAAAGCGGTTCGGACCGACAAGAAAACCGTTGGGAGAATTTGCGCGGCCATCAAATCGCGGGATGGGAGCGGGGAAGGGATCATTGGTTCCATCAATAACCCGATGCTTTTATCAATTCGCGGTGGGTGGCGGCGGCGCGTAGGGTGCGCCCATGAAAAAAATGCTGATCTTGGTGGTCGCAGTGGGGATGGGATTCTTATTCGCGGGTTGTTCGCGATTGACCGATGATGGCGTGCGTCTCGCCGAAACTTTGCAACAGGGTGCGAAGGCGCTGGCGTTGTCCCCGGAAACGGAATTGACCGTATCATTCGTGCCGTTTAACGGGGTCAAACAAATCTACACCGTGCAGATCGGGGACAACAGCGCGATTGTGGTTTGGAGCAAACGCGGCGGCTCCACCACAAGCCATTTGCCCTTCGTGCGGGTGCCGACGGGTTTTCATCTATCCAAAACCAACGAGCCGTTGCAGGTCACGCTGCGAAAAACCAACAACGCGGTGGAAGTCGTGGCGGTGCGATGAGCAAACGCCTTGGTGGTCGGGGACTCATGCGCCGAAGGTCGCGCGCAGATATTCCCGGCTCTGACTGGCGATGATTTCCGGTCCTTCCTCGAAATTGAAGACCTCCACGGAAACGTAGCCGGCGTAACCCACTTCGCGCAGTGCGGCGGCAATGGGTTTGAAATCCACCGTGCCAAAACCCGGGCCCTTGAGATTTTTGTCGTTCGCGTGAAAATGTGCAAAGTGCGGCCAGCTTTCGCGGATGATTTGCGGAATCGGTCTGGCTTCGGAACTCATCGCCTTCACATCGAGAATAATTTTGAAGGCGGCGGAACGAAACGGCTGGACGAACTCGATCGCCGCGGCAGCAGTGTTGATGAAATTGGTTTCCACGGGCGATAAAGGTTCGAAGCAGATTGTCACCTGGCGATCTTCCGCCCGCTTCACGGCATCGCGAAAAGTGGCTGCCGTCCATTCGCGGGCTTGGTCGGCGGAAACTCCGGGCAGAATGTTCCGCTGCTTGGGAGACCCCACCACCAGCACCTTCCCGCCGAGGTCGGCGCAACAATCCACCAAGGCGACAAAATAATTGGCGGTTTTCGTCCGAAGCGCCGCCTCGGGGTGATTGAGATAAAGCCCTTCGGGTCGCACCAACAGCCAGTGCAAACCGGCGATTTCGATTTGGTATTGCGCCGCCAGAGCGCGGATGCGTTGCCGTTCTGTGGCGGAGAGATCAAGAACCGAATCTGCCAGCGTAAACGGCGCGATCTCCACCGCGTCGTAGCCCACCTTGCGGGCGTGGGCGAAAATGTCCTCCAGCTTCCAGTGCTGATAAATCTCGTTGCAGATGGCGAATTTCATGGGCGCAGGTTCACGATTCAAAGTTCCGAGTTCAAGGTTCAAAGTTCGGAGCGCGAGCCTCCCGCCCTTTTGCGTGAAGCCCGCGCACATCTGGCGCGCCCGGCGCAAATGGCAGCACCGGTGGCGCGATGGAACGCGCCGCCACGGGCAACGTCGCCGCAGTCTTCCCAGTCATGTCCAATGAGCTGAACACGCCGAAAATTTTATTCTGCCCGGAGGACAAAATCCGCACGCAAGCCACGATGTTCACCGCCACCCAACCCGGCAACAGCAACATCAGTTACTTCGTCAATCTGGACGCGGTGGATAGCCTCCGCGCCTGCTGCCGCTCCTGACGGAGCCTGGTTTTATTTTTTCACACGTAACTACAAACATGTCGCGCCTGCGGCGCTGGAATTGGCGGCGGTCATAGGCCGCCGCTACAAGGCTGACACCTGACACCCCGCACCTCGCACCATTCATCTCCCTGAAACTTGAATCTTTCTCGAAGGCATCCGCCGCCTCACGTTGGCGGCTCCGAACGGTGCGCCAAAGAACCATTGCTCCGCGTCACAACCGGGAAATTTTTTCCAACAAAGCGGTGGTGGATTTACCCGGCACGACGGGCAGCACCTGAATCCGTCCGCCCGCGGCTTCCACCACGCGCCGTTCGGCCTGGTTCAACGTGTCGAGCGTGTAATCGCCGCCCTTCACATAAATGTCCGGTTGCGCCACAGTGAGAAAACGGGTCGCCTCCGGTTCCTGAAAAATGCAAACGGCGCTGACGCTTTCCAGCGCGGCGAGCACCAACGCGCGATCCGTTTCCAGGTGCAACGGACGACTTGGGCCTTTAAGCTGGCGCACCGAAGCGTCGCCATTCACGCCCACCAACAAGGTGTGCCCGAGGTTGCGCGCGCTTTCCAGATAAGTGACGTGCCCGAGGTGCAACAGATCAAAGCAACCATTCGTCACCACCAAGGTTTGCCGGAGTTGCCGCAACTCTTCCCGCCATTGCGGCAAATCCGCCCACGAGATCAGTTTGTCCCGGAAATGCACACGGTCATCTTGCTCCGGACGGTTTCGTTCTGGCAACGCTTTTGATGCTACGAGTCTCGCGTTAAGCGCCGCTTCCCAACCGGGCGCATCACGGTTTTTTCAGGCAGATGGGTGGACCCCAGGCGTTGGTCGTCGCCAGATGTTGTCGAATGAACTGTTGCAATTCCGCGGTGTTGGCGGTGAGTATCAATGGTTCGTTTTTATCTCCGTCACCAGCCGGGCCGGGCACGATGAGGTGGCGCAGCGCGGCGGGATTGGTCTCCAACAATTTTCCCAACCAGGCATAGCTCATTGGGTGCAACTCCAGTTCGGCGCCGGGATTGGTGACGCGAAAGATGAAATGTTGTGGCGTCTGAAACGGCGGGCGGTCACGCGACAAACAATCGAGGAAGCGCGCGGCGCCGAGCGTGAACAGATGGGTGTCGAAGACGTTCGTGCCGCTCGCATTGCTCCAGGTAAGCCGGTAAGTCTGCGCGGCCATTTTTTCAAACTGCCATGACGGCTCGCCCTCACCCAATTTCGCGTCCAACCAACGACCCAGCAATGCCGGATCAAACGCAAGGTCTTTGGCGGTGTAAAAGGGATAAACGGACGTCACCAGGCAACCCGTTAATAAAATCAATCCCGCTGCGGATAAGCTGCGTACGATCTGTTTCATAAGTTGATGCGTGATTTGGTTTTCAAATTTTTCCTCGGTGTATCGCCAATCTGAACTTAAACCAGTGCGACGGGTTCAGACGGGATCGGCGCGCCGATCGCCAAGCGCAATCCGCGCACCATCGCCGCGTTGGTTGGGGCGTCTTTGACAGCGAGGCGCAGCGCGTGGCTTCCCAGACTCCGGCCCATTGCGCCCGCATCGCGAAGGAAGAGGTTTTGCCGGCGACACCGCGTCACCACCGCTGCGGCGGTTGGTCCGTCGGGCGGAAGCAAGCAGAGTAGAAAATTGGCGACGCCGGGAATGATTTCCCAACCAGCGAACGATTTCAGATCCAGAGCCAAATGCGCGCGCAACTGGTGGGTTTCTTGCCAGCGC
The DNA here is from genome assembly GCA_039806955.1 of Verrucomicrobiota bacterium. GTDB lineage: Bacteria > Verrucomicrobiota > Verrucomicrobiia > Limisphaerales > JADLHS01 > JADLHS01. The sequence goes on along the minus strand of JBDHQI010000023.1, from coordinate 14,887 downwards.
GCTTCGTAGTAGGCCAAATCTTCCAACGCGGCCACCGCCGCGACCTGGGCGGGCAAACTCACCGCCCACGGTGGATTCAACGGCCGTAAAGACGCGATCAAAGCGGCCGGCCCGCACAGATAAGCGGCGCGTGCCCCGCTCAAGGCATAGACTTTGGACAGGGATTTGCAAACGACAACATTCGGGCTGGCGGCGGCGAAGGTTTCGAGGGATTGTTCCGGCCCGGCATATTCCACGTAAGTTTCATCCACCCAAATCCGCGTCGGTGTCGGAATCTGTTGCAGTGCCGGAAGCAATTTCGCGCGCGGCACGTGTCGGCCCGTCGGGCTGTTGGGATTAACCAGGAGGATCAGATCGTAATGGCGTTTCGCCGCCGCCACCAATTCATCCGGATCGAGTTGGAACCCCGTCGCGCGGCGCAGAATCAGACGATCCACATGGCACGTCACGATCTTCTCCAACAGATGCGCGTACTCGCCATACATCGGGTCCAAAATCAGTACGCGGGAATCGCGGCGCAACCATTCGCGCAGGGCAAGAAAAATCAGGTCGGAAGAACCCGCGCCGGCCAGGAGACCCGCCTCCGGCACGCCGCGGACCCGCGCGATGGTTTGAATCAAGCCTTCATTGTGCGTGGGCGGGGAAGTGCGCAGCAGCCACGGCAGATGAGCAGTCAGCGCTTCGAGTACGCGCGGCGCGGGCGGAAACCACGCATCGAGGACGTCGGCATTGATGACGTGTTGGCGCCGTTCCAAGCGGTCGAATTGCGGACCGATCGCCTCGAAGAATGCGCCGCCGTGGTAGCACCGGTCTTGCATGTCCGAATTGTTTTTCAACCCAAGTGCCACGGCAATTTTTTAATTTGAGTTTCTGTGGGGAAGCCGCGACCGGGTTGGAAACTTCAATCCACCGCGTTTTGCGGCAAACGGCGATTGAACTTCCGGTGGCCGCGCAGCATTCGATCCAACAAGAACGCCTGTGCGCAAGGCGGTTTCAGCCGTGCGCCAGCGCCGTTTTAATTTCCGTTCACCGGGAGTTACCCGGGGAAAACCCGGAAGAAAATTTCCGCGTTCCTCATTATTCGGCAAACGCTGTCAAGCCGCTGGAACGCTTTAAGGCTCCTTGCGTTGGCGATACTGAAAAACTCCGGGGTGCGCCGTTGATTTATTGCGAACTGAACCTCCCGGCACGCAAGCTGCACAGTCCGCCGCATGGCTAACAAGGAGGCCAATTTGGTGAATCGAGTCGTGCTGCCGGGACCACAAATGCAGGGGTTGCCGCAGTACGCGATGGTGCTGCAAAGTCCCGCTTCGATTCAGCGCGCCCGGCAATGTTTGGAACGACCCGTTCCCAACCGCACCCCGCCCCGCGTTGACCCGGAGAAACCGCGCGTCGTCCACGCGTCGTTTCAAGGTCACTCAATGAGTCCTCATAACCCCAACGAATACGAGTTGTAACCAAAGTCGCATCAACCAGGCGTCCCTCCGGGCGCGCACATTACCTCCATGAATAATTCTCCCAACACTGAATCTGACGCGCCGCCGGCAACCGCCGCGCAAAAGCTGTCCTGGTGGCAGTTATTGAAAACCAAGCGGATTTCCTATTTCACGATTCCCCTGCTGGTCATGGCGACCGTGGTGGAGTACGTGATTCTCGCCACCGGCTGGAAATACCAACAAGCCGTATGTTTGCCGCCAGGCATGGGCGTCACCTTCTTTGGCATCGGGCCCATCGGCGCCACGATCCTGGCGGTGGAATTGTTGAAACTGCCGCTGGCGATCTGGACCGCCTCCCGCGACGGTTTGCAGAAGAAATTCATGCTGTTCGCGGGGTTGCCGTTGATTTGCGTGCTGACCTTCCAGCTCGTCAAAGACATGGCGGTGTATGAAATGGGCATCGCCATGCAGCCCGCCGCCGAGGCGCTTGAAAAAGCCGCCGCCGAGGAAGTGAAAATTGTTCATTTGAACGGCGAGTTGAAGGCCATTGAGCAAAAGAAAATTGACCGGGAAACCAAGCTCACGGAACTGGCGGAGAAGAAGGTCAAGGCAAAGGCCGACCTGGAAGAAGCGCTGAAGCGCAACGATGAATCCCGGCAAGACGCCATCAGCCTCACGGATTATCAGAAAAAAGAGCTGGCCGAGGAAGAAGCCCGACAGGCCGCCATTACCAAACAATACAACGCGGACGCCGCGCAATTATCTGCGGCGCTTGCCGATCTGCGCGCGCGGCGCGAGGCCGAATTGCCCAACGCCACGAAGTGGAACGAGGAAGAAGCGCGCATCGAGAACGCCTACAAGACCAAGCTGGCGGATTATACCAACAAGAAAACAGCTTACGAAAAAGACAAGCTCGCTTACGAAAGCGCCAGCTTCCTCATGCGCCAGGTCATGCGGCAGCCGGTGGACCCCGGCGTGGCGCCGGAGCGTGAAGTCAACAAGCTGATGAAGCCGACGCAGCTCACCGACCTGGATGAACAGATCAAGGCCAAGGAAGCCGAGTTGCTGGCGGTGAACAACAAGCGCCGCGATCGGGTGGCGCAAGTGGGCGACAACGCGCAACAGTTACGCAAGGACTTTGACCAACGCTCCCGCGCCAAACGCGAGGAGGCGGATCGCAAACGCGACGAGTTGATGGCGGCCTATACGACCTTGACCACGGAGTGGAAGGCGGAGGAAAAACAAATTGACGCCGAGCTGACGCCGGCGGTGCAGCGGATTGACACCGTGCGCGCGGAGTTGGACGCCGCCCGGAAAACAGCGGAGAGTTACTACGAAGCGCGCGAAAACGCGATCCGCCACACGCAGGTGCATCGTATTGCCACCACGGTGGAAATTGTGCGCGGCCTGCTGTTTGGCGAACGGCCCATGTCCATCACCGCCTCGGCCAAGGAGCGCGGCGACATTTTGACCGACCAGATCAGCATGGTGCGCATCTGGGTTTATCCCGTGTTTGCGTTCATCGTGGCGTTTCTGCCGACGTTGATGGTGGAAATCGGGTTCTCGACCGTGTTCAAACCTGAACTGAAAACCAGCCGGCGGAAGGAACGGCGGGACGGATTCTTCGCCCGCAATTTGCACCGGCTCTACATTCGCGCCGGACGCCACAAGATTTTGCGCGCCGAGCGCTTGATCAAGGAGGCTTCCACGAAGATCGCCGGACGCGAGCAGGCGTTGTTGGACGCCAGACGCGAAGGACAGAAAGCCCTCAGCGACAAGACCGCTGAAGCGCAGGCGGCCCGCGAAGCCTTACAAGCCGCGACGACCGCGCATGAAGAGCAATTAAAATGGCAGGCGGCCGAGCACGAAGAGCAATTAAAATTAAAGGAGGCCGAATGGGTCGCCAAGTTCGGCAGTCTGGCAGATTCGTTGAATCGCGCCGCCGCCGAAAAAGACGCCTTGCTGGATTTCCAAAAATCCGAAATCGAACGCCAGGTGCAGGCGCGCCAGGGCGCGTGGACGGAGCGCGTCAACCAATTACGGCAGGAGTTGGACACGCAACGCCACACTTACGAGAAGGAGCGGGCGGCGTTGTTCCAGGAGCAACAGCAAAAAATTCAGGCGGTCATGGAGGATTGCCAGAAACAGATCGTTCAAGCCAAACGCCAGGCGGCCGAGACGGAGCGGCTGGCGCAGGAAACCGTTGCCAAAGCTTCCTTTGATTTGAAACAAGCGCTTGAAGATCGGGAGGCTGCGGATCGGCAACTGCAACAGCAAACGGAATCGCTCACCCTGCAGTTGGCCCAGGCCCAGGAAGAGGCGGCTCGCGAGCACGCCAAATCCCTGCGGCAGGAAAAATTCCGCTTGGAACGGCAACAACTGGATTTCGACAAAGCGCTCCGCGAGCAAAACGAAGAAGCCGACCGTTGCCTCAAGCAACGGGAGCAGGAACTCCTGCTCGAGGCCGAAGACCGGTTGTTGCGCGAACAGGCGCGCGCCGAACAGCAGCTCCGGCATCGCGAGGAAGAATTCGAGCGGCAACTGGAAGCGCGCGGGCGCGAGGTTGAGCTTCGGTGGAAGCAGGAGTGGCAACAGCGGGAGGAAGCGGCGCAGATTCAAGCCAAACAGCGCGAGCAACAGCTTCAGGCGCAGGCCGCACAATCTCTCCGCCAACGGGAAGCGGAATTGGAGCGCCAACTGGACGCGCAAGCGCGGGAGGCAGAAACGCGGTTGAAGCAGGAATTGCAGGCGCAACAGTTGACCTATACCGGCAAGTTGCAGCAGTTGGAGAAGGAATTCACGGCGAAGAATGTGGCTCGGGAGATCGAACTGCAAAACAAGTGGGCCGAGGATTTGCGCGGCCATGAACAGGAATGGCAACGCCAGGCGGAAGCCCGCGCCCGCGCCGTGGAAGCCCGCTTGCAACAGGAGATTCGCCAGAAGGACGAAATCTTTGAGGTCAAACTGCGCCAGCGCGAACAGCAATTGTACACGGAATTTGCCGCGCGGGAAATCGAGCTGCAAAGTCAGACGCAACATTTCCAGCGGCGACAGGAAGAGGCGTCGGCGGACGCCAACCAACGCGCGCTGCGGGAATTGGAACTGCAACTGCGCCTGGAAATGCAGCAGAAGGAAGAAGCGGCGCAAGCACGTCACAAAAAGCAGGAGCAGGAGTTTTTTGCTCAAATCAACGCCCAGTTGGCCGCGCACAAAACCGCGCAGCAACAATGGGAAACGCAATTCACCCTGCTGCAGCGCGATCTGGAACCGCTCAACCAACGCCTGGCGCAGACGGAAAAGGAGCGCGACGAAGCGCGACACCGCGCCGCGGCCAACCTGCAGAAAGTGCAGACCATGGAAAAGAAATTGACGGCGGCCTCCTCGCTGTTGACGGATTGGAAAAACGGCAATGGCAACGGCGATCACTCCACCCGCAACGGGTTGGACGTACGCGAAGCCTCGCTCGCGGTGTTGAGTAACGGTCATTCGGATTAACCGCGAACCGGCAAAGCCGACCGCGCCAGACAACAGCCGACGGCAGTCGCCGCTCGGCTGTTGTGTTTGGACCCGAACGCGAGCGGCCCGCGCAGGACCGCGAAGACAGCGTTCGAACCACACGATAAAGCATGAACGTTCACCATCTGGAATTGTTTTACTACGTGGCGAAACACGGTGGGATCAGCCCGGCCGTGCGCCACATGCCTTATGGCATTCAGCAACCGGCGATCAGCGGTCAAATGCTTCAGCTCGAAGAATTTCTCGGCGTGACCCTGTTTCATCGGCGCCCCTTTGCGCTGACGGCGGCGGGCGAGGAACTCTATGATTTCATCAAACCCTTCTTCACCAACCTCGGCTTCATGGCGGACAAGTTGCGCGGCGGCGTCTCCCAACATTTGCGAATTGCGGCTTCGGAAACGGTGCTGCGTGGGTTTCTGCCGGAAATGTTGCAGGAGCTGAAACGCGCCTTTCCCAAACTCAAGGTTTCCTTGCGTGAAGGGTATCATCCAGAAGTGCTGACCTGGCTGGAGAATCAGGAGATTGATCTGGCGATGGGTCTGCTGGGGGGAAAACCGCCTCCGGGGATTCACGCGCAACCGATGTTCGATCTGCCCCTGGCGCTGTTGCTCCCGAAGTCCAGTCCTCTGCAAACAGCGGAGGAACTCTGGCGGCAGGATCGCATCACGGACTCCCGGATCACCGTGCCCAGCAATGAACCCATTCAAACGGCGTTTCAGAACGGGCTGGCGAAACGGAAAGTGGATTGGCCGGTGGGAATCGAGGTCAGCAGCATCGAACTGGTGCAGGAATACGTGGCGCACGGCTACGGCATTGGCGTATCGGTGCATTTGCCGGAGCGGCAATTTTATCCATCCGTGCGCGTGTTGCCGCTGCCGGATTTCAAGCCGGTGACGTTTGGCGCGCTCTGGCAAGGCTGCAAAACGCCGGTACTGCAGGGGCTGTTGGACATCATTGCCAGCCGCGCCCGGCAATTGGCACCGCAGTTGCCCACAACGTCCCCAACCACCGGAAAATCGCCGCGTCGAAAAATATGAGACAGCCATTTCCAACAATGAGACAGCCACGCGGTTTTAGTTTGATCCGCCAGCGGATTTTAGCCTCTGCACACTTGGCATCGGGCTTGCTAAATACCAAATGCTTTAGAGGCGTACAATGAGGTTATACCGCAATCAGAAAACTTCTCGCAGCTTCCGTCCATTGCGCCGCTCCTCCGCGGGCGGCTTTACTTTGGTTGAAGTGGTTACCGCGATCTTCATCACCGGACTGGTGTTTGCGGGCATTCTGGCGGCCTACATCCAAGGGGCGCGCCGCGCCGAATGGTCCGGCTATTCACTGGCCGCGCAGGCGGTTGGCTTGCGGGAAATTGAGCGCGCCCATTCGGCGGTGTGGGATGCTTCCTCAGGAGCCGAACGCAACGAGATCACCAATCTGCCTTTGATGAATTTCACGGTTCACCCAATCGCTTCCGGAGGGGTTCCAACCGTTACTGGTTACACTACTCATATTTTGGACCTGCCGTATTCCGGCAGTAATTTTGTCATGGCGACCAATTACGTGACGATCCGGCGCTACGACGTACTGCCGAACAAGGTGCGGGTTCAATTCATGCGCGTGGACACCGTCTGGCCTTTTTCCAAGGGGCAGACCGTCAAATATTTTACCAATACCATCGCGACTTACTTCGCTCCGGACAACCGCGATCCGCAACTCTAATGAGAACTTCTTCCGCAAGCCGTTCGATCCGTTTCCGTCACGCGTTCACGCTGGCGGAGTTGATGATCAGCATGAGCATCTTCAGCATGGTCACCATCGGTTTGATCTCAGTTCATTTATTTGGGCAGCGCTATGATCAATTGATACTCAGTAAATTGGGTGCGAGTGATCAATCTCGTATGGGCTTGAACAAAATGTTGGAGGACATTCGAACCGCGAAGACGGTGCGGGTGGGGACGAAATCAGGTTCGACTTTTACGCCGATCCCGAATGGAACAGCGCAGGAAGGGACCGCTCTCAAGTTAAGCTTTTTCAATTACACCACGGCGGCCACAAATTTCATTTACTACTATTACGATACGGCCAATTACCAACTCTGGCGGCAGGTGGACTCGGGCACGCCGACGCTTCTGGCTTCCCAGCTGACCAACGCCACGCCCAACAGCATGACTTTTCGCGTGGAGAATCATCGCGGGACCAACTTAACTGATCTGACGCATAAAGGCGTCATTAGCACCACATTGGAATTTGCCCAATTTCAGTACCCGTTAACCCAGGTCGGTCCTGGGTTGAAATATGATTATTACAAAACCGAACTGAAGGCTGCATCCCACGTTCCTGATGGACCATGAAAACACGTTTAATCCCTCTCCTGCGTCGTAATACCGGATTTGCCCTGCTCATGGTGATGAGTCTCATCGCCGTGGGATTGATTGTCTTGGCCGCCACCATGCAACGCACCAGCACGGTCGCCAACTTGAATGCCCGCAGCAACCAATTCATGGTGAACAACAATGCCGCGGAAGCGGCACTGGAAAAAGTGTTTGCGCGGATGGCTTATGATTTTACGGCATTGGGACCCGGGGGCGTTGCCAACAACCTTTCTCTGTATCGAACCAATATTCCGACGGAAGATGCCTTCTGGAGCAATTTCGAATTTTCTGACGCTCGAAGCAATATCAACCAGGTTTATATCCAGCCCTTGAACAACTATACGGGCGCCATGCCCTCTCAGTACACCGGCAAGAGCACGGTCAGTGCTCCGGTGTACCGGCTCGTCGCCAATGCGCGTAACAAGAGCGGGGCGGTGTCGTCGGTTGGCACCGCGCAAATGGATGTGCTGTTGGCGCTTGTGCCGTTAAGCACTTACGCGATTTTCTATAACGGCCTCCTGGAATTCAGCACCGCCGCAACGATGACCATCAATGGCCGCGTCCACGCCAACGCCAACATCTACCTTGGCTCAAGTTCCACCGTCACTTTTAACGATACGGTAACCACGGCTGCGGCTATTGGATATCCAAGAAATAACGGGAGCGGCCCGTGGACCGGCAAGACTGCCAGCAATGTTCAATTTAATGGTAGTCCAAACTACCGCACCAATACTCAATCGGTCACCTTGCCCATTAACATGACCAACACCTATGCCTTGATTGAACAACCGCCGAGCGCCGAATCCCCCACTTCAATGGAGGGGCAGGAACGCTTGTACAACAAGGCCCAAGTGGTCCTGCTCGTGAGCAATACGGTGGTTGCGCTTCGCCTTCAAGAGAGTGTCAGCGAGCAGGTGCCAGGCGCGGATCCCAGTCCCATTATTCTGACCTATACGAATACGACTCCGGAATCTTTAGCCACCAACCTGCCGTTCCTGAGTATCACCAACAAATTTAAGGACCAACGGGAGAACAAGGAAATTATTACCACGCAAATTGATGTGGCCAAGTACGGTAAATGGATTGCCACCAATTCAGTTGTCCAATCCAAGTTTCCCGCCACGGCGGGTTTGTACCCCACCGTTTTGTACGTTGCGGACAACCGAACCGCAGCGTCCGGGAAGTTAACGGGAGTGCGGTTGGTGAATGGCAGTGAGTTGCCGAAGAATAACAATCTCGGCTGGAGCGTGGCCACTCCCAATCCGCTCTACGTGTGGGATAATTACAACGTCACCAAAGATGGGACCACCCGTACCGCCACGACCAACACTACCTCTACCGTTCCCTCCGCCTTGATGTCGGATGCGCTCACCATTCTCTCTGGAAACTGGAAGGATAGCACAAGTTATACTGATAGTGATACCGGTCCCAACCCCTCCTCGGCGATTACGATAAATGCCGCCCTGTTGACCGGCATCGTGCCGTCCACCGGAAGCGGGAATAATCAATTCAGCGGCGGCGTGCATAACCTGCCCCGCTTGCTGGAAAACTGGACGACATCGCGTCAGGTTTGGCTGAATACGTCCATCATCAATCTCTTCAACAGCAAAAAAGCCACGGGCCAATTCATTACTCCTGGTACGGGATCTTACTATGTGGCGCCGAAGCGGCAGTTCAGTTACGACCTGAATTTTCTCGATCCCAACAAACAACCGCCAGGCATGCCCTGCGCCATGATTCCCATCCGCTTCAACTGGGCCACGCCGCCTCCGAATGTTGTTACTTTCAATGCGACGCCTTGATGGGTGAGCGTAATCCAAGCCTTTCGAATCATGTTGCCGCTCTATCGTCACTCCAGACTGCGCAGGTTTACATCGGGGGCTGTAATTCTAGCATTCGCCTGCCAGCTCGGAGCTTTGGCTCCGGCTCAAACCGAAGCGAAGGAGACAACCAACAGTCCCAGTGCAACTGAATTACTTCAGCCGCTGGAGTTCGACGCCACTGTTCAAGACCAGCAGAGTACCGCTTCCGCGCCAGTCCGATGTATTCTTATGTCGGCTAATCAGCGACACATGAGATTCGTATTACCGGAAGGGTTTCGTGCCGACCTCAGCAATCCCGAAAAAATCACCTTGTCGAATGAGGATTTCACCGCGCTCCTGTCGGTTCGCGTTCTGGCCGCGCCCGCCGACGGCCCGGCACCCGGTTCGACGGCGGCATACCGGACCTGGATCTCTTCCCGCTGGGCGAATCCGATAATTCTAAACGAACACACCTTTAGTGCCGCGAAAAACGCTGGCCCCGCCTTTGATCTGCTCTGCAAAGTGGATCGGGTGACCCGCAAAGTGCAGATTGGTTTCGTTCCGACTCCCGCCGGCATTCTGGAATTTTCCACCGTCTGCAGTCCGGAACAGTTCGAATCAGCCAGGAATGCTTTGTACGTGTTGATGCGCGGATTTCAAGTGAGTGACCTTGACGGTAAACTGCCCCCTGTGGTTTATCACAGTGAAAGTTAATTCCTTCCGGCCGCCCGGTCATTTCAAGACACCCGGTGTCACGGTTTTCGCAAATCCTTCCGCCGCCAAACTGTTTCCATCAAAATGTTTTCCCGTATTTACGTCCATTTTTCCGGTCAAATGCCGACTCCGGGGCGCGGCTAGTAACGGCCCCGGGTGGCTGGCAAATGTCTTGCTAGTCATACGCGATGAAATGCTGTTCACGGGCGAATCCCGCTGAGGCGTTCGGATGAAGGGCAGCGCGAATCAAAAGAAAGAGAATAATGCACACGGTTTTGTCCACGTTGTTCACAGGCCCGCGACGGAAGCGGCCGGAACAAGTCCTCGCGATTGATCTTGGCAGCCGCACCACGAAGGCCGTTCATTTGCACCGTCGCGGCGAAGGGTTCAATTTGTCCCGTTACGCGCTTCTGGATGCTCCGATCTTCGACAAGGCCATGTCCGCAGACATGTTGGGCGAGCACCTCAAGGCGGTCAGCCAGGCGTTGGAGGCCAAGACCAAACAAGTCAGCCTGACCACCGGAGTCAATGACGCCATTGTCCGCCACATTGAAATTCCCCGCATGCCGTTGGACGACATGCGCATGATGCTGAAACATAATTCACGCAACTATCTGCAGCAGGAATTGCTGAACCACGCCTTCGATTGCCATTTGCTCCCCTCCCTGGCCGGTGAACCGGCGCGCGCCGGGGCGCCCATGCCCAAGCAGCGCGTGCTGGCCGCCGGCAGCAAGCAGGAGATAATCAATGAGTACACGGAGGGGGCCAAAAGCGCGGGGTTGGTGGCCGAACATATCGTTCCCGGACTGGTCGGCCCGGTCAACGCCTTTGAAATGGCCATGCCGGACGCCTTCATCAATGAAGTGGTGGCGTTGATAGATATCGGGTTCCGCTCCTCCTCCATCTGCCTGTTGCAACAAGGCGAATTGATCTTGAGCCGCGTGGTGAATCTGGGCGGCGACCGGCTGACCCACGCGGTGGCTGAATCGCTGGAGATCAGCTATGCGGAAGCGGAGGGCATCAAAGTCGGCATGCCGCAGGAAGTGCAGGCCGCGTTGGAGACGGTCCTGCTCCCCCTGGGCCGCGAGTTGCGCGCCTCGATTGACTTCTTTGAGCACCAACAAGATCGCCCCGTATCGGCGGCCTATTTGACCGGTGGCACCACGCGTTCTGAATTCGTGGTGCAATCGCTGCAACAGGAACTGTCCCTCGAAACGCACACCTGGAATCCCGCCGGTTTTCTCAAATTGGATTTACCGCCCCAACAAGCCACGGAATTGGAGTCTGTCGCTCCGCAGCTGGCGGTGGCCATCGGCGCCGCCATCGCCGCACTTTAACCTGATTTTAAGACCATGCCTATTCGACTTAATCTACTCGCTGAGGCTCACGCCCTTGAGGACCTGCGCCGGAGAGATCCGGTCAAGCGGACGGCCTACATTGGCATTCTGCTGGTCGTGCTCGTGCTTGCCTGGGCCAGCGTCATCCAATTCAAAATCATCATCGTCAAAAACGAGCTCGCGGCGGTCGCCGCGCAGATGAAACAATGCACGAATGATTTCACGCGCGTGGTGGACATGCAGAAGCAAATTGGCGATATGAATTCAAAGCTCGCGGCGCTGCACACGCTGACCACGAATCGGTTCCTGAATGGCAACCTCATGGATGCGCTACAGCATGCCACGGTGGAAGACGTGCGATTGACCCGGTTGCGAGTCAACCAGTCGTGCCAATTCACCGCGGAAACCAAGCCGCGCAAGGATGGCGATAAAACATTCCCCGGCAAGCCGGCCACGGTTACCGAGCGCATCCTGTTGGCGTTGGATGGGACAGACAGTTCGTCGAATCCCGGGGAGCAGGTATTGCGGCTGAAGGATGTTATTGCGCAATCTTCCTATTTCAAATCGTCGCTGGATCGAGCCAACGGCGTCGCCTGGAAAAATTCCTCCTCCCCGCAGATTTCGCCGGATACGGGCCGGTCCGTAGTCACTTTCAGCCTGGAATGTCGTTATCCCGAGGTCACCCGATGAAATTCAAAAAACTCTCGAAAGAAAAGAAACAGCACCTGATCATCACGGTCGTGATCACGCTCGCCGTGCTCGCCGGTTTGGGCAATTACCTGATCCTGGGCGGCAACCAGCAGTTGGCCACCTTGAAGCAGAACAAGGTCGCGGCGGAGGGAAAATTGGAAGAAATGCAAAAAACCATCAAGCGCAGTGATCAGGTTGAAGCTGTGTTCAACGAAACCTCGGGCCGCCTGACGGAGTTGGAAAGCGGCATGGCCACCGGCGACCTGTATTCCTGGGTGCAAAGCTTTCTGCGTAAATTCCAACGCAACTACAAGGTGGAAATTCCCCAAATCAGCCCTATCAGTCAGCCGGGGAATGTGGATCTCATTCCCAGGTTTCCGTATCAACAGGCCCAACTCTCCGTGGTGGGAACGGCTTATTACCACGATCTGGGTCAATTCGTTGCCGACTTTGAAAATGAGCACCCGCTCATGCGCATTTCGAATCTTGCGCTGGATTTGAGTCCCGCTTCGGTCGCCAGTGAACGCGACAAACTCGCCTTCAAAATGGACATCATCACCTTGGTTAAACCCACGAAAGCTCCAGGTAAGAGCTGATTGCCCCCGTCATTATGAGACTCATTTCACTTAAAACAGTTTCGGTTGGCTTGCTGGGTTGGCTCGTCGCGTATTGCGGTCCTTCAATGTTGTCCGCAGCGGGGACCAACGAGGTATTGCAAGTTCGCGCCAAAACTCTGGCCACCACGCCGGCGGCGCCAAAATCCGCCGCCACCGAGGCCCAAGCGCCCGGATCCACGGCCTCAACTTTTGTCATTCCCAAGCAACCGTCGGAAGGCCGCGATCCTTTCTTTCCCGACTCGACGCGGGTGTACAACGTGAATGTGATCCAGACCCCCGAGACGCCGAAAGTTGAAGCCGACCTGGTGTTGAAAGGCATTTCCGGAACACCCGAGCAACCGCTCGCGATCATCAATACGACCACGTTCACCACCGGTGAAGTCAACGAGGTCATTACCAAAACCGGACGGCCGAAAATTACCTGCGTCGAGATCAACATGTCGGCCGGAACAGTTCTGATTCAGATCGGTGCCGAACGCCGGGAATTGCGCCTCGCGCCGCAGAAGTAATTGCGCCTAAACACTGGCAACATTCTTGTCCACTAGGTGGACAAGAATTTTTTTTGGCCCCGGTTTTCCCCGGTTTTCCCGGGGATTTTGACAGAAACCCGCGCGTGGCATCGCTGCTGCTAAACAGGATTGAGAGTTGAGCGGCTGTACCAAACAAACGTAGAAGCTCAACGGAGAGAACAAACAAATAAAACAAATGAAAGCGAAATTCGCCCTCATGACCCTCCTCGGGCTGAGCGCCTGCACGGTGGCTCTGGCCCAGAACGAACCCGCGGCAACTGCCGCCGATGAAACCCCCACCACCGCCACCGCGTTTGCGGACGCCGCCGCCACGGGCGGGGCGGTCATCCCGCTCATCCAATTCCAGGATGTTCCGCTGATCACGGCGATTGACAATCTGGCCCGACAGGCGGGAATCAATTACATCATGGACCCCAAAGTGGGCTATGGTCAGCCGGACGAACGCGGCCAGATCAAGGCACAACCGAACATTTCCATCCGTTGGGAAAACCTCACGGCGGAACAGGCGTTGAACGCGTTGATCACCACTTACGGCCTCCAACTCGTCTCCGATTCCAAGACCGGCATCACCCGCGTCACGATCAAGGACCCGGCTGCCGCCGAGCCGCTGGTCACTGAGATTGTGCAGCTCAAGTTTGCTTCCCCCAGCAACATCGTGACCTCGGTGCAAACCGTGTTCGTGGACAAGCGGAGCAAAGTCATTGCGGACATCCGCACCAGTCAATTGGTCGTCTCGGCCACCGAAAAAGAAATGGAGGCCGTGCATAAGCTCATTGAGCGGCTGGACACCCAAACCAAGCAGGTCTTGATCGAAGCCAAGATTATGGAAACCACGCTCAATCCGAAATCCAACAAGGGCATTGATTGGAGCGGAACGCTGAAAGCGCAGAACGTCCAGTTTGGCAACAGCGCGTTGCAAACTGCCCCGAATGGAAATAATCAACCTACAACCGCAGACATTATGGGTGGGGTCTTGGGTAATCCGGGGATATTAATGAATGATGCAGCAGGCGGCTTCGGCTTTAACCCGGCGGCGGCCTTCTTGAATGCGGATGGCGTTTCGGCGGCGCTCTCGTTCCTCAATAGTTCTGGTGATACCAAAGTGGTTTCCGAACCGCGCATGGTGACGTTGGATAACCAAAAGGCAACCATTGATGTGGGTCTCTTATACCCGATCGTCAACACCACGGCAGGAACGGCCAATACCACTGGTGGTTCGCAAATCAACTACTCAAATTTGACCGTTAATTTGGACGTTACTCCGCGCATTGCCGCTAATAACTACATTGAGTTAAACGTCAGCCAGGGCGTACTACGTCTCGGTCCCTCCTTTCAAAGTGTAGTTGGAGGGGTGCCCAATACCGTGGATTCGTTCTACACGCGCAAGCTGGACACCACTGTCTTGATCCCCAGCGGCAACACGCTCGTCATGGGCGGTTTGATCCAGGATGAAAAGCGCAATGACAGCACCAAGGTACCGGTGTTGGGTGATATTCCGGGATTGGGTTTGTTGTTCCGCAAGGATGGCAAGGAACTCAACCGCCAAAACCTGACCATCTTCATTACGCCCACGGTGGTGCAAGACTCAGATTTCCAGCCGACGGAAACGGATTATTTGAAAACCACAACCAATGTCAAAGTCACTGATGATTGGTCCTGGTGGGATAGCGGTAAATCCGCTGGCGACATCCGCAAGGAGAAGCAAGCAGGCGCGTTTCACGATTAAGCCAATCGCTTCTACGTTTTGACAAAACACCGGCCTGAAACTCAGGCCGGTGTTTCTTTTGCGTTGTAGCGGCGGTCTAGCAGCCTGTCGGACTTAGGGAACGCAATTTTAGCAAAGTGGATTGAACAGTTGCTGGGCGTGCGCGTCTGA
>JBDHQI010000022.1:0-69775 GCA_039806955.1 Verrucomicrobiota bacterium | reverse complement strand
CCTCGAAAACATGGCCGCGTCCCTCAACTGCCGAATCGTTCCCAACCAATGACTTGCACGGCTAGTTTCTCAGGAGCACACCAACCGCCGCCGCGCACCCTTTCACAGAAGAAACTTGAGCGCTTGCAAAATGCGGGCGTTGTGGTGAAGTGAGTGCGAACCGGAAGGGAAGCTGTAGCCCGGCCTGCCACTGGTGTTCACCTTGAACCCGTTCAGGAGCGTGGTCCCGTGTGCGCCGACCCGATCACTGGTGGCGGGCGTGATCCTTGAAGGACGCGACCCGACCCCGATTACGAGATTGCACACTTGCATTTCGACCATGCGGCCCGCCTCCGGTTCCACAACTTAATCCGCGCCTTGGCCGCGTGGGATTTTTTTCAAGCCACCCATGACCGGCCTTTTTGTGTTACCCGCAACGCCGCGCTCCCAAAACAGACCCTGCAAAATCCCCAATAAAACCAGGCCCCGCTCTCACTCTTGTTTCTTAAGAGGTGAACCAAGATTATCTTTGTCGCTGACCGTTTGGGCGGGTTGACGTTTGGTCAGACCTTCAAATGCTCGTGTGCCCGGATTACGCTGGTGGACCGAATGGTGAGTGTAACGAAACTACGGTAACGAACCAAAGCCCCGGGCTTTCTGATTGACGGAGGCTACGGTAAAATCGGAGGCAGGATCTTCCGCATTTCCAACATGGGCGACGAAACCGAAGCCACCATGAACCAACGGCTCACCGCGTTGGACAAGGCCCTGGGCCAGTTGTAATTATCTTAAAAACTGCGTCACGCTGAATTTCCGCATCAGGTCGGCACTCATCCAGTCGCTGACTTGAAGTAGTTACAGAACGCACCGTTGCGAATCAAGCGGTCAACTCCAGACCATGCAACTGACAGTAAGTTTAGCCGGTAAAATCAGATTGACGGATGAACTGCTTTCGCGCAAAGCTCAGAGCCATCAGTTGCACCTAATCCATCATTGAACCAATTAGAAAGCGAAAATATTTATGGATGATCATGATATCGGAAAATTGATTGGCATGCTCGTGGGCGGAATGATCGGGTTGATCATCTTCCTGATTCCACTGGTCTTTTACCTGCTGACCTTGCAAAAAACGCTAAATCGCTGTTCGCCCGAATCGCGTGCGATGCAGCCGGGCCTGGTCTGGCTCTTGTTGATTCCACTGTTTGGCCTGGTCTGGCACTTCTTCATCGTGCTCAACATGACGAAGACCTTGGAAGCCGAATTCCGCAAACGCGGGCTGCACATTGAAGCGGCTCCGGGTAAAACTCTCGGCCTGGTAATGTGCATTCTGGCTTGTTGCAGCATCATTCCGTTGCTGGGATTTCTCTGTTCCTTGGGAGCCTTGGTCTGTTGGATTTTGTATTGGGTCAAAATCGCAGGCTTTTCGAGACAACTCCCCAACTCCAGCGCGCCGCCATTGGCGGGTTGATTTTGTAAAAGTTTGGCGTCGAGGGGTGAGCGTGGAAACGGCTCATTGATTGGCGGCGCCGGGCGTGGGCGTCATGCTGGACCAGACATCCGCATCCGCCGCGGTACGCCCGTACGAAATGTCCGTTGTCTGCGCCCCAAACACGATCGAGTCCAGCACTTGATTGAGATTGGCATCCGTATCGGTGAGGTATATCTCCTCGCCTGAAGCCGAGAGTTTGAAATTCGCGTGCAGACCGCCGGTGACCGTGGTGTCTTCATCCGCCCAAACCAACAGATAGCCATTCGCCGGAATGATCGTGCCGGCCGGGAATTGCCACTTGCGCGGATTGTTTGGCGCGTCGCTCAGATAACGTCCGGTGAGGTCCACTGGCGAGTCGGTGAGGTTGCGCAATTCAATCCAGTCATCGAACTCACCCTGCGGATCGGCAATGGTGCTGGAGTTGGAAGCCATGAATTCATTGATTACGACGGGAGAGTAGCTGGCCGTGGCGATTGAGACGCGATAACTGTGCGTTTCATTCTCGGCTCGGGCTGGCGAAAAACGCGCCGCCCGTGCCGCATTCGATCCGCGCGCTTCGATGTAGTAACGCACCTTGGTGCCCGCGGAATAATTCGCAACCGCCGCGCCAAACACTCCGTCCCCGGCGGCGCCATCGCCATGAGCGCCGTCGTCAAACATCTGCACGCGGGTGAATTTTCCGTAAGGCTTGCCCCGATGATAAAGCCAGACCGAACCGACGCCGCTATCACCATTGGCGGTGACCTCCGCGGTGACGAATGGCATGTCACTGGCCAGGACGACATCGGCCGGGCCGTTCACGCGGTCAATGTTCGGCTGCAAGGGCGTAAGCTCGGCATGGGTTATCAGAAAATTATAGCGGTTGGTGACGTAGAGTTTGAGCGCCGTCAAATTGTTCGTGTAGGTCTGCATCGTAATGCCTCGGCGCGGGTCGGTGATGAGCGCGTTGATGCTGAGGGCATGAAAGCGATCAATCAGCAGCGTCATCGTGGCGGGATTGAAACTCTCCTCGATCACCGTGCGCATGTGGGCCAGATACCGCTGGCGCAATTCGGTATTGGGCAGCAAACGATAGAGCAGCGGCCGGTTGTTGCCGGTCGCCCCCTGCACCGGTGACAGGTTGTAGTTCAGGCTGCCGGTGGCGGTAAAGGCTTCGTTACCGTCATGCTCCACGGGATGAATGCGCCCGCTCTCCAGTTCGTAATAGAAGCCGTAGTCCGCGCCCTTGTTCCAATAACTGTCGTCATCCACAAACAGATTTTCGATGGCCAGAAACCACAGCCAGTTGTCTACAGCCCAAGCGTCTTCGATCCGGTCGCGGAACGTCTCGGGTGGTGTCAGGTTCAGCACATAGATCGCATTGGTTAGCCGCTGATAGGCGGTGAGTTGATTTGTCAAACTGGACTTGAGTTCGTAATGGTTGGTATAGGTCCAAACGCTGGCGTTGGTGAACACGATGAAGGCTGAATTGGAACTGGCGAACATGTTGCCACCGCCGCCGCCACCGCCGCCATTCCTCGTGGCAGCATTGGGCGCGCGCCACCGATCTCCGTCCGTGCTTGGAAACCATTTCTTGATCAACTGATTATTCTCCTGCTGGACGAGCGAATACACGCTCCATTGCGCGCCGTTGAAATACACGTTGCACATCGCCGCTTCGGGACACGGCGTGTACTGGCTCATAATGGTGAAATATAGCGGCTCACGCATTCCGGTCCCGTCGCCATACGCGTTGTTGAGATTGACGGTGGTGAAATCCATCAGGTTCGCACCGGGCGTGATAAAATTAATGCTCAGGTTGATGGACCGGCGGGGGCCGGCATAGGAAGTGTTCCCTTTGAAACGCGCGCCGATGTGAAAATTGGTGGCTCCGTTATCCAGCCAGAGCATTGGCAGATAAATATCATTACCCGTACTCCGCGCCGCGTGCATGGCGTTGGAGAACGCCGTCGCGTTGGCTTGCGTGTAGATGAGGCTGACCGTCCGAAACAAAGTAGGATCGTAAAGCCCCTTGGTTTGCTGCGCGCGATAATACGTCGGCACGTCGGCCTTCGTGCCCACCGCCCGCCACGGCGCATTGGTTTCATTGCCCGAGAGCAGCGTGCCGAAATTGGTCAGGGTCGTCCACGTGGTGAGATTGGTCGAGGTCTGTATCCACCAATCGTCATCCTTGTCTCCATCTACTTTCAGAGAAACGGCATTGTTGGAAAGGGACAAGACCACCAAGCCATCTGCCGCCCGACCTGCAGTCACAAACACTGCCAGCGCCAGCAAAACCATGCCCCAACGGAGACACCTCCTTACATATTTCATCTTAACCAAGCTAATCTCTGGTTTATTAAATTGAGATTAAGATAGACCACGTCATCGAAATTAACTCGCGACCGCTTTTACCTCGGCATGACTCAATAAAGTCCGGCGGCTCGACAAAGCTCTTGAAACCGCGTCCGTAGTAGCGAACGCAACCCTTGCTCCCTCCGAACGCCCCCCCCCCGGCGATGCAACCCCGCGAAGTCCGGTGCGTCGAAATACCGGCTGGCGATCCGGCAGCCGCCTCCGTACTCGCCTCTGACAACAGGTCAGGAGACAGCCCGGCTCGCACCCAACCCAGGATCTGTGCGATCCGGGCGGGCTGGAGCAGAAACTTGATCTCGGACGCGAACTTGCGATTCTCCCGACTGTCGGTTGACGGCAGCTTGAGACCAGTAGAGCCGGGTTGAGGCGAAGTACGTCGTCAGGCCTCGATCTGAGATTGGTAACGGCCTCCTGGTTGCAGCTTGTTTCATGCGCCCAAGTTAACCGATGGAAAATTAAGCTGACGTTAAGGTGGCATTAAGTGGACGACCCAGTTCTGACTCCGCACAACCTCGCCGTTCTCTTAATCGCACCTTAATCGAACTGTTGGCAAGCTGTCCGGAGGCCGCCATGGTGAAGATCGTATCGCCAAAGCGGATAGAATCGGACATTCTATCGCCGCCGCAATCCGTGACATGAGAATTCTGGTTGTTGAAGACGAACCGCGCCTGTTGCATAACTTGGCCAAGGCGTTGCGCGAAGAAGGCTACGCCGTGGACACGGCCGCCAACGGTACGGACGGCTTGTTCAAAGCCGAGACCTACGATTACGACGCCATTGTACTCGACGTGATGCTGCCACAATTGGACGGCAGGGAAGTACTCGCGCGCCTCCGCCAACAAAAACGCACACCCGTGCTCATGCTCACCGCACGCGACAGCAGTAAAGACCGCGTGCGCGGTTTGGACGGTGGCGCGGATGATTATCTCGTCAAGCCATTTGACCTGGGTGAACTCCTGGCTCGATTGCGGGCGCTGATCCGGCGCTCCGCCGGTCAGGTACACCCCAGACTGGAACTGGGTGCGGTGACGATTGATACCCGCGCCCGCTCCGTGACTCAGGACGGACAACCGATCACACTCACCGCCCGCGAGTACGCCATCCTCGAGTATCTGGCCCTGCACCGCGGCGAGGTCGTCACCCGCACCACTCTGTATGAACATCTCTTCGATGAAAGCGACGACACGCTCTCCAACCTGGTGGACGTGCATGTCTTCAGTATCCGCAAAAAACTGGGTCGCAACCTGATCGCCACGCGGCGCGGTCAGGGATATTGCATCGAATAACAACCGCGCCCCTCCTCTCAGCATGTTCATTAAATCCATCCGCTGGCGGTTGCAGCTTTGGCTCGCATTCCTGCTGGTCTGCACCCTCAGCGGTTTTGGCATCGCCACCTACGAAGCGCACCGCATCAAGCAATACCAGCAGGTGGACGAACAGTTGGGCCGGCACTTTGACATGCTGGTCGGGCTGGCCCGCAGCCCTCAGTTTCCCGGCGGGCATCGGCCCGCCTTCAACAACCGCAACCGGCGCGAGCCACCGTGGGAGTTGCGCGGCGGTGCCGACCCCTCAGGCCGACATGAGCCCCCCGCACGAGAATCTGGCTGGAAACCGGCCCCGGATAGTTCGGATGAACACCACAGATTGAATCCGGCAACGGACGGCGACACCAACGCGCCGGCGGAAATTTCGCCCAGCGCGATGGACGCGCACTTCTCCTCCGGCTTCGATCGCCTCCGTCAGGAAGACCAGGAATATGACATCTACGTCGTGGTCTGGAATCGTGAAGGCAATCGGATAATCAACTTTACCAATACCCCGGTGGACCTGAAACGCCCGCTGCAAACAAGTTCACCGGATAGTGGGCCGCATTTTCGGAATCGCGCGTATTATCGCGAAGTCTTCGATTTCAATCGTGACGGACGTTGCGTTCTCGTGGGCCGCTCCATTGCCACCGAACTGGCCGCGATGCGCGGCTTCATGCTCATCCTGGTCGCCGCCGGTTTGACGGTGCTGGCCCTTGGATTGACCGGTGGCTGGCTGATTGTCAGTCGCGCCATTCGCCCGGTGGAAAACATCAGCGCCACCGCCCGCCGCATCGCCGAGGATAATCTGTCCGAACGAATCAATGTCCCCGACACCGACAGCGAGCTGGGTCAGTTGGCGGGCACGTTGAATTCCACGTTCGCCCGGCTTGACGCCGCCTTCGCCCAACAGAAGCAATTCACCGCTGACGCCTCACACGAATTGCGCACTCCCATCGCCGTCATCATTTCCGAAGCGCAGACCACCCTCGCCCGGGAACGCACCGCCACGGAGTACCGCGAAACCATTGAAACCTGTCTCGACACCGCGCAACAGATGCGGCATTTGACCGAGTCGCTGCTCGAACTCGCCAAGCTCGACGCCAGCCAGCAATCAACCCGGCGCGAACCGCTTGATCTGGCCGAACTCACCCGCTCTCGCGGCGAAGTCATCCGCTCGCTCGCCGGCCGTCACGGCCTCCGCATCGCCTATGAATTCGCAGCGGCTTCAACCTCCGGCAACGCCGACCATCTCGGACTGGTCATCAACAATCTGGTCAACAACGCCATCCACTATAACAAACCAGGCGGCACCATCACCGTCACCACCGGCACCGAGGCCGGAGAAGCCTTCATCACCGTGGCGGATACCGGCCACGGCATCGCAACGGAAGACTTGCCGCTTATCTTCAATCGCTTCTATCGTGCCGATAAATCCCGCTCCCACGCCGAGGGTCGCTGCGGTTTGGGGCTGGCCATCTGCAAAGCCATTGTGGAAGCACACGGCGGTCGCATCGAGGTTGCCAGTCAAGTGGGCGTCGGCACCACGTTCACCGTCCGCCTGCCCGCATAAGCTCTCTCCACCCGCAGCCTCTAACCCGCACCCGAAACTTGAACCCCATGGACTCAGCAGAATACACACTCCGCCGCCAGGCTGCTGGCTCATATACCGTTTACTCTGCTGCCTACGCTGAGAAGATGCATCCGGGTCTGGGACCAGAAGCCGAGGCCGATTTATTGTATGTGCAACAACTGAGACTTCCCCAGCGCGCCGCCAGCGAGGAGGAATTCGTACTCTGGGACATTGGGCTGGGCGCCGCCGCCAATGCCCTCGCCGGATTACGCGCAACGCGGACATGCTCCCGCCCGTTACGTCTGATCAGTTTTGACGACACGCTCGAACCGCTGCAGTTCGCATTGCAACATCCGGAAGCATTGGGTTATTTGCGGGACTACGAAGCTCCATTGGCGAGACTGATCGAAAATCGCCAACTCCGGTTTACCGATGGTCAACATGAAGTAGCGTGGCAATTGCAAATGGGCGACTTCCCCTCTCTTCTCGCCTCTCGGACAGTTCCAGCTCTCCCCCCGCCGCACGCCCTCATGTTCGATGCCTTCTCACCCGCGCGCAATCCAGCGATGTGGACGCTGCCACTGTTCACGAATTTATTCCAGGCGCTCGATCCGGAGCGCCCCTGCAATCTGGCGACGTACTCCCGCAGCACCATGATTCGCGTCACGTTGCTGCTGGCGGGATTTTTTGTGGGGCGCGGGGGCGCGGCGGGAATGAAGGAGGAAACGACTGTAGCCGCCAACACGCTGGAGTTGATTGACGCACCATTGGATCATCGCTGGTTGGAGCGCGCGCGCCGTTCCGACTGTGCCGAACCATTATGCAAGCCCACATATTCACGGGCGGCACTCTCGACTGAATCTTGGAAAAAGCTTCAATCGCATCGCCAATTCACCCCGTGAACAACCAAACGGGACCAATAGCAAAGTGGCTGGAAGTAATTCTTCCGCCCGACGTGCCGCGACCTTCAATACCGATAGGGCCGACTTAACGAAAACGCATTCGGCAGGTGCCGCACCTCGCGAACCTCGCCGTCGGTCAACAACACTTCCACGATGTCAAAACGGATTTTGACCTCGGGCTGCTTCAGCAGCCGCAGATAGTCCAGCGCGGTTTGTGAAAGGCGGCGCCGCTTGCCCGCATCCACCGCGGCCGCCGGTCGGGTCCACTCTTCGGAAGAACGGGTTTTTACTTCAATAAACACGAGACAATCGCGGTCGCGAAAAATCAGATCAATTTCCCCGCGGTCCGAGCGAAAGTTGGCGGTGAGGTATTTCAGGCCGAGCTTTTGCAGTTGTCGCTTCGCCGCCCGCTCGCCTAATTGACCGCGGCGCAAGTGTTCGGGTGTTGCTTTGTCACCCCAACCCAACCAAGCCTGAATGTGCCGCAACCAGTTCATACATCAAGCATCTGCGAATCCGCGATTACCGATCCCCCCACGACGCCCGTAAACCAGTGGTATGTTCAATGAATCACCGGCGGTTTGTGAATGGCTTTCTCCCGCTGACGGGCGGCACGGAGAATGGACAGGCTGGTCAGCAAAGCCCAAATCCAGCTAAACGCAAAGATGCCAATGCCGAACAGCGTGCCGCGCACGCCTTGCCACAGACTTTCCAGAAAATCTAGTGGATCGCCCGAGGGATGCATCAATTCCGACCAATGTCGCACACCCCAGGCGAGAAAACGGCTGCCGAACCACAGCGTCAGAACAAAGCCAATCCCCGCCAGCAGGCTTTGTGCGTAACCAATCCTGCGTCCAGCCAGTAATGAGCCGCTGCCGGGAAACGCGCAATTGCCGGTGCAACAAGCCCAGGCATCGGCTGCCGTGAGGTTCCGGCCATCGCCCAGGCGCAGGTTAAATTTCATGAACGCAACCTCAAGGCCGCAACCAATCACAGCCCGGCAAATTCCGCGCGATGGCGAAGCCGATTACCAAGCCGCAAAGCGCCCACGGCCAGAGGTGGTGCGCAAAGAACCTGGGAAGACGGACCCCCAATAGCGTCCGGAACAAAAATCCGCATCCGACCCACGCCCCAAGCGGCAACAGGAATACGAACAACGCATTGCTTTGCAACGCCAGGTTCAAGTGGCCGTGCAACAACTGGTGTAACGCGCGCTGGCCACCGCAGCCGGGACAGTCCAACCCACTGAGCGTATGGAAAAGACAGCGCGGGAAAAATGAATGTTCACTCGGATCAAAACGGGTAAAGCAATATAAAACCACTAGCGCCGCACCGGCCACCAAACCAAAGCCGAGCAACTTCCAGCCCGGTTGACGCGATGGCGCGGCGGAGACCGTTGAATGAGACATTCGCATTGATTCAATTCCCACTGGCCGCCCGCATCGCCATAAACTGAACCACACCGCCAATGACATTGGTCAGAATGCCGACGATGAATCCGACCCAACACCACATCCGGGCTTTGTTCGAGGCGTCTTGCGCCCCCGCGAAATCGCCCACGTTCAGTTTCGTCCGCACCTGCGCCGCGTAAACGATGGCCACAACACCAAAGGGAATACAGCAACACAGCGTGATCACGATGGATTGCCAGAGATAATTGGGCACATCCTGGGCAACCGTCTGCGTTGGCGTGGTGGGCAGTGGTGGAAGACCGGCGCCGGACAACCCCGGGATCTCACCAATGGTCTTCCATTCCGTTTCCCCTTCGCGGAGGACTTTGGATTGGTGATTCGCCCGGCCTTCGGCGATCCATTGTTGCAGTTGTGCCAGCGAAACCGGCCCGTATTCCTTGCCATCGGCGCCAATGATTTTATACATGATCTTTTTGCATTGTGTGTTTCGGCGTCAGAACCATTCCTTCCGACTCTCGACGTAGGTTCGGACAAATTCCTCATCCGATTTGGTGAGATAGATAATGCCTTCGATCAACCCGATCAATCCAATTGCGGGCGCGGCAAAGCCACAGGTCAAAACCGATGCCAGCAGCATGATCAATCCCGCGCCAGTGTAACCGAGGATGAATTTGTGAATGCCCAACGCGCCGATCAGGATGCCGCAAATTCCGGCGGGAATTTTGATGCTGGCGCGCTCATTATACACCGGCGGGGGCAGCGGGGGCGCATCGAAGCCCAGGTTCAATTCGGCATACGTCACGAAAGGCCGCCAGTCGCCACCGGCCTCGGGCCGCACCAGCGTCCGCAAATTGATGCGCCCCTGGCGCTGCCATTCGCGCAATTGCTCCCGGGTTGCTGGCCCGTATTCTTTTCCGTCGGCTCCGATGATTTTATACATGGCAAACTGGAAGTTAAATCGTCGTCGTGGCCTTCATCCGTAATCGTTGAAGCGCTTTTAAGCAAGCGCGGAAAATAGTTTATTGACTCCGCAGTTGTTCCAGCTTCGCCCAGGCGCGACCGTCATTGATGAGGGCTTCGGTCAACTCCCAACCGTCGCTGATCGAACGCACGCGCCCCGCCACGAACAACGCCGCGCCAGCGTTCAGTTTCACCGCGTCAGCGCGCGGGCCACGGTCCTGACCGCGCAGAATCTGGCGAATGATCTCCGCGTTCGCGTTCCGATCACCACCGCTCAAGTCCGTGAACGCGACGGGTTGCAGCGGGAATTGCGCCGGGTCCAGTTGCGACGTGGTGAAGGCGCGTTCCTGGTAAAATTCCGCCACCGTGCTCAGCCCCAACGTGGAAATTTCATCCAAACTTCGCACGCCAAATTCGGGATCGTCCGTCGGTGCGGTTGGATCGGGCACGGCCCCCGAAACCACCATCGCCCGACGCAACCCCAGTAATTGCAACGCGCGGGCCAGCGGCACGCAAAGTTCCGGTTTGGGCACGCCGAGCAGTTGCGCCGTGGGCCGTGCTGGATTCAACAGCGGCCCGAGAAAGTTAAAGATCGTGCGTTGTCCCTGGGCCGCGCACAGCTTACGGATGGGGATGATGTGCTTGAAGTCCGGGTGATAATGGGGCGCGAAGAGAAATGCGAACCCGTGATCGCGCAACGCCGCTGCCGCTTCCGTGGGAGACAAATCAATGCGGATGCCGAGTGACTCGAGCACGTCGGCGCTGCCGGTTTTCGAGGTAACCGCGCGATTACCATGTTTGGCAACCGTTACTCCCGCCGCCGCGCACACAATAGCCACCGTGGTGGAAATGTTGAACGTACCCAGGTGGTCGCCACCCGTGCCGCACACATCGAGAATTTCCCGGGTGCGGGTTTCGGCATCCAGCGGCACGGGCACGGAGCGATTCAACAGTTCCGCGGCAAACGCGGCGATCTCCGCCAGTGTTTCCCCTTTGCGCGCCAGAGCGGTCAGGAATTCTGCCTTGGTTGCCACCGCCACCGTTTCGGTCATCAGTTCCGTCAAGGCCCCGGCGATCTGCACAGCCTCCAAGTCTTCCGCGCGATTCAATTGTTGCGTCAGTTGGTCGAGCACGCCGCCAGCATAAACAGGCGGCGGCGCGAACCAAAACGGAAAGTGTTCATTCGCGTCCGTTGCCGTCACGAGCGGGACGGGCCTTTCATGTTTTCAGAAGTTATTTTGACGATTCATACTTTTTCTGCGTCTAATGCGCATCTGGAATTATGGGTAAGCGTAAAAACTCGGGTCTTTTCAAGGGGGTGGTCATCCTCGTGCTGCTGGTCGGTGGCGGAGTGGCCGTGAAGTGGTTGCTCAAGGAGAAGGGTACAACGAAACCGGAATTTTCGGTCGTCAAGGCGGCGCGCACCAACATCATCCAAACCGTCACCGCGACGGGGGCGTTGCAGCCGGTGGTTAACGTCGAAGTGGGCAGCCAGATTTCCGGGATCATTCAAACGCTCTATGTGGATTTTAATTCCGAGGTGAAATCCAATCAGGTCATCGCGCAACTGGACCCATCCACTTACCAGGCCAACGTGAGTTCGGCGGAAGGCGATCTGGCCAACACGGAAGCCTCGTTGGAACTGGCGCAGGTGAACGCGAAGCGCGCCCGCGATTTGTTCCAGGACAAGCTGATCTCCTCATCCGACTTCGATCAAAGCGTCGCCACGCTGCATCAAGCCGAGGCACAGGTCAAAATCAAGCGCGCGGCATTGGAGCGGGCCAAGGTGGATTTGGGCCGTTGCACCATTTACGCGCCCGTGGACGGAATTGTGATTGATCGCAAGGTGGATGTGGGGCAAACGGTGGCGGCAAGTCTGAGCGCGCCCGTGCTGTTCCAAATTGCCAATGACCTGACCAAAATGCAGATCAACGCGTCGGTGGCCGAAGCCGACGTTGGCGCCGTGCAATCCGGGCAGGACGTGGAATTCAGCGTGGATGCGTTTCCGTATCGAAAATTCCGCGGCACGGTGACGCAGGTGCGCAACTCCCCCATCACGGTTCAAAATGTGGTGACTTACGACACCATCATCGCCGTCAACAATGACGATCTAAAACTGAAACCGGGCATGACCGCGAACGTTGACATCATCGTCGCGCAACGCAAACAAGTCCTTGCCGTTCCCAACGCCGCGTTGCGGTTTCGCCCTCCGGAAAATCTCGCGTTGAACGCGAGCGGCAATGCGGGTAATGCGGCGGTCCAGCGTTCGACGGCGGGCCGTTCGGGCGGGCGCACCGGCGGCGCGGAAGGACGCGGCGGCGGTGCCGCCACCGACCCTCGCGCCAACTCTGCACACGATGAAGCCACCCGTCCGCCCCGCACGATGTACACGCTGACAGTCAGTCCGGACAAAGCCACCGAGGCCGACCTCAAGCAGGTCTCGGTGCGGCTGGGCATCAGCGATGGATTCTGGACAGAAGTGACGGAGGGATTATCCGATGGCGAATTGCTCGTCTCCAGCATGACGACCGGCACAACTTCCGCCAATCCGGTGAACAATCCTTTCAGCGGTCGCGGTTTCCCGCGCCGGTAACGCCATGGCTCCCGTCATTCAATTGGAGGACGTTCAAAAGACTTATCAGTCGGGCGAAGTGGAAGTGCGCGCCGTGCGCGGCGTCAACTTGTCCGTCTATCCCGGCGAATTCGTGGCCATCATGGGCGCGAGCGGCTCCGGCAAATCCACGCTGATGAATCTGCTCGGCTGTCTGGATCGCCCGACGGCGGGGCGTTACAGATTGGATGGCGTGGATGTCTCGCATCTGGATCGCGATGAATTGGCGGACATTCGCAATCAAAAACTCGGCTTCGTGTTTCAGGGCTTCAATCTGTTGGCGCGTACGGCGGCCGTGGAAAACGTGGAGCTGCCCATGTTATATCAGCACGGCAGGATTTCCAATCGCGAGCGGCGCGAACGCGCCATGCACGCGCTGGGAATCGTTGGCCTGGCGGAACGGGCGGACCATCATCCGAGCCAGTTGTCCGGCGGCCAGCAACAGCGGGTCGCCATCGCGCGATCCCTCATCAATCGCCCGGCTTTGTTGCTGGCGGATGAGCCAACCGGAAATCTCGACACGCAAACCAGCATCGAGATCATGGGCATCTTTCAGAACTTGAACGCGCAGGGCATCACCATTTTGATGGTGACCCACGAGCTGGACATCGCGCAATACACCAAACGCACGGTGGTGCTGCGCGACGGACTGATCGTCAGCGACACGGCAGTTCAAAACCGGCTCAATGCGGAAAAAGAGCTGGCCAAGCTGAAGTCCGAACAACAAGCCGTGCAGTTGGATTAATTCCCAGACGTGCCCATGAAAAGCCACCGCCACAAGTCACCTCCGAACCCCGGTCCGCAGCCATGACGCGCATCCTGGCCACTTTCCGGCTCGCCTTGCGCGCGTTGCGCCGCAACAAACTGCGCACCGTGTTGACCATGCTTGGCATCATCATCGGAGTGGGTTCAGTCATTGCCGCCGTCAGCATCACCACCGGCGCGACCAAACAAGTGGAAGACCGCGTGGCCAGCCTCGGGCAAAATGTGGTGACGGTCTTTTCGGGAAATTTCACGACCGGCGGCGTACGCGGCGGTTGGGGTGGCGCGCCGACCTTGACCGTGGAAGACGCTGAGACGATTCGCAATCACATCGCCAACGTGGCGGGCGTCAGTCCCGAAGTGCGCGATCGCAGTCAGGTGCTGGCCAACGGACAGAATTGGAATACGCAAGTCTTGGGTGAAGGGCCGGATTATCCGCAGATCCGCAGTTGGAAAATCCAGGATGGCACCATGTTCACGGATCAGGACGTACGCTCGCTCGGCAAAGTGGCAGTAATCGGTAAAACCATCGTGGATCAACTTTTTCCCGGCGAAAATCCGGTTGGCGAAACCATTCGCATCCGCGATATCCCCTTCAAAATCGTCGGCGTGTTGGAAGCCAAAGGGTTTAATCTGTTTGGCCAGGACCAGGACGACGTCGTGATCGTTCCTTACAGCAGCCACATGCGCCGCATTTCCAAACGGACGTTTGTCAATTCCATCCTGGTGCAAGCCGCGACGACGGCCAGCATCACGCGGGTGCAGAACGATATCACCAACCTGCTGGCGGAGCGGCGCAAAAATCGCGAACCTGATTTCACCGTGCGCACGCAGTTGGAACTGGCGGAAATGGCCACGTCCACGTCCAAGACCATGTCGGTGCTCCTCGGGGCGATTGCCAGCGTGTCCTTGATCGTGGGCGGAATCGGCATCATGAACATCATGCTGGTCAGCGTCACCGAACGGACGCGCGAAATCGGCATCCGCATGGCGGTGGGCGCGCACGGACGCGATATCCTCACGCAATTTTTGACGGAAGCCATCGTGCTCAGTTCCGTGGGTGGATTGCTTGGAATTTCGCTGGGGCTGGGGGCGCCGCAGTTGGTGCACTTCCTGGCCGAGTTGTTCGCACAACTGAAAATTTCCAGCGAAGCCTTGACCACCGTTTCCAGTTGGCCGACCTACACGCCCATCGCCACCGTGGTCATTGCGTTCATCTCGAGCGCGGTGGTCGGCGTGGTCAGCGGCTTTTATCCAGCTTGGAAAGCGGCGAAACTTGATCCCATTGAAGCGCTGCGGTACGAATGAGGACAAAGCTGCTGCCGACTCACACCCTGGCCTTGTTCGACACGGCGGTTCAGCGCGCCGCTGAATTGCTCCGTGGCGGCGCCGTGGTGGCGCTGCCTACGGAAACGGTGTACGGCCTGGCCGCCAACGCCCTCAATGCCGCGGCGGTGGAAAAAATTTACCAGTTGAAAAACCGTCCGCCGCGCAACCCGATCATCGTGCATGTCGCCAGCCTTGAACTGGCGCAACAGTGCGTCGCCGAGTGGCCGGATTGCGCCACTCAACTGGCGCGACAATTCTGGCCCGGTCCACTGACGCTTGTGCTGCCGCGCGCCGCGCGGATTCCCGACATCGTCACCGCCGGCGGCCCCACTGTGGGCGTGCGCTGGCCCAGCCACCCGTTGATGCAGGCGGTCATTCGCGCCTGCGGCTTCCCGCTCGCGGCCCCGAGCGCCAATCTTTCCAATTGTGTTTCCCCAACCACGGCGGAACACGTCCGCAAACAATTCGATGGACAAATCCCGCTCCTCGTGGATGGCGGGGCTGCCGAAGTGGGAATTGAAAGCACCGTGATTGATTTAACCACGCCTCCGTTTCGTGTCTTGCGCCCCGGCATGATCTCTGACGCAACCCTGCGGGCCGCGTTGCCGCCAACCCAGATGACCGCCACCACGACCTCCGATGCAAAGTCAGAAGCCGGCGCGCTGCGCAGTCCGGGACAATTACGCAAACATTACGCGCCCAAAGCCACCTTGCTCGTGCGTTCCTGGCGCAACACGGCCGATCTGCGGCAACAACTCAGCGCGCTGCCATTTGCGCGAAACCAAATCCAGATTATCGCGCACACCCGCATCCCCTCTGATGCCGGTTTGGCCGGGGTCAGCGTGATTCCCCTGGATGCGGCAGCGTTTGCACGCGCCATTTACGCAGAGCTGCATCGCGGCGACGACGCGGGAGCGGCGGCGATTATTATTGAAGCTTTACCTGATGGACCTGAATGGCGCGGCATTGCGGATCGTCTGAATCGTGCCGCCGCAGATTGACGGAATGACACAACTCACTCACACTGAATTGACCATGAGAAAATTAACCTTGGCTGGCTTGTTGATTCTGACGTTGACGACCGTGATCGCCGCTGACGTCGAGCAACAAGTGCGCACCACCATGGAGAAACGACTGGAAATAAAACACCGGACGCTGTCGCTCGACGACTGCATCCAGATCGCGCTGGAACACAATCTCGACGTGCAGATCAGCCGGATGGATCCGGAGATCGCGGGCTTCTCCCTGAAAAGCGCTTATGCGGGTTACGACCCTGCGTTCTCCTTGAGTGGCCGACACAACTACGAGTTGTCGCCCGGAGGATTGGACGATCAAAGCCGGGCGTACTCCGGCACGGAGAGCGAAGTGGACAGCTTCAACGGCTCGATCGGCGGATTGCTCCCATGGGGCACGCGATACACGTTTGGCGCGGCGGTCAGTGATCGCTCGGGTAATTCGCCGGGCGCGGTGATTGATCCCAGCAATTCCTTCATCACCACCAACACCATCTACGATCTCAACACCGGACTGCCTTCGGGTTACCTTTACGGCACGAATTACGGCACCCTGCCCACGCGTAATCCGTTCGAGAACGCCTCGGCCAATGTCGGATTTTTTGAACTGCGCCAGCCGTTATTGAAGGATTTTTGGGTGGACGGAACGCGATTGCAGATTTTTCTAAATCGGAAAAACCTCCAACGCTCAGAAGTGCAATTGCGCAATCAAATCATCCAGACCATCACGGCGGTCGAGGAGGCGTATTACAATTTTATTTACTCCGAAGAAACCGTGAAGGTGCAGGAAAAGGCTCTGGAACTGGCGCAGCGCCTGGTCGCCGAGAACCGCCGGCGCGTGGAAGTCGGCGCGCTGGCACCATTGGATGAACGGCAGGCCGAGTCCGAGGCGGCCTCGCGCCAGGCTGACCTGCTCGAAGCGCGTTCCAACCGGAACACCCAGCAGCGCGTGCTCAAGAGCCTGCTCAGCGATAATTACGAGGAGTGGTTGACCACGGAAATCCATCCCACCGCCACGCTGCTCGCCGTGCCACAATCGCTGAACTTGCAGGATAGCTGGCGGCGCGGCATGGCGGATCGCCCGGATTTGCAGCAAGCGCGGATTGATCTCAAAATGCAGGAGAAACGGGTGACTTACGCGGACAATCAGCGCTATCCGCAATTGGATTTGGTGGGCGATATTGGCTATGCCGGTTCCGCCAACAACACGCGGCAGGCGTTCAAACAGGTGCGTAACCTGGACAACAACTACTATGCCTATGGGGTGCAACTAACCATTCCGCTGGGCAACATTGGCGCCCGCAACAATTACAAAATCGCGCGCACCACGCAGGATCAACTGGAATTGGTGCTCAAGCAACTGGAACAAAACGCGATGATTGAAATTGAAAACGCCATCGCCGTGGCGCGCTCCAGTCTGGAACGGGTGGACGCCACCAAACAGGCGCGCGCTTACGCCGAGGAAGCGTTACGCGCCGAAGAGATGAAGCTTGAAAAGGGTAAGAGCACCAGTTTCGTGGTTTTGGATCTGCAAGGCAAATTGACCGCCGCGCGTTCGGCGGAGATTCGTTCGCTGGCGGATTACAACATTGCGCTGGCGCGGTTGGCCCGTTTCGAAGGCAGCACGTTGGAACGCCACGCGGTTGAACTCAAATTGCGCTGATCACGGCACGTAACGCGCTCGATAAAACCGGCGGCCTGCCGTGCTGGAAGTGGTGTCCACAACATCAAAGGTTCCGCCGGAAACAACATTGGTGTTGAGCGCGATCCAGGTGGCGAAATCCGTGGTGGCCTCAATAGCCCAACGGTGGCCATTTTCTCCCTGCAGGCGCAGCAAACTCCATCCTTCTTTCGTGTAACCAAGCAGTTGCAGTTGCGCTGCCGGCGGCGAAAGAGTGGCGGCGGCAAACTGATAATCATCGAACACCATGAAATTGTCGCCCGGAGTATTGACGTATTCGATCTGCCCCAGCCCATTGGTGACAGCCATCTGGTTGAACAACCAAACAGCGTCAATATCGCCCAACGTCAACGACGCAGTGGTCGTGGTGATCGGCTGATTGGTGGCAATGACCGCGTCGTTAAAAGTGGCGCTCCAACGATTCGCCGCAAAATTCATGGTCACGGTCAACAGATAGTCGCGGTCATTTTCAAACAGAATATCAGTGAAAACGGGGCTGTTGGTCCCATCCAGTTGGTAGCTCACATCCAAATACCAGTTGTCCAGATCAATGGAGAACAAGCGATTGACCTGCTGGTTATACACGCTCCAGCGGAAAATATCGTACTCGCCATTCAGCGAATCGCTGATGCTCACAAGAACGCGGAACGTCACCAACGGATACCCCGCCGCAATCGGATCGAAATTGATGGGCTGCCACAACACCAAGCTCGAATCGGTCGGCTGGGGTGGGTTGAAGCCGAGGTACGCCGACTGTCCATGCAGTCCCTCGGCGATCACTCCGTTCCCGCCCGAACCTTCCCATTGCCAATTATTCTGTCCGGCTAAATCCTGATCCGTCGAATAGCCCTCCACAGCTTCGAAACCGGTGGAATAAAGATTGGTTACAGCCGCCCGGCCAGGCGATGCGCTGATCAGAATCGTGGCAGCCGCCACGGCGATTACCGCAATTTTTTTCATGAAATGATTTTTAGTCGCCGCTTGATTACCGGCTGCGCCCTGAAGGCAGGCCTGCTGGACTCGCTGGCTGGCCGCTGGGGCGGGCGGGTGCTGGTTGCACTCTCGGCGCGGCTGGCGCTGGATTAAACGTGGGCCGAGACGGAGCCGGTGGAGTGTAAGTCGCCGGAGGGCTGGTCGGCCGGGGAGCGAAGGATCGCGATTCCGAAGCACTCGGTGCGGTATAAGTCGGACGTCCACCGCTCGGTTCGTAACGGGAGCGTGCCGCGTCATTCCTCGGTTGCCAACGTTCGGCCAGGGTCTCCCGAGGTTGACGATTCAGCGTGCCACGATTTTGCGACGGAGAATTGAGATTGGGCGACGGAGTGGGCGTGCGGCCGGGATTGCCATTTCCAGTGGTTGAACGGTCGTTCAAATTGGGTTGCGGACGATTCCCCGGTGTGCTCCAGACCGAATAATCTCTGCCCGTCGAGCGCGGCGCGCCGCCGATAACGGTTGGTTGCGAACTGCGCGAATCCGGCGCAACCGTGCGCGGCGGAGCCGTTCGCCGCTCCACCGTGACTGGTTTGTCAAAAATTGGTGCCGGCCGGGTCACTGGCGTTGCCGGTGATGAAACGCCGGGAGTGGTTCCCGACGGCTGGGTGGCGGTTCGGGATTCGTTGCCACGGATGGAAAGATTGCGCTCGGTCGGCACACGCGCGGCGGAATTACCCCCCGCAGAATTCGCTCCAACCCCCAAACGCTCGGCGCGGCGCAAATCAGTCCCGTACTCCGATACGTCCCGAGGCGAACGCAATCTGGAAGTCTCCGGCGCGCCCGCACCCACGTTGGCCGCACCTGTCGTTCGAGAGAGTACCGGACGCTCCGCCACCAGCGTACGCCCACCATTTTCGAAACGATCGCTGCGAATTCCACCCTGGCCCGCCGGCTCAGTTCGCAGGCTGACCGTGCGAACTTCCGCTCGCGACCGTTCCCGCACACGATCCACAGAAATTCCTCGATTGATGACGGTGGTGTTATTGCCGTTGCCGTAATTGTTGACGATGGTGGTTTGATTGAAAATCGCCACTGATCGCGCACTGGACAAATGATAGCGATAGGGATGTGGATCACAGAACCGGGCCCACGGCACGAACAGCCATGAACCGACTCCCAGATGGAAACCGAAACTGGTCCCCACCGAACTGCCAAAGTAGGTGAAGCCCACCCCCGGAGTATAAATGGAATTCGGTGGCAATGGCGCCCAGCCGCAATAGTCATTGTCATACCGCCAGGAAACCCACGAAGGTCCCCATACGCGGTTGGGCCACCAGCACCAGCCCCAGCGCGGATCATTGAACCAGCGCCCATAATGGAACGCCACAGAGCCCCACGAATAATCCGACATCCAATACCAGCCGTAATCGGTGTAAACCCAGCGCCCGCCGTCGGAATAAGGTCGCCAACCCGGACTCCGCATCCCGATTGTCGGTCGCCACACCCGGCCGTAACCGTCAATCGTCACCCAGTTGCCGTAGGGTGAGAGAACGGTGTCGAAATACTCATCAGTGGCCTCTGCCGGACCAGATATTCCCGGATCAGACGCGGGTTGAGGTGGATTCACATAAGTCGGAGCCGCAGCCACCACTTCCTGGTCTTCCACGGAAGCGTCAGCAAGGCTCGTTGGCTCATTGATTCCCCATACCGTCTTCAACGCTTGATCACGGCCCATCATGGAGGTAATGACCTCGCTTGAAACCCCCAGGTCTTTCAAATAAATAATTTCCTCCACGCCCAAAAGGAATGCCGCCGAAGAATTGGTCACGTACGTCAGGATTACATTTTCATCCACCCCGGATTGAGTCATTTCAATCACGTCACTCAAAGCCTTCGAGACGCGCAATTTTTCGGGCATCACAACAACTGGAGCTGGTGCATTACTGATAATCAAGGGCGGAACAGTGGTTACCGGCACGGGACTTGAGGCCACTGCGGGCGGCGCAGGCGTGACGACCTCGGCTGCCGGAGTCGCAATCGGAGTCGGATCAATCACCGGCGTCACGGTCATTGGCGGAGCGACGGGCACAACCGTTTCACTGGTAACGTGATAAGGCGATGGCCCGCTGGCGCTCTGTTGCGTGCAGCCGGACAACACCAGAAACGCGGCACTCGCGCCGACCAGAAAATACCGAAGTTTATTGCGGTTTTTCATAACTTTACCTTGATTGCACAGTTCCATATCTGCCAAGGGATAGACGACCACACCCCAGGTGTATTCACCGCCCGCAAATCACTCGTCATCACTTGTCCATGCGAACATTGGTAGCCCCGCCCAGAATTGAACTGGAATCAACGGTTTAGGAAACCGCTGCTCTATCCATTTGAGCTACGGGGCCACTCGCCAAAAACATAGCAACTCCGATCGCTCCGCACAGCCTAATTCAACTTTGATCCCAAGCGCCACGGCCCGCCGAAAACCGGTTTTGTGCCAATACATTTCTTTACACTTTTTCCCGACAGACATACAGTCGTCCCATGCCGACGGAATATGATGCCACGGAATTTGTTGATGCGGATTTCACCCACCACCTGACCGCAAACAGCAGTGCCGTGGGTGGTGAGTCCCGCGCGCCTTCGCGCGAAGAGGTGGACTCGCGGGTTGCCGAAGCGCAACGCAAGCTGGCCGACCTGAAACGCGCCCAGGAAGAATTGGAACGTGAGCGCGCCGCGCTTGAGGAAGTGCGCCGGCGGCAGACCGAATTTCAAACCGGACGCCAGGAGCTGATTCAAAATCTGACGCGCGGCCTGGGCTTGTTGGAGGAAGCGGAATTTGCCGCTCGCCGGGACGCGGAGCAAATGGGCAAAACCATTTCCGATCTGCGCGACGCCCTGGTCAAAGTTCGCGGCATCAACGAGGAAGGCTGGTCCAAGGAGCAATTCCACGTCGAACTCACTCGCGCACTGACCACACTGGAAAATGCGCGCATGGAATGGAATGGCGCGCGCTTGAAATTTGACGTTCTCTCCGGGGAACATGTGGCGGACTCCAGCGAGACGTCAGCCCGCTCGGGTTTCGGCAAACCCGATTTGACGATGTTGAGTTTTGGGCAACTTTGCAAATGGGGACTGGCCTTTACCTGGCCTCTCGCGGTAGTTGCGTTACTCGCGCTGGGAGTATTGGTCGCCCTGTTGTTGCAGACACATTAACGAGCCACGCGGTCCAACCGTTGCGACTCATGAGTTGGTGGAAAAAAAGAACAGATCCGATTTCTGACCGGGCGCAGGAGTTGAACGCCAAAATTGCCGCCTTGGAAGCGGAGATTCTGCAGCTCGACGGGCAATTGCATCACGCGCCGGAAGACGCGCCACGACTGCGCACCACCGCGGCCCCCCACGGCGCAACTGTCACGCATACACTCCCAACCGGCACGACTCCGCCACCGACCGTGTCCGGGCCGGAACCTGTCTTCGAGGAAATCAGCCAGGAACGCATCACCACGGAAAATGAAATGCCGAATCTGCCCGAACACTACAACGAGTTCGGCACACGCAAACTGGACCTGCCGGCGGCGATTCAGAAAATTCGCCGCTTCTTCACCGGCCCCAACACCAGCAATCCGCAACTGGTGAACTATCTTGCGGCGGGCGGCGTGCAAGGCTTACGCCCCTTGCGCAAGGAACGACGGGTCGCACGCAATCGCTTCATCTTTTTCGCCGCCGTGCTTTTCATCGTGCTGTTCGGCACCGTCTGGTGGTATCTGCACCATCGCTGAGCCGTTGTCAGTTTTTGCCGCATGAATTATTGCCTGCCGGTTTCCACAAAGGACGGAGAATTTATCGCCGGTTACTCGGCAACAGGTCTGGCGCAATTAAGTTTTCCCGAGACGTGCGCAACCCGACCATCTGTGCTCCCGGATTTGCCTCCCAAAATTCGCACCTGGCATCGGCAAACCATCGCGGCCGTGAAGGCGGTTCTAAGCGGATGCCGACCTTCCACTTTACCGCCATTTGATCTATCGGGCGGTACAGCCTTTCAACAGGATGTCTGGCGCGCTCTTTCGCAAATCGAACTCGGACATACACGAAGTTACGGTGAAGTGGCATCCGCAATCGGGCGTCCCAAAGCCGTGCGGGCGGTGGGCAGCGCTTGCGGCGCCAATCCCATTCCGCTGCTGATTCCCTGCCACCGCGTGCTGGCGACACACCAGCGACTGGGTGGCTTTGGCGGCGGCCTGGATTGGAAACGCAAGCTACTGACGGCGGAAAAAATTCACTTCTTCTGAAGCGCCGCAACGGGGCGTCACGCCTCGGGCTTCGGCGGGTTTGGTTTTAACTGCGCAAGGTATTTGCGCGTGGCGGCAGGCAATTCGTACCAGATGATTCCCGCCAGCAAAGTGCCGAGGAGGGCGAACGGAATGAGAAACACCGGCCACCAATACCAGCTCCGGCCCGCCAGTTCGCTGAAGCTGAACGCAACGTCAGGCACCTGGCTGAGCGCGTGATCTTTTGGCGTCAAAAAACCAATGCCCAACGACTGGATCGTGCTGCCCAGGTACACAAAACCGTCCACAATTCCCGAGCAGGTGGCCGTCGCCTTGCGACCGCCAAAATCCGCCGCTGCCGTGCCTGACATCAGTGAGTGAACGCCGATCACCGCGGCGGACATCAGCAGTGCCAGCACCGCCACCGCCACCGCCGAGCGGAACAGAAAGACCACCATCAAACTGGTGAGCAGAAACATCGCCGCGCCCAACAAGGCGGCGGGCGGACCGCGGCGGGATTGAAACAGTTTGTCCGACACCAATCCGCCCGTGAACCCGCCGGCAATACCAAATAAGCAGAGTAAAAAGCCCCAGTTATCCTGAAAATACTTTGCGCCCACCTGCGGCACCTCGTGCGCAAAAATGGTGTACCACTGGATGATGCCGTTGCGCAGCACGCCCGAGGTCAACTCCACAGCCGCGATCACCAGCATCAGTTTGCTGGCAAAAATCTTTTTCAACAAATCCGCAGTGGTCAGTTGGATGTGCATTTCTCCCGAGGAAGCGTCGTGCGTATCCAGGTAGGGAAATCCCGCTTCCTCCGGCGTGTCTTTGATGAGCCACCAATCCATGAGCGCCCAGAACAGCATGATGACCGCCGGGATAAAAAAGATCGCCCACGTCGCGTCCACCGCGCGGGTGTCCACCGCGAAAATATGCCGCAAGGTCTTGTGAAACCACCCGGCCGACGCCAGCGAACCCGCCTTGGTCATCGTCACAATGGCCGCGCCCCAATCGAACGCGAAATAAATGCCGAATGAAATCAGCGTGCCAAAGATCGCGCCAAACACGCCGCGTTCGCGCACGTGAAACCAGTAGGCTTTCACCTTGATGATGGAGACTGCGCCGTAACTTTGAAAGTACATGTTGCCCGCGTAAACCACGGCGTACGCCAGCACGAGGTTGATCTGCAGCTTGCCCATCACCACGAAATACGTGAGCACCCCCAGAACGATGTTGGCCGCCGCCGAACCCACCGCGGCGATGAGGATGCCGCGTTTGCCGCCGATCTTGTCCACCAACGGACCGTTGACCAAAAACGAGAACGCATAGACAAAGGTGCCCGCGCCAAAAATGATGCCGAAATCCTCCTTGCTCATCAGCGAGCCGAGCGCGTTTTTGGAGACCTGCAAGTTGTAGCGGCCCATGTATAGAAACGCGTAAGTCATCCCGAGCGGAAACCAGTTGATGAACCGGCGCATCAAAAACCAGTTACTGTGCCCGAGCGGATTGTTGTAGAAGTAGAGTCCGATGACGGCCGCCAGACAGAGTAGTACGAAATAGATTTCCATGAAATGTTCGGCGGCGCTCCCGCAGCTCAGACCACGCTGCGGCGGATGCTAATGAACTCCACCGGAACAGGTCAAACTTTCATTCCCACGTCTGCCTTGCGCGACCAGCGATTTCCGCGTGGCTTGACGCTCCCCCGCCCCTCCAGTAGTTTGCCGTCACTGATGAGTGATTTAGTGGATCCGAAAAATTTTCTCGTTCCCATCGTCGTCGAACAAACCGGTCGCGGCGAGCGCAGTTGGGATATTTATTCGCGCTTGCTGGTGGATCGCATCCTGTTCCTCGGCACGCCGGTGGATGACCAAGTAGCCAACATCGTGATTGCGCAGTTGCTGTTTCTGCAAATGGCCGACCCCAAAAAGGATGTGCATCTCTACATCAATTCACCCGGCGGCAGCGTCACGGCGGGACTGGCCATCTACGACACCATGCAATACATGACCTGCGACGTGAATACGTATTGCGTGGGTCAGGCCGCCAGCATGGGCGCGGTGTTACTCGCGGCCGGCACCAAGGGCAAACGCTACGCCCTGCCCAATTCCAACATCATGATTCATCAAGTGCTGGGCGGCGCGGAAGGTCAGGCCAGTGACGTGGAAATCCGCGTCAAGCACATGCTCAAACTGAAAACCACGCTCAACAACATCCTCGCCAAACACACCGGCAAACCGGCGGAGCAGGTGGAAAAAGACTGCGACCGCGACAATTTCATGAGCGCGGAAGAGGCCAAGAATTACGGTCTCGTGGATCACGTGGTGCAATCGCGCAAGGAAATTCCGGGCGCGGACAAAAATTAAGGCGCAATCATTATGGCCCGACCGACCAATCTCACCATGTGCAGCTTCTGCGGCAAGTCGCACGCCGAAGTGAAGAAGCTGATAGCCGGGCCGGGCGTGTACATTTGCGATAATTGCATCATCCTCTGCAAAAACGTCCTCGATCGGGAGACGCAATTGCAGGAGCAAAAAAAACAACCCCGCCTCACCGTTCCCAAGCCGGCGGAAATCAAGCACCGGCTGGATTTGCATTGTATCGGCCAGGAAGCCGCCAAGAAAACTTTGGCGGTGGCCGTCCACAACCATTACAAGCGGATTCAACTCCCGACGACAACCCCGGCGGGCAACAGTGACGACGCCCCCGAATCCGCCTCGCGTTCCCTGGCGGACGTGGAAATTGAGAAAAGCAACATTCTCATGGTCGGGCCAACCGGATCAGGCAAAACTTTGCTCGCCCGCACCCTCGCGAAAATTTTGGACGTTCCCTTTGCCATCGCTGACGCCACCACGCTGACCGAAGCGGGTTACGTGGGTGAGGACGTGGAAAACATCATTCTCCGGTTGTTGCAAAGCGCCGACTACGACGTGAAACGCGCCCAGCGCGGCATCATCTATATTGACGAGATTGACAAGATCACCCGCAAGAACGAGGGCCCGTCCATCACCCGTGACGTCAGCGGCGAGGGCGTGCAGCAGGCGTTACTGAAAATTCTGGAAGGCACAATCTGCAATGTGCCGCCGCAGGGCGGCCGCAAACATCCGCAGCAAGAATACATTCGCGTCAACACCAGCAACGTGCTGTTCATTTGCGGCGGCGCGTTCATTGGCTTGGAAAAAATCATTCAACGCCGGCTCGGGCGACACACCATGGGTTTCGCCGCCGTGTCCCAATCCCAGAAAATGGCGGCGGTGGGCCGCGACGAGATTTTGACGCAAGTTGAACCGGAAGACTTGCTGCAATACGGCTTCATTCCCGAATTTGTGGGACGGTTGCCCGTGACC
Organism: Verrucomicrobiota bacterium; assembly: GCA_039806955.1. Taxonomy (GTDB): domain Bacteria; phylum Verrucomicrobiota; class Verrucomicrobiia; order Limisphaerales; family JADLHS01; genus JADLHS01. Next base: position 43,860 of record JBDHQI010000022.1, on the reverse strand, counting down.
ACGACGCTGGCTGAACTGACTGAAGAACAACTCGTCACCATCCTCACCGAACCCCGCAATGCGTTGACCAAGCAATACGCCAAACTCCTCGCCATGGACGGCGTTAAGCTCGAATTTACCGCCGACGCCAAAGCGGAGCTGGCCGCGCAAGCGCACAAAAAAGGCACGGGGGCGCGCGCCCTGCGCGGGTTGATCGAAAAAATCATGCTTGATGTGATGTACGAAGCCCCAGGTAATCCGGATATTTTTCACATCAAGATCACCCGTCCGGCCGTGCTTGGCGAAAGCAAACCCATCATCCGCCGGAAAGAGAGCCAGGCCGCCGCCTGAAGTGGCGCCCCCCCCGCACCGCTGCGACCAGACGGTCGCACTCTTGAAACACCAACTGGACTTTGTGCGGACCGCACGCCTCATGCTCCTCGTGCTTTTAACTCGACGATCAGCGGAAATTGCCGAACCTGTTTTGCGTGACGCGTTTGAAACATTGTGGAAGTGGGCTGGTGTTGATCGGGTTGCTGACCGGTTGCGGAACGGTTTCGGATTACTCGCCGCAAGGCGCAACGAGTCAGCCGAAGCCGGCAGATTATCCGATTTACGTGTACCCGGAGGAACTGCCCGTGCCGCGAGCTTACGAGACGGTGGGTTCAATGTACGTCGGTGAAACTCTGTTCACGGTGTTCGGCGGTTCATTCGAAAATGAGTTGAACACCATGCGCAAAAAGGCGCGTCGCGTCGGGGCGGACGCGATCAAAATCACTTCGATCCAACAACCGGACTTTTTGCACGCCAAGCATCGCGTGGAGGCAAATCTGATCCGCTTCACGCAACCGTGGGAATCCATCCCGATGGATGAGGCGGAGATGAAATTGTATCTGCAGGCGGATCGGGATTTTGATCCGATCGAAGGCATCTGGCACATTCAGGACCCGGCGCAAATGCGGATTGGGATCGTCGAAAACCGAAGCAAACCAGGGCGGGATTTCGTCGCCTTTCTGTTGGATTCCAGCAATGCGAGTTGGAAACCCGGCGACAAAAAGCTCGATCTTTTACGCGGCGAACGCGACGAAGTCTATCGCGGCAGTTATTATTTCGACGATTATCGCCGCCAAAGCGTGGCGTTCACGTTGCGACCGGGGAATACCAATTCGTTCATGATTCAACTCAGCGTGGATTCGGTGCCGCTCTTCTTTGTGCGCGAACAGCCGAGCGCCCAATAAGTCGGCACACGGCAACGGATTGACGTTGGGGCTGCCGTTGCCCCCGGATCCAAAGGCGTTCCTTGCCTCGGATTCCGATTCTTTTACAATTTTGTCATGCAGAGGATTTCTTTCGCGGGGCGCAAGGTTTGCGCTTTTTTTCGCCCGATGATTTGAAAGTCGTGGATTACGGCGACAGATGGAGGGCTATGGATCTTAAAACTCTTTCACAGCGGGTGGGACTTTCGCCCGGAACGGTTTCGCGCATTCTTTCCGGCAAGGGCGATCAATTCCGCATCTCCAAGACCACCCAGGAGCGGGTGTTGCGGGCCGCGAAAAAACTGGGCGTGCAGCCGAATCAACTGGCGCGCAGTCTGCGCCTGAAAACCACACGGACCATCGGTCTGTTGATTCCCGACATTTCCAACTCCTTTTTCTCCGAGCTGGCCCGGCACATCGGCAAACAGGCGCGCGCCGCCGGATACAGCGTCCTGCTGGCAGACGCGGAAGAATCCACCGCCGTCGAAGCCGAATGTGCCAAGGTGCTGTACAGCCGGCGCATTGATGGTTTGATTGTGGCGCCGGTGGGCGGCGAAGCGGCGCACCTGATCCAGTTGCATGCGCAAGGCTTGCCTATCACGCAGGTGGACCGCGTGTTTGCGTCGCTGAAAGCCACTTCGATCACCACGGACAACACCGCTGGAGTTCAGGAAGCCGTGCGACATCTGGTCCAGTGCGGGCGGCGACGGATTGCCTGTCTGCAAGGTAAGCCGAACAGTTCGGTCAATATTGCCCGGGTGCGCGGCTACAAGGCGGGACTGGCGGCGGCGGGGATTCCGTTCCGGGCGGATTGGTTGGTCGGCAATAGTTATCTGCCGCCGTCGGATTGGACCGAAGTAAAACAGTTGTTGGAAACGCGCGATCGGCCGGAAGCCATTCTGGCGTTGGGAAACATTCTCGCGCTGACGGCGTTGCGGATCGCGCAGGAAATGGAGCTGGCGATCCCGCAAGATCTGGCGGTAGTGTCGTTTGACGACGCGCCGTGGGCGCCGCTGACCATGCCGTCTCTGACGACCATCGCGCAACCCGTGGCGGAACTGGGCGTGCGCGCCTTCCAGGAGTTGCTGGCTGCCATGGCGCGACGCAAATCCTCGGAGGCGAAGCAAATCGTGCTTCCCGCGCGATTGATTGTGCGCCATTCTTCGTAACGATAAATCAATCGGATTGGCAAAGCGGTTTTTGACTGAATCATGAAAAATGCGGTTTCGATTTTGTTGTTAAGCCTGACGCTGAGTTGGGCAGAGCCAGTGCGTCTGATTTTTGACACGGACATGGGCAATGACGTGGACGATATGATTGCGTTGTCCATGATTCACACGCTGGTGGATCGCGGCGCAGTGGAATTGCTGGCCGTCACCATCACCAAGGATCACCCGCAAGCCGCCAGTTTCGTGGATGCGGTCAATACGTTCTACGGACATTCCGAAGTGCCGATTGGGATGGTGCGTAACGGCGCCACGCCCGAACCGGGCAAGTTCAACCTCTTGGCTGATGAGCGGGATGCGGATGGCTCGTTGCGTTATCCGCATAAGTTGAAGAGCGGTGCCGATGCGCCGGAAGCCGTGCGGTTGCTGCGACAGGTTTTGGCGCGACAACCGGATGGCAGCGTGGCCATCGCACAAACAGGTTTTTTCACCAACCTCAAACGCCTGCTCGAATCAAAGCCCGATGCCGTCTCGCCGTTGGATGGTCGGGCGTTGATCGCCCAGAAGGTCAAACTGCTTTCGATCATGGCCGGCGCGTTCCAGACGGTTCTTGATGACACCCGACACCTCGAATACAACGTGGTCAACGACATCCCCGCCGCGCAATTTCTGGCGGTCAACTGGCCCACGCCGCTGGCGTGGAGCGGCTTCGAACTGGGCGTGAAGGCGGCATATCCGCACCAGGCCATCGAGCGGGACCTGAACTACGTGCCGCATCATCCACTGAAAGAAGCTTACTATCTTTACGAACCGCCACCGCACGATCGGCCCACCTGGGATCCCGTGGCGGTGCTCTATGCAGTATTCCCGGATCGCGACTACTTCGGTTTGTCGCCGGCTGGGAATGTCACCGTGGAAGATAACGGCGCGACTTGGTTTCGTCCGGCGGCGAATGGTCAAGGCCGACACCGTTTTCTGACGCTGAACTCTGCGCAAACGGCGCGGGTGCGCGAAGCCATTGTGCAACTGAGCATCCAACCGCCACTCCGCGCGAAGTAAGCGCAATCCACACCGGTCAAGGCGCGCCGGCCGCCCACTCTATCACCAGGCGACTCAAGGTCCGCTGCTCGGCAATATCGAATTCCAGAAGCATGTTCGTGCGACTCGCCACTCCAAACGCAACGGCTGACACATCCGACAAATCGTAGGTGTGCCATTGTAAAATTCCCGAGATTGGATGACGCATTTCCGCAGGCACCGGAAAATCAAATCTCACCGTTGCGGAATGATTTGTCGGCAGCAGGCGGCGTTCAGAAAACCATCGCCGCCCCGCGTCGTCGGCAATGGAAACGGCAATGGTTGCGCCTGCGGAATTGAGGTTGGACTTGATGACGATTGGCAGGGTCAGGCTGGTGAAGGCTTGCACCGCGTCGGGTGGCGTAATCCGCAGGGTCCGAGGTGATACTGATTCGACGTGATCCGGCGGCGCGACAACGACGGGCAGCGTGGCGAGAAAGTCGCGGGCGTAATTGAAGTATGCGTTCGTGGTAATCGCGTGCCAGTTGTAGCTGTTGTAAAGCTTGGCCCCGGCGGCGTACGCCACGCGCAGATCCCAAAGGTGCGTTCCAATCGGACGGCCATCAGTTTCTTCCCGATTCAAATCCGCCCACGGTCCCCATTCGCGAATCCGATCAAAATCCGACGGCAGACTCCACATGCCTTCAATGCCGGCTTGCGCCCCCTTGACGCGCGCCCAGTCCGCCGCCGACTGATTGATCTTCACGCCGGGAAACAAGATGTCGAGCTGCAACGAGTGCGTGTAGAGCGGAAACTGATTCGTCAGCCCCACCGCCGTCAGCGCCGCGCGCACGGCATCAACGGTGTTTTGAAAATAGCGTCCCGCATTGCGTTGCAGCCAGACCAGCTCCGCCGACAACAAACCATCCGCCGGATCAAGTGTGATGCCGTCACGTTGCGCCGCCTCAATCACGAGCGGATTAAAATCTGCCCAGCGCTCACCCGCCCACTGCGGCGTGTCGCGTGTGGATTGGGTGTCCCAATAACGCGGTTCATTCTCCAGGAAGATACCGGCGATCCACGCGGTGTCGCCTCGTGTCAACCCATCCAAGCTCTGCACGGCTTCCCGGAGACGCTGCGCGCGATAATCGTTCAGCCGCGCGCTGTTCAGCGTGAGCCACGGCGTGTCCGACCAGACATTCGGTGTCGTGCGGCAGTAGTGCAGATTGTAACGCTTCCCCAGCAACTCGCGCAGCTCGGGATCGTCGGGGTGGGTTGCGTCGGGCGTGTAACAAATCTGCTGGTAGTAGAGATCACCAAATTTCCCGCCGCGGCCATCCGGGACGTGTCGGGGCGTGCCGTTCCACCAGGAAACCAGACCGAACAGCACCGGAAGCCCGGTTTGGCGTGACCACTGGCGCGCGGTGGCGAGTTGCTGGTAAACCTGATTGGAAGAGCTGTTGGCATAATAGATTTCGCGCGAAAAACCTCGCGAGATTTTTTGCTCCGCCGCCTCGGGCAACGAACGCGCGAGGGAGTCCAGTTGCTCTGCTTCCGAAAGGCCATGCCACGGATTGATGATGGTGCCCATCAATTGAAACTGATCTTCACGACGAACCCGCTGCAAATCCTCGGCGGTGACGCTGCGGAGCCGCACGATCAGCGGCGGATGATTCGTATCGCCCAGATTGGTCAACGTAACCGGTCCGGGTGGCGACTGGGTGCAGCGCAGAAAATAGGTGACCGGGCCGAATCCCTTGGCGGCGTAACGCCGTTCGTAAACGGGTAACCCCGGACCACTCACGAGGTAATGGCAGGTGCGCGGCGCAACCGATTCCGGATACGCCTCGGTGATGGCGACGTATTCCGCAGCGGCATTAGTGAGCGTGAAGTTGACCGTAGTCGCCACCGGTTGAACTTGCAGTGAAGTGAAATTAGCTCCCACCCAAGCTGAAATTTCCTGCGGAATCGCCGCCGGCGCCTTGCCGGGGCGAAGGCTCAATCCACACGCGACCAGCAACGCCAGTGTCCAAACCATCCCGAGCCGAGGTTGCTTCATGCCTTACGCATTTTGGCGGGTGATCTTATCTGGATGCCGGGCGCGGCTGACGGCGGTATCGTAGCTGATCAGGCACTTGCAATAGAGATCGTAAAGGCAATCATCCATCAACATCATGCCATCCTTGCGGCCCATCTGGATGGTGTTTTCCAATTGGTGCAGTTGATTTTCACGGATCAAATTGCGCACCGCGCTGTTGGGGACCAGCAATTCATACGCGAGCATCCGGCGCGAGCGGTCGGTCGCCGGCAACAATTCCTGCGCAAGAATTCCCTGCAAGCCATTGGCCAGTTGCAGGATGATCTGCCGTTGCGCGCTGCCTTCGAACACGCCGATGATGCGTTCCAACGCGAGCGCGACATTGGGCGAGTGCATGGTGGCCAGCACGAGGTGGCCGGTTTCCGCGGCGGTGAGAGCTGCGGAGATGGCTTCGTAATCCCGAATTTCACCAATCACAATGACATCCGGATCCTGGCGCAACACATGGATGAGCGCGCGATGAAACGAGCGCACGTCGGTCAGCACTTCCTGTTGCACCACGATGGCGCGACGGTTGGCGTGGACGAATTCGATCGGGTCTTCGATGGTAACGATTTTACAACGGCGTTCCTGATTGATGAGATCAACGAGGTAATTGAGGGTTGTGGTCTTGCCCGCGCCGGTGGGGCCGGTGATTAAAACCAGGCCGTTGGGCTTGCGCGCCAGGTCATCAATCTTGGCCGGCAACCCCAATTCCTCGCGCGTGGCAATGCGTTCCCCGCAGAAGCGAAAACTCATTTCCGGATGGCCGTTGCGGCGATAGAACGTGACGCGCACCCGACCCGCAACGCTGTGCAGCAATGAAATGCACAGTTCCCACTCCGCCGCGAATTTCTGCCGCTGAGGTTCGTTCAGCAGACTGTCGGCCATTTCCGTGGCGTCCTCCGGAGTAATGGCATCCGCATCCGCGATGATGATTTCACCGTTGACGCGGAAGGTGGGCGGCACGCCGACGACCAGATGCAGATCGGAAGCTTCGTAGTCGGAGGCTACGGAAAGAAAATGATTTAATTTTGCATCGCTCATCAGTGCAACCATCGCCGTCGCCAGCCGATTAGTCGAGTCCAGAGACCAGTTTGGGAAAGCTGCGTCAGCGCGCTTCGGATTTCCGGCGAGTGCGGTTCCAGTTGTCGGGCCTGATTGTAGGAATTGCGCGCCAGGCCCGTCAGTCCCAAGGCGCGCTGACAGCGGCCCAATTCCAACCAGAGCAGAAAATGTCCCGTGTTCGATTCCACCGCCTGTTGGAGCAGTTTTAAGGCAAGGGCGAACTGTTCGTAATAACATCGAATCCGCCCCGCCAGCCAGGTGATGAACCAATCCTGCCGTGCGAGCAGCAGGGCCTTGTCGAAACAATAATCCGCGCGGGCTTCCTTCCGTGCCAACAGCACGTCGCCACGCGCCAGCCAGATGTAAGGCGTGTCGCCACGCTCCTCAATCGAGGCATCGGAAAAGGCAAGCGCGGCTTGCAAGTCGCCGCTGCGCCCCAGCGCCACGGCTTTGGCCGCCAGCAGTTCGGGTTCGTTGGGAAATCTTTCGAGCGCCTTGTCCGCCCACAACTTGGCTTCACGATTTTCGCCCAACTCGATGAGCATGCGCACCTGCGCCGCCCACGCGGCCACTCGTTCCGGATTGAATTCCAGCACCTTGGCGTAGAGCCGCAACGCGGGTTCGAAATGGCCATTCCGAAAAGCGGTTTCCGCCTCGCTGTAGTAGTAACTCTCGTCCTTGGCCAACGCCTGCTGCGAGTCGGAGAATTGATCCTCCTGCCCGCCTTCAAACTCGAGATTAACAAAACGACTCATGGGGTTAGTTGTTTGCGTCCGAACCAGCGGTGAAAGGGTTTGCCGATGAAGTTCGACTGACGCACGAGCGCCAGTTCCTGCATGGCTTCTGAAAGCAGAATCCCATTACGGGTGTTGGTCTCCAGATCCGGCCAGATAAACCAGTGATCTTTCGGCACCATCAGCTCTCCGGTCCGGGGCATGTGCGGGCGAGCCGACTGAAGCTCGCCATTCACCATCAATCCGTTGGGAGTGAATTCAATCCGGTCGCCGGCCACGGCCAGCACCGACCCCAAACCCAGCCCTGGCTGAAATCGCACGCCGCGATGTGCGCTCCGGAGGATTGGCAATTCGTAAGCGACCCAATCCCCTCGGTGAATGGCGGCGGACGCAGTAATTTTTTGTACCACGACGACCTGACCGCGATAACGCAACGGCCGCAGCACCTGCGTCTGCAGCAGGTTTCGCAAGGGAAGATAAACCAACAGGGAAACCAGGAATAAAACGAAGAGCGTGAAAACCGTCCGCACCCAGAAACCACGGTTCGCAAGCCACGGACGGCAGAGAAACACCAGGCTGGTGACGTGCGCCGCCAGCAGCAGACCGAGGGCGGTGTCCGCGATCGGATAGCCGAGCCACACGATGAAGATCGCGGCGAGCAAAGCGCCGCCCAGTATGAGGACCCGACCGATCCGTTTTTCGCCCTGCACCCACAACGCGAGTCCCGGCCACCAGAGGCCCTTGAGAATTATGCCCCAGGTGAGATCACCAGGAAGTTGCAGGCGATCAAGGTGCGCATGACGACGCAACCCGTTGCCCAGTTGGAACAGCGGGCTGTACCACTTGGCGCGCGGCGGATAATAAGATGAGTCGGGATGACGCATGTCGTGGTTACAGATGATCACCGGTTGCACATTTGACGACGGGACACATGAAACTTCGGTTAGTGTCGCTGGTCAATGTTGTATCGCACCTGTTCGTCCGGTTCGTAAAACTCGCTGGTTTCACGTTGCGACTGCAATTCGCCGACGATCTGCGCGAACATTTTCATCGCCTCGAGACAACCCTTGCCTTTGTAGCCCTGGACGTGCAACTCCACGTTTCCGTCCGGACTGATCGTAATATCAAATTCGCGTTGCGGCATAAATCATCCTTCCCAATGGCGCACTTTCAGGCGAATGGCCCGGTTCGCTTCGGTCTCCTCTTCCACGACGACGAAGCCGCGCGCCCGGACTTCATCCATCAATTTCTGATACACATATTGTTGCACCACCCGCTGGCTCAACTCCTGGCCCAGCGCGCGCAACTCGTCCGCGCCCTGCCCCGTACCGGTCACGCACAGTGACGCCTTCCCGCGCGCATCCCGGGAAAAGGTCACAGTGACGCCTTGCCGCGCAACCGTCAGGCGTTGATCGCGTCCCAACTGGTTGGTCACCAGCTCGCTTTGTTCAATTTCCAGGTTGACGGCATTGGCTTCCAATGACGGGACGGTGGTATGGCCGTCTTTAGCGGTCTCGGCTACGACCTGGTAGCCGAGTGAAGTCGCCGCCGCCACCACCGCCGCGCTGAAAGCGGGCCAACCGGCAATAACCACTGGAGTTAAAATACAGACGCAACTCATAATTTTTCTTCGCTGTTGACCACTCGAAGATTCAGACCAGACACGGAACGAATCCTCACGCGGAAATCCGGTGGCATTTTTTAAACCCGGCCAGCCGGAGCCGACCCGCGGCCAGTAACAGTCAACCTTTTGCTTTGCGATGCCTTTCCAGTTTGCCCCGGGCTTTGGCCAGTTCGTCCGCTGACAAGGAGCCGCGCGGCAAACGTTCCGGCTGGCGTCTCCGTGCGCGGATGATCAGGCGGCGAACCCCGATGACGAGCAGCAAACCGATCCATGGAAACGCCGAGATTAGGTGTTCACGCACCCCGGGTTGCAGGACAAACGCCGTCCCGATGACCAATCCGAAGAAAGCAGCCAGCGCGAGCAGGAAAAGGGTCGCGTTTTGCCCGCAATTTTTCAGATGCTCAAACAGGTTGCCCCAAAAATTGTTCATAAGGCACTCAGGTCACGGCCGATCCGCTGTTCAAAATCGTGGTCAGAACTCCATGCGCCGCAGTTCAACCGCGCTGTTGATGGGACGCACGACGCTGGCATTGCGCGCCCGACCCAAGGCCCAATTGCGCTGCGCGGTGATTTTTTCCGCCATGGTTTTGGCCAGCGGCACGGTTTGTCCCAATGCGGCCAGTACATGATCGGTCGTCAGGTCCGTCTTCTCGTAGAATGCGTCATACAGCGCGCTGTTGATGGCTTCCTCGATTTCCGCGCCGCTGAATTCGCGGCTCACCTCCACCAGGGCCTCGAGTTCGAACTTTTCCGAATCGCGGCCGCGTTTGGCCAGGTGGATGCGAAAAATCTCGGTGCGTTCTTCTGCCGAAGGCAGATCCACATAGAAGATTTCATCCAGCCGCCCCTTGCGCAGCAGTTCGGGTGGAAGCTGGGAAACATCGTTGGCCGTGGTGACCACAAACACGGGCGCAGTCTTTTCCGAAAGCCACGTGAGGAACGTCCCGAACACACGCGCGGTCGTGCCGCCATCCGTGGCCCCGGAGCTTTGCGAGCCGACAAACGCCTTGTCAATTTCGTCCACCCACAACACGGCGGGAGCGATGGATTCCGCCACGCTGATGGCGCGCCGGACGTTTTCCTCGGACGACCCGACTAGGCTGCCGAACATGCGGCCCATGTCAAAGCGGAGCAGCGGCAGTTGCCACAAATTGGAAACCGCCTTGGCGCACAAACTCTTGCCGCAACCCTGGACGCCGAGCAGCAAAATGCCCTTCGGCGGCGGCAGGCCAAACGCGCGCGCTTCGTCGGTGAAGGCCACGGCGCGTTTATTAAGCCAGTCCTTCAGCACCGTCAGGCCGCCAACCCGGGAGAAATTTTCATCCGTCGAGTAATATTCCAGCAAACCGCTTTTGCGAATGATCTGCTGCTTTTCCGAGAACACTTCATTGACGTCCTCGCCGCTGAGCCGCTCGTCCTTGACGATGATTTTCGCGAAGACATTTTCCGCTTCCCCCAGCGTCAACCCCAGCGCCGCCTGCAACAGACGCTCGCGCCCGGAGGCGTCCAGGTCAATGGTCACCTGCTTGAACTGCTGCACGTCGGCGATGATCTTGTCCAGCAACCCGCCGAGGTCTTCGCGGGTGGGCCGCGGATAATTCAGAACGGTGATTTCCTTTTCCAGTTCGGTGGGAATCTCCATCACGGGCGAAACCAGCAGGATGGTCTTGAAACTGTTCTTCAAATGCAGCGCAATCTCCTTGAGTTTGCGCACCACGGCGAAATTGTTCTTCGTGAGGAACGGGTGAAAGTCCTTGAACACGAAGATGGCCGGCTCGACCTGCTCAATGACCTGATCCAACGCCATCAACGGATCTTTCGTCGCGGCGCTGCGTCCCTTTTGCGATTGGATGGACGTGCCTGCCGGAACGATCCCGGTGCTGTAACTCCACTCGAACACTTTCTTCTGCCGCTTCCGGGCAATTTCCACCACGTCATTTTGCACCCGCACTTCTTCGCTGGTGATGATGTTGAGGATCGGGTAGCGCGCCCGGATCAGGGTTTCAAGTTCAGTTTGAAAGTTCATGTGCGGTGATTGGGGTGGCGTGGTTTTCGTTCTGGCAACGGCGGGCGATCTGTTCCGCTTGCGGATTCAAGACCCTGAGCAGCTCGGCGAAAGCGCTCGTGAGATTATGCACCAGAATTTGCCCATCCGGCAGGATCAACAATTCACTGTGCAAACTCGCGGCGGAATCGGCGGGCGCGGACGGGTTGCTTTGGTGGCGTCTTTGCGTTTTCATGGAATCAAATTCAGCCGACACTCTGCGGCAATTTGCCGGGCGCGATGGGTTTCTTCCGGCGCAACCGTTCCGCGCAATTCCGCGTGTCGCACTGCGTGCCACGCGGGCCAAAAGCCACTGCGCAAGTTGACTTTCACTCCCGGCAGTTTTATCGCGAGCCATTCTGCAACGGGTCGCCAGCAGCAGTCAACGTGGCCGGGCATCAGCAAATGGCGCACGATCAACTCGCTATGTGCATTGGCCCAAAGCAGGTTTCCTTTCACCACGTTCTCGTAGTCCGCGACCTTTGCCAGCCGCCGCGCGCAATTGTCGTTGCCAAATTTGAAATCCGCCAACCATACGTCAAACAGGCCGTCCAGCAGGACGCGCGCTTCCGCTGAACCGTGCGCGTTGGTTTTCCAGACCAGCCGGGCGGAGTCGGGCAATTCTGCAACGAACGCCAGTGCGGCGGGCAGATGAATCGTCGGTTCGCCGCCGAGCACCATGACGGTGCGGGCGCCGGAGTTCAACGCCGCCCGCGCGCGCCAGGCCATTTCCCGCGCCGTGAATCCGCTGCCCGCCCGGGCGTTCCAGCTTTGCCGTCCGGTGATGCAAAAATCACAACGCAAATCGCAGCCGCTCAAGGCCACCGCAAAGGTCGGAATCAACTCCAATTCATCCGAAACTTCAATCTGAGCGGAAAAAAAACTCGCGTCCGTACCGGCGTGACAAAGCCCTTGCTCCCCCGCCAGCCGGTTCACGCCGCAATGATGCGCGCAGAGCTGACAGTTGGCCAACCTGCCCCGCGCGAGCCTGGCCCGTTCTCGGGCCAGAGTTGAACGGGTTCGGGCCAGCGGTGGAGGAGCAATGGCTTCGACGCTGATCATAGTTCCAGCCTCCCCATCCGTTCCGAAGACACGACGCGGCTGTCGCCATGACGCATCATTTTCCCACGCAACCAGACGAAGCACCATCCCGCGGGCGCGCCGCCAAGCATGATGCCGGCGTTCACCAACCCCGCCCACGGCAACATGATGACAAAACTAATTATGATCATCAGCATGGCCGCCTGACGCACCGTCGTTTCCCAAATAAACCAGAAGAGAATTTTTTCATAGGGAAACAACCGCCCCCAGGCAGCCAGCAATCCAAAGACGACCGGCGCCGTTCCCACGATCAGAAGCGGGCTGGCCGGTTGAATGGCCACCTTGAGCAAGCCGACCGTCAGCACAGCCAGAAGGCAACACGACCCCAGTTCCCAACGCGTCCAAACCCGTTCCAACCAGACTCCGACAAACAGGATCAAGATCCAGTTGAACAGAAAATCCCATAGGGTCGCCGGGAGCAGCGCATAGGTGAACAAGGCCCAAACCCAGCCATGCCAGAAGCGTGGACCGTCGAGGGCGAGCCAGTGGTAGAGATCGTAAGTGCGGGAGAACATTCCGATCAGCGCGGTCAATCCCGCAACCGCAAGAATGAGCATGATCAGCCGCACCCCTGGCGTGAGCGGACCGATAAAGCGATGCCATACGGTTTTCATGGAATCATGAACCCAACAGCCGCCGCCACCAGGGCGAGACCGGCTTGGGTTTGTTCTGGATGGAGCGGGCCAGCCGTTCGGCGATTTGCGGAGGCACCGCGATTTGCCGGGCGTCGTGCCGCAACAGCTCCTCGGCGCTGGCAAACTCGCGGACGGACGCGGATTGCGACTCCGTTTCCGCAACCTGTTCCTGCTCGTGCGCGGTATGTTTGGTTTGTTGTTTCATGCTGGATCTCAGGCGGTTTTCTCAAAATGCGCGGCAAAAGCTTTGCGTGCGCGATGCAATTTGCCGCGAACAGCATCGCTGGTTTGTTCGGTGAGCTGGGCGACTTCATCGTAGCTCATTTCCTCATCGGCAACGAGCAGGAGCAGCAGCCGATATTCGTCGGAAAGCGCATTCAAGGCGCGCTGAATGCGTTCGCCCAGTTCCTTGGTGGCGAGCACACGAAATGGCGAATCCACCGGCGCCGGGGTTTGTTCCCACAGAGCCTCATCCGCGCTCGTGGCCACGTTCCGGCTCTGCCAACTCTGACGCAGGTTGTAACAATGGTTGATGGTGATGCGATACAACCAGGTGCGCACGGATGACTCGCCGCGAAACTCGCCAAATTTTCGATGGACCTTCAGAAAAATATCATGCGTGGCGTCTTCGGCCTGATGCGGGTCCCCGAGAAAGCGAAGCGCGAGGTAATAGATGGCGCGACCCTGCGCGGCGTAAAGCCGGGCAAATTCCTCGGGCTCCAGCGACACCTGCGGCTGGAGCGGGCACTCTGGCTGAAGGGACGGTTTGCTCACGAGTGTTTCCATCGTTGATTAGACCAGGCCGCCGCCCATTCGTCACGCGTGGAGATGCTGCCGACGCTTTTAGTTCTCGTCTGAGCCGGAACGATGCAGTTGGTCCAGGTGGAACGGCCAACTTGGCCGTTCCACCCAAACTCCAATCGAATCGTTCCGGCTTAGATTTTCAAAAACAGTTTCCGTCGGTACATCCAGAAGAAAATCAGCCACAGGAAAAACAACACCGCCGCGCCATGCACCAATGGTTCGTACGCCGCGCCGAACCATTTGAAAACATTGACGCCGAGGTTGGTGGTCAACGCTTCACTGATGAAACCATCAAACAGGTGCGCCATGCAGTAGGCGGCAATCGAGTTCATGCCCACCACCATCAACGGGTAGGACCAGCCTTTCCAACCCCACCAATCAATCACCGCGTAAAAACCCGCCAGCAGCAGGAAACTCCAGCCGCCGCTGTAGAGCGTCCAACTGGGCGTCCAGATGCGCTTGACCACCGGACAGATTTCCAGCGCGCCCAAACCAGCCCCGAGACCGAGCGCCACCACTCCCGCAATCGTCAGCCATTTGACTTTGCCTGCGGCCGGGCGACCGCTGCGCAACACGCCCCCGGCCAGCAGACCGAGGATCATCGTGCCCAGGGTCGGAATAAAACTGAGCGTGGCGTAACCGCCGCCGTTGAACGCAAACGGCGTTTCACGCGGGAACAGATTGAGCCACCAAGTGTCAAACGCCCAGGCCAGATTGCTGTTTTTGTTCCAATGCGCCCCGAAGCCGGACATGAGGTGCGGCCAATCGTTCGGCACGCCCACGCTGGCGTAATCAAAACCGGCCGCTGGCAACGGATACCAGACAAACGCCAGCCAGTAACCGACCAGAATCGCGCCGAGCGCAATCCATTGATCGCGCACCGGACGAAACCCCAACACGAACAACACGAGATAGCCCAGACCGATTTGCGAAAGCGTATCTTCAAAGGTCCAGTACGTTTGCGCGTGGCCGATGGACCGCAGAAACACCCCCAGCAAAACCAGCACCAGCGCCCGCCACGCCGCATGCCCGATCAGATGGCTTTGGGATTGACCGCGCGCAAGACGGTTGCCGATGGAGAACGGCAACGCCACCCCGACCAGAAACGAGAATCCGGGTTGGATGAGATCGTGCAGCGAGCAGCCGATCCATTCCACGTGCGTTTGGTGGTAGGCCAGAAATTTCCAGAACCCGCTCTCCGGCACCGCGCGCGCCACCCGCGAAAGATGCAGCACCTCGGCCATCATCAGCAGCATTACGAAACCGCGGTAGGCATCCACCGAGGCCACCCGGACTTGGCGGGGCGACGATTGGATTTTATCGCCTGGCGAGTTGGGTGGCTGATCCGGATTGGCAGTGGCCATGGGGCATGGTTTCTAATCCATACCCGCTGGGTTAGCCAGCAATTTTGCGCCGGCTTTCGTGAAGCTGAAACCGTCCGCCCGTGCGCTATGCCCCGAGCGACGGCTTCGTCACCATAAATTTGGCTTGCGCATTAACCGACGGGGAAGAGGAAGAAATGCAAGGGAAAAAATGCTTGACTGTTTATTTTTGAATGCTTCCGTTGGAAGCAACTTCAAAAAAGCAGCACCCGGTCAGTCCACAACCAAACTGGTAAAACTATGTGAGGTGACGATGAAACTGAACCAACTGGCCTGTGTGAGCGGGACGGATGCTTGCGGTGACACGCTTAACTTCAACACGCCAACCACAACGGCCGAGGGCGGAGCGCTGTCTGCGCCCGTCAGGGTTGATGCGACGCACGTGTCCGTCACTTACACCCCGCCGTCGGGCACATTTGAAGGCGCGGACACCTTCACTTACACCGTCAGCAATTGTGGTTTCGAATCCGCGCCACAATCGGTCACCCTCAACGTCGTGCCGGGGCCGACGCTCATGACGGAATGTCTGCCCCGTAGTGTTGTGCTCCACTAACCAATCTCGGAAGACTGTTTGGCCCGGACCCAGCAAGTGAGGGCATATTCACATATACAACGGGTGGGATTACGCTCTTGCCATCCCATGGTTATTCAGTCGTTGTCACCGGAGCCACACCGATTACGCAGGGGGCATTTTGGGGAGCGGGACTACACCATCCAGCGACCGCACTCCGGAAGGTTGGATCATATCGCCAGCCTATTCGTTCTCGACCGATGGCATAAACTGGGACCTCAGCCGCCAGTACGCATTACAAATGGCTATCAACGCAACAATTGTTCCCAAGCCCTCGTCTCTCGCCTTGTGTTTATGCGGCGGAGCATTGGGGCTGGCGGCGCAACGGGTGCGCGGTCAAACGCACAGTTCCCTAAACCAAAACACCGGGATGCGATTCCAAGTCATGAAACCAAGCCCTCGATTCGACTGAAAGCAGGACGGCTTCCCAAATTCTTTCCCGTTCGTGTATTTCGCGGTTGTATTTTCCTGGGAGGAACGCGTTCCACCACGTCCCTAAACCACAACGGAGGCAACTGCCAACCGCTGCAACCGAGGGCAATCGCACTTCTTGGGGTTTGGATGGAACGGCCAACTTGGCCGTTCTGGTCGGCAACCTGCCGACCATTATAACCCGGTGTTACTTCGTTGATCTCAAATGAAGTAGTCCCTCCTCTCCCTCAAAAAGTATCGTTTCCTGAATTTGCTCTAACGTCTGGGGCCTACTTGGCGCAGGTCCAGCGGTTGGAAGCCGAGCTTGAGCGCCGGCGACTGACGGCGGAGACGGAAGTCGTCTTTTTGCGGCGCGACAAAAAGCGGATCGGCAATGAGCGAATGTCGGTCGTGCCCGCGCGCGCGCCATTGGTCCAGAGTCGCCCCGGCAAATTTCATCGCGGCGAGATTGGTGGCCAGACGCGTGTCCCAATAAACATTGTCGTCGAGGTTGAATTGATCGTTCTTCCAGGTGCTGCCGAGCAACACGCCTTGATTGAAATAGACGATGTTGTTGGTGAAGCTGAAGCTCAGGTGATCCTCGTCACGCGAGCGCTGGAGCTGCTGGTCACGCGCGAAGGCGAAGATGTTATTCCGGATAATGTTCGTCTCGCCGTAGTGCTGATGAAATCCGCCGTGCGTGGTGCGATAGACCAGATTGCTTTCGAGCAGAATGCCGCTGCTGCCTTCGTCGGTGTAAAGGCCCCAGCCACCGTATTTCGTCGCCGCCACGTCGTGCCAGAGATTGTTGATGACGCGTGTGCCGGGTTGTTTGCCCAGCAAATAAATGCCCGCCATATCGCTGAGCACCGGCCCATCGCCATCGGACGCCACGCCGATGTGGTGAACGTGATTGAACTCAACCAAGTTATTGGAGGCGAGTGCCGTGCCGTAACCCCACGTCCAGCCAATGGATACGCCCGAGTAATAGAAGTCGTTGATTTCGTTGTGGGACAGAATGTTGTTGGGCGATTGCCCGATCCACACGCCGATGCCGCTCTGGAACATTTTCCCGCCGTGATGAATGTAGCAGTCGGAAACCTCGTTGCCGCCGGATTGTTCAGCTTCCGTTTTGCGAATGGCGGTTTCGCCCAGCTTCAATCCGCCGGCGCCCAAGTCATAAATGTCGCAATGGGTGATGCGATTCCACGAACAGCCCCGGGCCAGTTCGATGCCGTAAGTGCCAACGTGCGCGATGGTGCAGTTGGTGAACACGCATTGGCGCACGCCCTCGCCCCAGATCGCGCCGGGCACGCCCACGGCCGCCTGCGCGAAGCCTCCAATCTCATTCAATGGCGCCGGCCAACCACCAGTCGCCGCTTTATCGTCGGGCCGGGGCAGATTCCATTCCGCGTACGAGAACGTCAGGCCGTTGAACTGAATCTCCCGAACGTATTGTTCCTTGGCGACATCACCTTCCAGCCGTAGTAACTGGCTCAACACGGGCGCAATGGCGGTAAAATTCTTGATGCGCTCGCCAGCTTGCGGCGCGTAATAAATCATCCCAGCCGCCGCGTCGAGATACCATTCGCCCGGAGCATCCAGCGCTTCAAAAACGCCTTCGACGTAATAAAGATCATCCGGCTGCAGCTCGAAGACCGAGCGCTTGGCCAGATTGACGCGGCGGGACGCTTCGTCCACGGACACGATCGGCAGGCGCGATTCCACCCAACGACTCATCGCAACGATTTCACCATTGGTCAGTGAAGGCCAGTTGCGCAGGTCACCGACGTTGAACTCGAAGCGGCGATGTCCCTCCGTCCATTGCGCCACTTTGTCCGGCAGGGCCTTGATCTTGAAGTAACCGGTGTTCGGATGTCGCGCCCGCACACGGCGCTCGCCGTTGACCCATAGCTCGCGAAAATACCAGTCGCCACGACGCGCCGCCGGCACTTCTGCAACCCAGAGCTTACGTCCGTTCGCGGTCGTTTCGCGCCAATTGGTAATGGTCCGGCCACCACTGAGGATCGGTTTCTCGCCAGGATAAGCCTGCCATTGCAGCGCGGAATCCTCGGGACGCAACACGATGGGCGACTCCAGAAAATAAATGCCGCGCCGTTGATAAAGTTTGGCGCTGGCCGTGTTGCCGGATTGCGGACGCTGCGCGCGGATAGCTTGCAACGCGTGCGCCACGGTGGCGAAGGGGCCGTCGGTGCGCCGACGATTCGGCTTGGCCAAAGTGCCGCTCCAGGCGTCGTTGCCGTTGGTCGCCACGAAAAAAGTGCGTCCGTCTTGCTTTGGCGTCGCCGCGAAGGCAAGACCAACCTCGGTCAACAAAACGAGCGCCGCGAGTGCCAGCCCAAGCCCGGTGCGACGGATTGTCGAATGTGCCGCGCATCGGACGTGCCGGTGGATTTGTGTTGCGCTTGAAACGGTTTCCGCGCGTCCGTCGTTTTGAAATCGTGTCCTTGCGCTCATTTTTTCACCTCATCGGCGGCGTTGTCGCCAATGACAATCCTGCCCTGGCTATGGTTCACGATGCGTTGCGGTCCGCGCATGAGGTTGCCGGTAATCACCGCGCGTTGCACGCCGCCGCCTAATTCCAACTGCGGTTTATTCTCCTGAAATTCGCAGCCGCGCACCAGTACGTTGCCACCCTCCGCCTGGATGGCCGCGCGTCCTTCGCTGTTACGATCCCACTGCACGAACGTGCAATCGCCAAAGCCCACGGTGCCTTTTCCGGCGATCTTTGCGATTTGATTGCAGGGCCCCCAAAACGCGGAATTCACGAAGCGCACGCTGCCGGAGTTGTTCGGGCCGACGCGGATCATCGTCGGGTCGGGGCCGTGAAACGAAACGAATTCGCCGTTCGAGATCAGCAAGCCGATGCGCGAACACTGCTCAACTTCCAGCGCCGTGAAGCAATCGTCCGCGCCGATGCCGAGGAAGTTGCCGTTGCAATCGCCGGTTTTCGTCCGGATGAACTTGTAGCCCACGCCGTAGCCGAAGCAGAACGTGTTGAAGACGTATTGCCAGTCACTCTTGCCAAAGATGAACGCCTCGCCGTGTTGCTGTTGCCATTCAAACAACTTGGGCTTCATGCTCCACCAGGGATTGAAGTGGACGTTTTCGATGCGTCCGATGTCGTAGATGGCGTCCACAAAAATGCCGCGGCGCAGCGGTTGTCCATGCACGTCGCGAATCAGGTGCCGTTCATTCTGTGACGCATCAATCCCGTTGTACGGATTCAACAACTCGACCGCGAGCACCGCCGGATTCTTCCCGCGCATGGCGATGGCGTAGGGATACGGCTTGGGTTCGGCATCCACGTTTTGCTCGGGATAATAAATCACGACGCCTTTCAACGTACTGTTGTGATTGAGCGTGATGAACGGCGGCGCGTCTTCCGTACCCGCATTGGCGGTGACGAGCAACGTCGTGCCATCCTCCGTCGGCCTGGGCAGGCCGGGATTGCGGATGCCGTTGTGCGCGGGGACGGATTCCCAAATGCCCTTCAACGTAACGGCGGACGGCACGTTGAGGTGTCCGGCGAAGAAATAGTTTCCGCGCGGCGCCTGCACCACGCCGCCACCGGCCTGGCCCGCGGCATCCAGCGCCTTTTGAAAGGCCGCCGTGTCGTCGGTTTTACCATCCGCCTTCGCACCGAAGTCCAGGACGGAAAACGTATCGGCACTCCAAGCGGTGCCAGCGGCCCAAATCAGACCGCAAATGAGGAGAAGTTGTCGGTTCATGTTTTATCAAACGCTCTATGGATTATTACGCGCCACGATTCAACCCTATTTGGCCGCGCTTGCCAACCTCGGTTCGCCCCAAAGCACCGCGCTCGAGTACGCGTAGCTTTCGCTCCGGGTCAGGCAGGTCAACAGGATCGGCTGACCACGCCACGGGGTAAGATCAATTTCCACCGGCAACCAACCGTCATGGGATTCCACCACTCGCTCGAACTGCGACGCTCCGTTAACCAGCACTTCGCAACGCGTCCGCGGTGCCGACGGGCCATCGCGAAAACCAACGACCGCAAGCAAACGCACCGGCGCGAACGCTTCCTGCGTGAGTTGATTTTTCAGTTCAACTACGACGCCATCCCGCAGCGTCAATGCGAGTTGTGACGAACGAAGCTCAGCTCTATTCGTCGCGCCCAGCCCACGGCAAAATACCGCCCACAGCAGCGTGGTGGCCGTGCGATTGGGACGCTTCATGCGCTACGGCTGATTGGCCTGGCGCACGGCGTCAACATCCATCTTGATGATGGCGCGGTCGTAAGTCATCAAGCCGTTGACCTCGACTTCCACATCGGTGGTTTGCGTGTAAATGCCGGCGGACAATCCGTCGGATTTGACCAGCGGATGCAATTTTTGCAACAAGTCCACATAGGCAGCGGTCAGCTCGGTGGCGTTGGTAAAGCTGCGATAACCCCAGTTCTTTTCGTCCTGCCAGGTGTGGCCCGGAAGCGGCAGCCCCAGCCCGCCAAATTCACCCAACACCCTGGCGCGATCCGCTACCTTGGGCGGCAGACCGGGGCCGGGGTACTGGTGATGGTCAATGATGTCGCCGGCGGGAAAATGATTGCCGCCACTCGCGCCATCCACCAGCCGGGTGGGATCAAGCTGCTTGGTGAGATTCAAAATGCGCACGGTGTCGAACTGTCCCCAGCCTTCATTGAACGGCACCCACACGACAATGCTCGGGTGATTGTAGCGGCCCGCGACGAGCGCTTTCAGTTCGCGCTCATAAATTTGCGCCGACTCGGGTGTGCGCTGCATTTCCTCGCCATCGTAACCGCTCGGACCTTGCCACTTGGCACTCTTGTCGCCGCTGGGCATGTCCTGCCACACAAGCAGGCCAAGCTTGTCGCACCAGTAATACCAGCGCTCCGATTCCACTTTTACGTGTTTGCGCGCCATGTTGAAACCGAGCCGCTTCGTCACTTCGATGTCGTAACGCAACGCCTCGTCCGTCGGCGCGGTGTAAAGGCCATCCGGCCAAAACCCTTGATCCAGCGGACCGAGTTGGAAATACGGCCGGTTGTTCAGGCACAAACGCAGGAAACCGTTTTCATCCTTGCCCAATGAAATTTTGCGCATACCGAAATACGATTTAACCTCGTCAACCTTCTTCCCCTCTTCAAACAACGTGACCCGCAAATCATAAAGATGCGGCGCCTCGGGCGACCAAAGTTTCGCGTTCGGCACCCCCAGTTCGATCGTGGGCAGAATTTGCGGCGGCAGCGAACGGGTGGAGATCATTTGTTCCACCACGCCTTCCCGCACTACGCGGCGTCCATCCAGCACCTGCACTTTCATCGTGGTTTTGCCGTTGCCGCCAAAGCCGCGCGCCGCAACGTGGACCGAGGCGTTGTCCACGTCCGGCGTGATCTTTAATTCCTTCAAATGTGCGGGCGCCACCGGTTCGAGCCAGACGGTTTGCCAGATACCGCTCGTGGGCGTGTACCAAATGCCGTGGGGATTGCGAACCTGCTTGCCGCGCGGCTGCGGCCCGGCGTCCGAGGGATCCCCAACCGCGACGATCATTTCCTGTTCGCCCCGCGGCTTGAGTGCGGAAGTGATGTCGAAACTGAACGCGTCGTAGCCGCCGCGGTGCGAACCGACCTCCTGGCCGTTGACCCAAACAGTTGTCTCCCAATCCACCGCGCCAAAGTTCAACAGAACATTCTTACCCTTCCAACTGCGGGGAATTTTGAACGTGCGCCGATACCACAACTGGTTCGTTTCATACACACGCTTCATCACCCCGGAAAGCGCGGATTCGATCGGGAACGGCACGAGGATTTGTCCGTCCCAAACGGTGGGTTGCGGCGCGGCCTGGGCAGTGATGGCGTAATCCCACAAACCGTTGAGGTTCTGCCAGGTTTTGCGGGCCAACTGCGGACGCGGATATTCGGGGTGCGCGTTCTTCGGGGAAACGTCTGCCGCCCAACGCGTCAGGAGCGGGCCGGGCGCCGGCTGCCATTTTTCCGCTGCGCTCAAAACCGACGCACCAGCCAGAAAGCCGATGCCGATGAGCCCTAATCGTTTTCGTATTGTGCTTTGCATAAAGTAACGGGCGCGGGATTGCCGGTGCCGCGACGATCTGGTTTTACTCCACCAACAGAGCGCGCTCAATCCTCCGACACACGCCATTTCCGAATTCCTCCGGACCGTTCCGTCTGCCGCCGGGCTGCGAGCCGCAACGCCGTGGTTTTCACGAGCGCGGAGGGCACGTGACAGGCTCCGCTGTCCCGTTCCAGCCCATCTCACTCGCCGCACCGGTGCTATCACCTGCCAAGCCATGTGCAGCGCTCGTTTGATGTGCGACCGGCTTTCATGGCGGTCGCAAAAAATTTAACTTTGCCGTGGATCAGGGCGCGCCCTGACGCATTAAACCGGAGCGGTCAAAGTCAAGTCAAGTAATGCCCAATTGAAAGTTTTTTCGGTTGTCAGAAAAATAATCTGGCGTAAAATGAAACCGTAGTCAGGGATTGGCACAAAGGGTGCAAAGGGGAAAAACGACCAAGCAGTCATTGCTCTTTGGAATCAAAAGTTCAAGCAGGAGATTTTACCCTGCCCTGCACGTGGTTCGTAACTGAATCCTTGAACCGTAATAAATACGAAATCCTGGTGCGCGTCCGCTTGACCGCCGACAGGCCTTGATTGGAAGTCGAACGTCTCCCGGCAAACACCACAAGTTGAACTCAACTTGTTCAAAGGAGTTGTTACACACGGCAATGGTGGGGTGACTTTAACGGGTGGCCGCAGCGCAAATCGCGCGCGTCGCCCGTTTTTCTTTTCCGCCACCGCCGCGTCACTGCTAGTCTTGAATCGTGACGCGCGACGATTTGTTTTCATCCACCAACCCGGCGCCGGTCGCCCCGACCGCAGCGCCGTCCGCCAAACCGTTGCGCCACCAACCGCTCGCCGCCCGATTGCGGCCGCGCCAACTGGACGAGTTCATTGGGCAACAACACCTTTTAGCGCCGGAGTTATTGCTGCGCCGCGCCATTGAAGCGGATCGGATTCAATCGCTGATTTTTTACGGACCGCCCGGCACGGGAAAAACCTCCCTGGCGCAAATCATCGCGCAGCGGACCAAAAGTAAATTCGAACGACTCAGCGGGGTGGAATCCAACGTCGCCGATATGCGACGCGCGTTGAGCAGCGCGCATAACCGCCTCGAAAACACCGGCCAGCCGACCATTTTGTTCATTGACGAAATCCATCGCTTCAGCAAACCGCAGCAGGACGTGCTGTTGCCGGATGTCGAGAGCGGGGTCATCCGCCTGATCGGAGCCACGACGCACAATCCGTTTTTCTTTGTTAATTCGCCGCTGGTTTCGCGCTCCCAGATTTTTGAACTGCGCCCGCTCACCGCAGAGGATTTGTTACAATTGCTCAATCGCGCTTTGCGTGATGCGGAGCGAGGCCTGGGTTATCTGAACATCAACGCCACGGAAGCCGCGCTGCGGCATCTTGCCACGATGGCGGATGGGGACGCGCGCAAAGGCTTGAACGCGCTGGAAATCGCCGCGCTCACCACCAACCCTGACCCGAACGGCGTCATTCAACTCGATCTGGCGGTGGCCGAACAAAGCATTCAAAAGAAAGCCATCGTCTATGACGGCGATGGCGACGCGCATTACGATACCATTTCGGCTTTCATCAAATCCATGCGCGGCAGCGATCCGGACGCGGCGCTCTACTGGTTGGCGAAGATGATTCATGCCGGAGAGGACCCGCGGTTCATCGCGCGACGCATCGTCGTTCACGCGGCGGAAGACGTGGGGCTGGCCGATCCGATGGCGCTGGTGCTGGCCAACGCCGCCTTTCAAGCGGCGGAGTTTATCGGCTGGCCGGAGGCGCGGATTCCGATCGCCGAAGCAACGATCTATATCGCCACGGCGCACAAGAGCAATACCAGCCTCAAAGCCATTGACGCCGCGCTCGCGGATGTGAAATCGGGCGCCACGCTGCCCGTGCCGGAACATTTACGCGACACTCATTATTCGGGCGCCCAAGCTCTGGGTCATGGCGAGGGTTACCGGTACGCCCACGATTACGAAGGTCACTTCGTGCCCCAGGATTATCTGGGCGCCGCCAAGCGTTACTACGAGCCGACGGAACAAGGTGTGGAAAAAAAAATCAAGGAACGACTCGAACACTGGCGCCGGTTGCGCGCGCCAGCTCAGAAGGAGTGAGCGTCGGCACACACTCGACAAAATCGCTGGTTCGCGTCATGCTCAAAACGATGGCATTCGAATCCGATTCGCCCTTGGATCAACTTTGGAAAGGCTACAGCCGGACCTTCCAGGCTTTTGACGATCTTACCCTGGCACGCTGGCTGGCTCAGACGTTAGGACAGTTGGAAGGCCGGGCGTGGCGGTTGTCGCATCCACTGGTCGGCGCGTATCGGCTGGCGGCGTTGATTGCGCATGAACGACAGATTTGGTTGAAGCGGCTGGCCACCATCCCCGTGGTTTATCTGGATTCCCCCTGCTGCCGCGCGCCGCTACTGCCGCTGTTGACCCGCGACGTGCGCGAGTCCGGTTTGATCTGCCAGCACTGCAACGAAACGCTGGTCGCTTTTGCCGAACTGCCCGGCGAGGTGAGCGAGTTGCTCGCGGCTTGGGCGGAGGAATACGAACCGATTCACGCCGTGGCGCATTGGGACGACCGCCAACGTCGTGCGGCGGGGGATTATGACCGCGCTTACGAACACGCGGCGCAACAGGCAGAACGAATGTTGCGGCACGCCGGCACGAAGCTCGCCCCGCGGTTGCTCGAACATTATCCCGCCATCATCTGGGAAGATCAGGATGAATGTCTCGAAGTCCGACCGGAGGATGTGCGCACCGAAGTTTGATTCACCATTGAGCCGGGCGGCGGCCCGACGCATACTGCGGGCATGTTGCGTCTGATCAAATGGCTGTTCCTCGCGTTGGTGGTGATTGGCGCGCTGGCGGTTGCGCTGCTGCTTTCCAAGGATGCGGTGGCCCGGGCGGCGGTGGAGCAACAACTCCGCGCGCAAACCGGCATGGAGGTCAAAATCAAGAAGCTCTCGCTAAAAGTCTTCTGGCCGGCCGCAACACTCGAAGAAGTCACGCTCTACAACCCCGCTGATTTCGGCGGCGTTCCGTTCCTGCGGATTCGTGAAATACAGGTGGAATACGATCCGGAAGCGCTGGCGCATCGGGAGGTGAAACTCAAACTCATGAAGCTGGACGTCACCGAGCTGGCGGTGGTGCGGAATGACCGCGATCAAACCAACATCATCGCGCTGGCTGCGGGCGCGAAACCGGCGCGGCGCTCGGAGTGGTTCGATTTCAAGGCGATTGACGTGCTCAACCTTTCCATCCAACGCGTCAATTTTGTGGACCTGCAAAACCAGCGCCAGCAGCGCCAGTTTAATTGGAATGAACGCAACCATATCTTTCGCGACATCAAATCGTCCGACGAGTTTTATCGCGCTTTCGTGACGCTTTGGAACCGCCACCAAGCGCCCTGAAGCCGCCGTTCAAATCTGAAAGTCCGCGATGAAGTCGTAGTCCAGTGCGCTCCCCCGATCGTTCTTGCTCAACACTCGCACGTCGAGGCCATCGTAAACCACCAGGGAATTGGGCGGCACACTTTTCATGATGAATACGTTGCCGCCGATGGTACTGCCGGTGCCGATGACCGTTTCGCCTCCCAAAATGGTCGCGCCGGGATAAATCGTCACCTCATCCTCAATGGTGGGATGGCGGCGCCGGCCTCGGAGTTGTTGGCCTCCCGAAGTGCTCCGCGCCCCGAGTGTGACGCCGTGATACAGCTTCACGTGATTCCCGATGACGGCGGTTTCGCCAATCACCGTGCCCGTGCCGTGATCAATGAAAAAGTGCGAGCCGATGGTCGCGCCCGGATGCAAATCCATTCCCGTTCGCGAATGGGCCCATTCGGTCATGATGCGCGGAATGAGTGGCACGTCTTTCAGATACAATTCATGCGCGAGCCGTTGCACCGAGATGGCTTCGATGAACGGGTAAGCCACAATGATTTCCTCCATGCTGAACGCGGCCGGATCGCCATCGAACGCGGCCTCGGTATCCGTATGCAGCATCTGCCGCAAACGCGGCAGCCGGCTCAGGAATTCCAACGTGATTTGGCGGGCCGTGGCCGCGATTTGGCCGAGCGGCAACTTTTCGGGCGGGTTATATTCCAGGCTCTTGCGGATTTCAGTTTCCAATTTGCCGAACACTGTGTCCAACAGGGCGGCGGTCTCCGCCTTGATTGTGGAGGAGTGAACCAGTTGTTCATCGAAGAACCCAGGAAACAGCAGCCGCAACAGATCGCAAGTGATCGAGGTAATCGCCTGTTTGGAGGGAAGATTTTGACCGTCAAGATGATTGATGCCGCCCACTTGAGCGTACGAGGCAATCAACTCATTGGTTAATCGGGTAACCGGATCGTTCACCGGAACAGTATTCGCAAGTGCGACAACGCTGGCAAGTTTCGGAACAAAGCCGGACCTTCGCGCGGCGATGGAACCGCGGATCAACCGCGAAAAATCAAAGGCGGCGGCGCGAAAGTTTCCGCGTGGCAACCAGCGCAAGGGACTGGCTCGAACCTTGCTGAAATTTCGGCAATGAGTGCCTTGACTTTCAAAGTGACCCGGAAGAGCGGCGAATACATCAAACCGACCCTGCTGCCGGCCAATCGCAGTGCCGCGCCGCATTTTAGTTTGGCGGACGGCATCGTCATCGGATTTTTCCTCGCTTGCCTGGCCGCGTTGATTTTTCTCCTGATCCGGATTTAATCGGGGTCGCTACTGATCGAAGCCCCCGTTGCGCGGCGAGGTGACGCGCGGTTTGGATTGCGCTGGTTGGTCCGACGCGGATTTTTTGGAGAAGGCCGACCGGAAGAGCCAGTGGCGTTTCAACCCTTGCACGAAATCATCCGCATGCACCACCGTCTCGGAGACTGAACTGAGGAGGTTCGTATTGGCGGCGACCTGAGCGCGCAGGTCGCCGGTGATTTCCGCCAGATTGTTCAGCGACTCGGCAAACTGCTCCAACACGGCAGTCAGATTGGTGTCGGTATTGGACAGCAGCCGATCTGCATTCAGCAACACCGCATCCAATTGCTGCCGACCGTTTACTCCCAACGCCCACTCACCCAGCGCTCCCGGTCCGCGCACTTCCGCGCTGAGCCGGGCCAGATTGGAAATCACTGGCTGTGATTGCCCGGCCACCAGATTCAAGTTCGAAATCAGGGTCACGCCCTGATCCAGA
Source organism: Verrucomicrobiota bacterium (assembly GCA_039806955.1). Lineage (GTDB taxonomy): Bacteria > Verrucomicrobiota > Verrucomicrobiia > Limisphaerales > JADLHS01 > JADLHS01. The sequence continues at coordinate 16,710 of JBDHQI010000022.1, read as the reverse complement.
GTGGCGTTGATTTTGTTGGTCAGGTTTAGCAGTCCCGGCAGGGTGGTTTCGACTTGATTGATGACCCGCTCCAGGCGCTCGCTCACGGCCGGAGTTTCGAGCGGCATGATCCAGTAGCTCTCCTGCAGGTTCGTGTAAAACTGTTGCGGGTGCGCCTGTACCAGCCGTTCCAGTTCATCCTTCACGCGCCAGTTGAACGCGGACAGATTCGTTTGCTCCAACTCGGGAAACTCGCGGCGCACCAGTTCCGCCTGTTCGCGCCGCGCTTTTGTCGCCGCCTGCCAGTCCAACATTTGCAGGGCCACGCGGTTGGTATCCTCCTGTACCGTCGGCACGCCGAACACGCCTTTGGTGATTTCCAGAAACCGGTTGCCGAGCAGGTCCGAGGACACTTTGACGCGCGAGTCATCCCAGATATAACCGTAATTCGGTTTCCGAATCGTGAAGTTCACCGTTACCCCAAACCACGCATCCGGTTCGTTGGGAATGATGTCCGTGATCGCGCCGACCGGGAACCCCATCAGCTTGACCGGATCGCCCACTTTCAGTCCGGCGGCGTTGTTGAGCGACGTTTGGTAATTCAGCTTGGGCGTGAACCAGCCCTTACGCTGCGCCGTGTTACGCAGGTAATAACCGAAGCCCACCAGCAACAAGGCGGCCGCCACGAGCACAAACCAACCCACCGCCTGTTCCATGCGGTTCAGGCGGGTGCGAAGTTGTGGTGTTAAATCCTGCTGCGCCATGCGCTTGCTTTCCGTTCCGTCCCGCTTACGGTTTCAAATTCCGGTCTCCGGGACAATCTCATTCCCGCCACAACTCCCGCACGCCGGCCTCAGTCTGGCCGGCAACCGCCGCCCAATCTCCCAGCACCTGAAATTCGCGTTGATACAGACAGGCAAAGCGATTCGCATACTGTCGCCACGGTTGTAAATTGCTGGCCGTGACACAGAGGGTTAACGGGGTTCCACCCATGATTTCGTGACCGCACGAAAGCGCCGCTAACATCTCCAGCCACCAGGAGGTGTGGCGAACATCCAAACCGGCGAGTGGACTGTCCACGAGCAACAACTCGGGCGCCAAAGCCAGAACGCGGGCCAATCCCGCACGCTGCAACCAACTCCGCGCCACATGCGCCGGCATCAAGTTCGCCCACGGCGTGAGTTCCATCACTTCCAGCAACCGAGCCACGCGGCGCTGGATGTCAGTGGCTTCCCATCGCGCATGATAGTGCAACGGCAGGGCGATGTTTTCCGCCACGCTGAGCGAATTGAGCAATTGTCCGCCCGCGAAGACCAGCCCCAGTTTCAAACGCAACGCCAGCCGCTTCTCCTCAAAAATCGGCAACGGCTCACCCCGAAACAAAACGGTGCCATCCCGGGGCGGCATCAAACCGGCGGCGGTCATCAGCAAATCGCTTTTGCCCGAACGTTGCGGCGCGCCGATCACCCAAAACTCACCCGCGCGCACCGTCCAGTTGATCTGCCCGGCCACGAGCCATTTCGGATTGCGCAGAGCCGTGACCGTGACGTTCCGCATTTCCAAAATCGGAGCTTCGACTGTCGCTGGCGGGAGTGCGGGGTTCACAAGGTTAAATAGGCGATAATAAACAGCGCATCCAGCAGCACACAGGCCACGACGCTTTGGCTCACGGCGCGCACGGTCGCCCGCGAAATTTGATCGAACTGCAGCGGGTGTGCGAGTCCGTAATAGCAGGTGACGATGGCGATGGTAAAACTGAAACTGCCAGTCTTCAGCGCAAGCATCACGAAGTCGAGCGCGGTCAACGCCCCCGCCAGTTGGCTGAAATAATCAGCGGGTTGAATCGGCACTTCCTGCACAAACGCCCAGAGATAGCCGCTCCCCAACGCCCCCAGGATCAAATATACCGTGAGTGAAAAAGTGCCCACCACCATTCCCACGACGCGCGGCACCACCAAATAATGCACGGGATCCACGCCAACCGCTTCCAACGATTCCACTTCGCCCAGTGCGCGCGCCATGCCCAGCTCGACCACGTTGGCCGTGCCCACGCGACCCAACACCAGGAACGTCATGAAGAGCGGGCCGAGTTCGCGCACGACCACAATGACCATGATGTTCCCCAGCAGTTCGTTGGCGGCGCCCACACGGGTCAACACCGCCACGGTCTGGCCAATCACGAGAAATCCCAGGGCCAGCGCCGCAAACAACACCATGGGCAATAACCGGATGCCCACACGATAAATCTCCCGCTCGATCAAAGATCGGATAACCCGGGTGGCAACACCAAATTTACGCAGCATGACGGTGAGCGTAATCAACGCAAACGCACCCAGCCCTTGCAGCGTCTCCAAGGCGTCAATGACGCGCCGCCCGATCCGCCCGGCATAATAATGCCCGAGGAATGAACGCCGCGAATCGGCGCCAAGTGGGGGGGATTCAACTTCCGCCATAACAACGGCCTCCGGTCCGATTCCCGCGCGAATCAGTTATCGCATTCATTGGCGCGAGGCTTCTCCCGAACCGTTCAACAGCGAGCGGGCGACCGATGGAATGATATCTTTGTCCTTCGAATGATTCTTTGTGAAAATGGCAAGCACGTATTTACCACCGGAAGGCAGTTCGACATACGCCAGATCGTGGCGCACTTCGCTGGTCCAACCGGCTTTGGACCACAACTTCGACCCTGGCGGCAAAGCGGCGCCGACGTACTCGCGCGACTGGGTGTTGGCGGCGGCGGCGAAGGGCTGGCGTTCAAGCAGCGTCATCATCTGCTCGCAGCGTTCGGGCGTCACGGATCGACCGGTGACAATTTCTGTCAGCAATCGGGCGGAAGCCTCCGTCGTCAACCAGTTGCGATGATTGGGCGGTGGCTCATCGGACAATTGCTTTTCCCGTCCATACGGACCTTCGCACCAAGTCTTGCGGCTCACATTGATTCGGGTGTAACCCAACGCGGTGAAATACTCATTAACCACGTTGCGTTTGGCGGCCCAGACTGCGAATTCGGACGGAGGCAATTCCGGCCCGCTCGTCGTGCCGCTCAACCGATCGAGCACGTAACCGGTCGGTTCGTTGTAGGAATCCACAATCATGTCGCGCAGCGCGCGGCGCAGCTCGGGAGTGTCCGTCATTCGCCCGTCCTCCAACCAGCGATGCGCGGCCACCAGATAAAACGCTTTCACCACGCTGGCCGGATAAAACTGTTCGGTGCCGCGATAACTGGCCCAGGCCGGTTTGTCGGCAGCAGGCCAGGCCACCAGCGTGACGGCCAGTTCATCGCCTTGCAAACGCAGCTCCACAAATTGCCGGAGCGCATCCGCGACGGCCTGCCGGACGATGGTTTGCAATCGTGAGGAAGGTTGAAAAGGCAAAGGCGTCATGGCGGCAGTTGACACGTTGCGGGAAGGTAGTGCGGCCTCGCGCGAAAGAGAAGTCGAACTTTTACTCGAACAGCCGGTGCAACCGAGCGCCACCGCAACCGCAAATGCCGCAGCTAAAATCAAACCGGCGTTCATACCCGACGTTCCCGCGCCGAGGAGTGGATAGAGATGCTTTTTCATAGAATGTGTTCCTACGGATTGTGCTAACACGATGCGGGTTAAAAATCAGGCTTTAATTTTCATCTCGACCGTTCGCTTACGTCGGAAGATTCATGGAAATTCAACGGAAACCGGATTTTATTTTCCAGTTGCACGCCGCATTTGCCTCCACCCGAAAGTCAGCACAGACTGAGCGCCGAGACGTGAACGGGCGTGAATGGGATTTACAATGCAACCGGCAACTCCCTAATCTGTCACCGATTATTGTCTCGAAGGTTACTGATGCGACAATTTGCAACGATTGCCTCAAATGCGTTCATGGAGCTGATTCGGCAGCCGGTCTTCCTGCTGCTGACTACGGCGACGGCGGCTTTCGAGATTTTTCTCGCCACGCCCTACTACTTCGCCTTCGGGGATGAACCCAAGCTGGTCAAAAATTCGGTGCTCGCCGTGATGTTGCTTTCCGGGTTGCTCAGCGCCGTTTTGAGCGCTTCGGCTTCGGTGGCGCGGGAAATTCGTACTGGAACGGCGCTGGCGGTGCTGGCCAAACCGATCAGTCGCACCCAATTCATCCTCGCCAAGTACCTCGGCTTGATCGCGGCGTTGAGTGTGGTGACCTATGTAAACCTGGTGGCGGCCCTGGTGGCGGGGCGAATGACCTTCGACGCTTACGGCGGCACGGATATCCACGCGGTGCTGATTTTCGGCGCAGCCATTCTGGTCGCGTTTGCGTTGGGAGGCTTTAGCAATTTTTTCCTGAATCGCCCCTTCGTCAGCGACGCCGTGATGGCGCTGGCGGTGACTGTAACCGCCGGCGCGGCCATTATCTTCCTTTTCACCCAACAAACCCAATCGCTCGGCGAGATGGCCCGAGTGGACTGGCGCATGGTGCCGGCGGGAGTGTTGATCCTGTTTGCGCTCTGGATCATTGCCGCCGTGGCCTTGGCGTGCTCGACGCGGCTGGACACCATGGCTTCACTGGCCATTTGCACGGCCGTTTTTCTCATTGGCTTGATGTCGGATTACCTGTTCGGATTGCCTGCGGAACGGGGTGAATGGTGGGCAAGGATTCTTTACACCATTGTGCCGAACTGGCAGAATTTTTGGCTGGCCGACGCGTTGGACGCGGGTCGGAGTACTTTTCACTGGGGTTATGTGAGCAAGGCGTTTGTTTATGCCGCCAGTTACATTGGCGCAACGCTTGCCATCGCCGTGGCTCTGTTTGAGGAGCGGGAGTTGAGTTGAGTTGGGGACGATTCGTGGGTTGATGGCCAAAGGCGAAACCTCCGAGTTGTCAAAACCAAATAAAACGACGTAGGAATTCTTAACCGTTAACGAATTTTTTGTGGACCGGCATACGATAAAACGAAACGGATTGGTCAACTTCCTGACCTTGTTGTTGTTGGGCGGCGCGATCCTGGCGGCAGGACGATACGCCAACGCCCTGACCGGACAGGTCGCGGCTATTTTCTTCGGGATCGGTGCTTTGATTGCCTTCATAAGCTGGTTCCAAATGCGGCTCGAAGAACGCGAAGCCACAGAAAAACTGGAGTTGGACGAGCTGGCGCGAACCAAGAGCAGTTCCGCGCTGTTTGAAAACAAAGAAGCCGCGTTCCTCCCCGCGCAGCGGGCGCGGCACAGTTTCGAGAAATACTTTGTCCCCAGCTTCATGGTCGTTCTGCTGCTGGTGGAACTGATCGGGACGATCCTGCTGTGGCGCGGGTTGGATCGGGTGGATTACACCGGCATTACTGCCGAGCGGGTGTTGGTGTCGTTGGGACTGCTCGGCGGACTCGCCCTGATTTTGTTCATGCGCGGGCGGTTCGCGGTGACGTTGGCGCGCCTGGAAAGCAACCGCCTCCTCCGTCCCGCTTCAAACTTCGTTTTGTTGGGTTCGTATCTTGGCGTTCTCACGGGACTGGCGTTGCTGGGCGATAAAGTTGACTTCCCCCGCGCGGATTTGGTTGGAGCCAAACTATTCACCATTCTGCTCGGCCTGTTGGCGCTGGAAACCTTGATCACGCTGATCCTGGAAATCTATCGGCCCCGGCTGAAAAACAAGGTGGCCCGACCGCTTTACGATTCCCGACTGATCGGTCTGCTGGCGCAACCGGAGGGTTTGGTGGCCACCGCCGCACAGACGCTCGATTACCAGTTTGGTTTCAAGGTTTCGGACACCTGGTTCTTTCGGGTCCTCAAAGAAAAGTTGCCGACCATCCTGCTGATTCAGTTGGGCGCGCTGTTGCTCTCGTCCTGCTTCATTTTCATCGAAGCCGGCGAACAGGCCATTGTGGAGCGCTTCGGCAGGCCGATCGCAAACGGCCGCGCCTTGGGGCCGGGCGCGCATCTGAAATTACCATGGCCGGTAGATGTGGTTTACCGATATGACACCGAGGAAATCCAGATTCTGCGGATCGGCTCGACGCCCAAGGATGATACGGAAGACCACAAAGTCGTGCTGTGGAATGTTTCGCACGTCAAGGAAGAGGTGAACTACCTCGTGGCCAATCGCAACGAGCACGAGGACCTGATTTCGTCGCCGGAGGCCAACGCGCCGGATCACAAAAAAGTTCCGCCCGTCAGTTTGTTGACGACCAGCATTCCCATCCAGTACCAGATCACCAACATCACCGAATGGATTTACGGCCATGAAAGCAGTTCGAACGCGTTGCTCAACGTGGCGACCCGCGAAGTGGTGCGCTTCCTCGCCAGCGTGGACACCAAGGAACTGATGTCCACCAAGCGCGAGGATTCCGCGCAGGCTTTGGCGACGCGCATTCAAGCCGCCGCCAACGCGCGCGCGCTCGGCGTCAAAATCCTGCATCTGGGCCTGCAGGATGTGCATCCGCCAGTAAAAGTCGCGCCCGAATACCAAAAGGTTGTCGCCGCCATCCAGCAGAAAAAGGCGAAAATTATCGCGGCGGAAGGCGAGGCCATTGTCACCAACGCCCTGGCCAGCGCCGAGGCCACCGTCATCACCAACAGCGCCGAAGCCGCGCGGTTGAATCAGGAACTGGTGACGGTTGCGCGCGCCGCCGCTTTTACCAATCAAATCCCCGCGTTCCGGGCCGCGCCCTCGGTCTATAAACGCCGTCTCTACACCCAGGCCTTTCCCCGGGCCACGAAGGAGGCGCGCAAGTATATTCTCGTGACGACCAACACCGACAACGTCATCACCTTTGATCTGCAACACAGCGCCATGGACAACATGATCCAGCAACAGGCCGAAGCCATTTTGAATTCCAAGTAACCCGTTCATTTAATCACGCCATGAAAAACAATCCCCTTACCATCATCGTCAGCCTGGTGCTGGCCCTGATCTTTGTGATGGTCTTGTTCGTGTTCCAGGTGCGGCAATCCGAAGTCGCCGTCGTCACGCGTTTTGGCAAACCGGTCAAGACTTACACGGAGCCAGGATTCCGCTTCAAACTGCCGCCCGGCATTGAAAGCGTTTACAAGCTTGATCAGCGCATCCAAAACTTTGAGGACACCTTCAGCGAAGGTTACACCGCCGACGGCAATAACTTGATGAGCAGTGTTTACGTCGGTTGGCGCATTGCGGATGCGCAGGCGTTCTTTCCGAAGTTCAAAAACGGCTCGGTGAAGGAGGCGGAGCGCAACCTGCGCGACATCGTGATGTCCGCCAAAGCGGCGGTCGTGGGCAAGCACCCGCTCAGCGACTTCGTCAACGCCAACGACCAGGATTTGAAATTTGACGCCATCGAACAGGAGATCAAAACCATCGTCCAGGCAAAGGCCGCCACCAGCAATTCCGGCATTCAGATCGAATACCTCGGCATCAAGCGGCTGGGCCTGCCGGAAAGCGTGACCGAATCCGTTTTCGCGTTGATGACGGCGGATCGCAAGAAGCTCGCCGATAAATACAACGAGGAAGGCGCGGCGGAAGCGCGCAAGATTCGCTCGGCAGCGGATCGCGAGGCGGCGCAATTGATTTCCACCGCCGAAGGCGAAGCGCGGCGCATCCGGGGCGAGGGGGACGCCGCCGCCGCCAAGGTTTATCCTGTCTTCGAGCAGGCGCCAGACCTGGCTAAATTTCTCGGTGATCTCGAGGCACTCGAAGCCTCATTGAAAGAACGGTCCACACTGATCTTCGACTCGCGCACGGCACCCTTTAACCTGCTGACCGAGAGTCTCACCAATCAAGTTTCCCGCTGACCATGGCCACCGAATCGTCAACTCCCACGTCACCGCCCGCGCAACCGATTGACGCCGGATCACAGGCGTTGGCGGATGCGTTGCACAGTAGCTTCGGCATCGTCAAGTTCGTGATGCTGCTGCTGTTTCTTGCGTTCCTCTTCTCGGGTTTCTTCACGGTCGGTCCGCGCGAACAGGCCATCCTGCTCCGTTTCGGCAAACCGCAAGGCGAAGGCGACAAGGTGCTGCTGGGGCCGGGCATTCATTTCGGTTTGCCCTATCCGATTGACGAAGTGGTGAAAATTCCGATCACCGAGGTGCAGGAAGTCCGTTCCCGGACGCACTGGTTTTTCCAAACCCCGGTTCAGGAAGCGCAGGGGGAAATTCCCTTTGCTGGTCCGACCTTGAACCCGGAACAGGACGGTTACGCACTGACCGGTGATGGCAACATTCTGCACACCAAGGCGATCCTGCGTTATCGCATCGAGGACCCGGTGCGGTGCGTATTTAATTTTTCCTCCGGTGCGGATCAGGCCTACGGTTTAACCGGATTATCTAATGCCGTGTTGAACGTCCTGGATAACGCCCTGGTTTATGCCGCCGCGCACCGCAGCGTGGATCAGGCGTTGTTTGAGCGCACCGCCTTTCAAGATGCGGTCCAGCGCCGGGTCAACCAGTTGGTGCAGACGGAGAAACTCGGCATCACGGTCGAGCAATGCGTGGTGGAAACCCGGCAACCGCGCCAGTTGGATACCGCGTTTGCCAATGTCACCACCGCTGGACAACAATCCCGGCAGGCGCTCACCGAGGCGCTCACGTATCGTGACAAAAAAATCAACGAAGCGATCGGCGAAGCCGCCGCGCGGCGCAACGCGGCACAAGCCGAACGCAACGATATGATCGCCAAGATCGAAGGCGACGCCAAAACCTTTCAGGAAGTGTTGCCGCGCTATCGGGCCAATCCGGAGCTGTTCCGCCAGCAACGCCTGACCGAAACCCTGGGCCGCGCCATCGCCGGGGTGGATTACAAAATGTACTTGCCCACCCGCCCGGACGGCAAACCGCTGGAGCTGCGCTTGCTCCTGAACCGCGGGCCGGTCAAATCCAAAACCGAAACGCCCCACCCTTGAACCGGAAACTCCTGTAACTCTTTTGGCGTATGCAAGTCACTTCCCTTCTTACTCGCGAAGCATCCGAGCCGCATCACGGCGACGGTTGCGGTTGCGGCCATGATCACGAGCACAGCAACGTCGGGTTGACCTGGATGCTGCTCGGGCTGGTCTTCGTCGTGAACGCTTTTATTGTGGACTGGGTGTTCACTGGCGCTCACGTCGTTGCGGGCGCCAGCGCGATGATCGGCGCCATCATTCTCGGCTACCCCATCATGGTCACGGCCATTCAAGATTTGCGCAAAGGCCGGTTGAGCATCAATGAACTGGTTGCCATCGCGGTGCTGGCGGCGTTCGCCTCCGGCGATTACAAAACGGCGGGCGTCGTCGCCTTCTTCATGCTGCTGGGAGAGGTCATTGAAACGCATACGGCCGAAGGCGCGCGCGCTTCCATTGAATCTCTCATCAAACTCACGCCCACCAAGGCGCGGCGCATCAAGGCTGATAAATCCGAGGAGGAAGTGCCCGCAAGCGAACTCGCCATTGGCGACGTGATCCGGGTTCGCCCGGGAGACAACGTCGCGGCGGATGGAGTGATTTTGAACGGCCAAGGCTCATTCAATCAGGCCACCATTACCGGTGAATCCCTGCCGGTGGATAAGAAAACCGGGGACGAAGTTTTTGCCGGCACCATGAATCTGACGGGTGTGCTCGAAATCAAAGTCAACCGCGCCGGTCAGGACACGACGCTGGGTCGGGTGCGGGAACTGATTCTGGCGGCGGAAAAAACCAAACTGCCGATCATGAAGATTATGGATCAGTACATGGCGTTCTACACGCCGCTGGTGCTGGTGATTGGCGCGTTGGTTTGGGCCTTCACGCGCGACCTCGACCGCGTCATTGCCGTGCTGGTGGTTTCCTGTCCGTGCGCGTTCATCCTCGCAACCCCCACCGCCATGGTCGCCGCGCTTTCGGCCGCCGCGCGGTTGGGCATTCTGATCAAGAACGTGGCGGACATTGAAGCCGCAGCAAAGATCAACGCTTTCGTTTTCGACAAAACCGGCACGCTCACGACGGGCGAGCTGGCCGTCAGTCGGCTCAATCCGCTGGGCGAGGTGAAACCGGCGGAGTTGCTGCGAATCGCGACCAGCGCGGAAAAATACAGCAACCATCCGACCGCCAAGGCGCTGACCAAAATCGCCGCCGAAGCCGGCGTGCCGCTGGTCGAACCGCAAAACTTCGTGGAAACCGCCGGACGCGGCGTTAAAGCCGACATCGGCAACGACAAAGTGCTGGTTGGTCGCGCCCAATGGCTCAAGGACAACGGTATCAGCAGCGAGTTCGAAAAGTCCGTGGACTTAAACATCACCGAAGGCTGGAGTCTGATTTTTGTGGCGCGTGATGGAAAGTGCATCGGCTGGATTGGCTTGCAGGATCAAACGCGCGCCGAAGCCCGCGAAGTGCTGACGGACCTGCGCGAATTTGGCGTGCGCCGCATCGCGATGGTTTCCGGCGACCGCCAGCCGGTGGCCGCGCGCGTGGCGACTGAAATCGGTTGCGAAGAGGCGCAGGGCGATTGCCTGCCGCAGAACAAGGTGGATTTTGTCCATCACGTAAAATCGAAAGGCTACAAAGTGGCCGTGGTGGGCGATGGCGTGAATGACGCCCCGGCTTTGGCCGCCGGCGATATTGGCATCGCGATGGGCGCCGCCGGCAGCGAAGTGGCCATCCACAGCGCCACAATCGCGCTGATGAACAACGATCTGCGGCGTCTGCCGTTCCTGGTCAAGTTGTCCCAGAGCACACGTGCCGTCATCAACCAGAATTTCCTCTTCGGCGTGCTGTTCATCGTCAGCGGCCTGAGCGCGGCCGCCTTTGGTTGGTTGACGCCGATCGTTGCCGCCATTCTGCACAACGTCGGTTCGTTAATTGTGATTTTTAACAGCGCGCGACTGGTCCGCAAGGGCGAGGAACTGGAACATTATCAACCTGAAGCCCGCCCGCACGATGGCGGCCACTCCGGTTCGCCGGTGGCGCCGGCGGGATCACTGACGCCCAAGGCGGCGTGAGGATCGGACTGATGTTGTATGACTTCAAGCACGCTAATCCGTCCGTTGTGCGGGTTGGTGATGCAGCGGAAAGGTGATTCACGGCATGGTGTTGCCGGTGATTTGATTCCACCAAAGTATGCAGTGGATGAAATAAGCGCGACGCTGGACAAGAGTGAGGTTAAGCGACTGGAAGATTGTGATGGCTTGGAATTGGGAATGGGCAGGCTAATGTATTCGGTGTGGAAGCGAATTTTTGATAAGAAAGCCAGCGCTGCGAGTTTGTCCGCAATGCAGCCTTTCTTTGCACCACGGCGTTTTTTATACGCTGCAAAAGTATAACGACCACAAGCTCACTGATGAGCATTACGTCGCGAAATGGCAGAAGTTGAAAGCTAATAAAAAATGACCGCGACTGAAACAAATCCGCAATCCGCTGGCGTGGTCGTCTCGGTGCGCGGGCTTGATGAGGCGGCAAAATTAGTTAAATTCAAAGTATGAGTGCCACAGAAATCATGCGGCAAATTGAAGAATTGTCCGACGAGGAGCAACGGGAACTTTTTGTTCTGTTCACCAAAAAAGTGGTCGGCGGCATGAGCACAGATTCAAAACCGTGGCTTGGAAAAAAACTTTCGTTTGACGAAGCGTGCGATGTCGTCTTCCGGGAAAACCGGCAACTTTTAAGCGCGCTGGCCAAGTGAACGAGCCGGATTTTTTAACGCTTGATGAAGTTCATCGCATTCATACCCGAAGCCTGGCCGAACACGGTGGCGGCGAAGGCGTGCGCGATGCCGGATTGATTGAATCCGCGCTGGCTTCGGCGCGAAACACTTTTTATTACGCCAATGGTGATTTATTTGACGTGGCTGCGGGTTACGCTTTTTATCTGGCGGAATCACAGGCATTTATTGACGGAAATAAACGCACTGCCGTCGCGTCGGCATTGGTTTTTCTAGCGATGAACGGTATTTATGCCAAACCGTCGCCATGGGAATTGTATTCCGCAATGATTGACATTACGGAAAAGAAAAAGACAAAAGTGGACTTGGCGGAAATTTTCCGCAAATACGCTAACGAATAAAATAAGTTTGCATGATAAGTTTGCATGACTGCCATTGAACCCAATCCACAATCCGCCGACGTGGTCGTTTCGGTGCGCGGTCTGACCAAGGTTTTCAAGGACTTTTGGGGACGACCCAAGGCACGCGCGGTGGATAACGTGGATTTCGACGTGAAACGCGGCGAGGTGTTTGGGTTGCTCGGACCGAACGGCTCGGGGAAATCCACCACCGTCAAAATGCTGCTCGGTTTGCTCTATCCGACGAAGGGTCACATCGCCGTTTTTGGCGAATCTCCGCGGCACGTGCAAACCAAGGCGCGCATTGGTTATCTGCCCGAGGAATCCTATCTCTATCGCTATCTGGATTCGCGCGAGACGCTGGATTTCTTCGGCAACCTGTTCCACCTCGATAAGGGCGACCGCGATAAACGCGCCGAGCAATTGCTCGAAATGGTCGGCTTGAACCAGACCCGCACCCGGGCGGTGGGCGAATTTTCCAAAGGCATGCAACGGCGCATCGGTCTGGCGCAGGCGCTCATCAATGATCCTGACCTGGTCATTCTCGATGAACCCACGGCGGGCCTCGATCCCATCGGCTGTCGCGAGATCAAGGATTTGATCATCGCCCTCGCCAAGCGCGGCAAGACGGTCATTCTCAGCAGTCACCTGCTCTCGGACGTGGAAGATGTCTGCGATCGCGTGGTCATTTATTACGGAGGCAAGATTCAGGCGCTCGGCACGTTGCAGGAATTGCTCGCCAAACCGGACACGTTGCGCATCACCACGCCCGTGCTGCCGCGACCGACGATGGAACGCGTGCTGGAAATCATCCGCAAAGACATCGGCTCGGGCGAAGTGCGGGTGGATAACCCGACGCAAAACCTCGAAAGCTATTTCCTCGAAGTAGTCGAGAAGGCGAAGCAGGCGGCCCAGACCACCAGCGGCGCGCAATCCGGCGCGCGCGTGGCCGAATACTTGCGGGCCGGCGTTGAGACCGCACCGGCATCCGACAAGCTGCTGGAGAAATTGACGTTACCGACGCCGCCCGTGGCCGCGCCGGAATTATCGTCACCGGCCCAACCCGCCGTGGACGAAAAGAAACTGGAGTCGTTGACCAGGACCGAACCCACCCGCTCCTCACTCGCCCCGAAAATTGCGGAGGAAAACGCGGCTGACCTGTCGCAAGCCGATGCGAAGCTTTCCTCGTTGCTGGGAAAGAAGGATGGCGGACAACCCTGATTGTCGCGGCGTGAAACAGATTTGGACCATCGCGGTGTTGACGTGGAAGGCCGCCTTCCGCTTCCGACTGTTTTTGGTGCTGGCCCTGCTGCTGCTCGCAGCGGTGGTGGGCTTGCCGCTACTGATCAAGGACGACGGCACGGCGCGCGGGTTCACGCAGATTTTGCTCACCTACACGCTGAGCAGCATCACCGGGCTGCTCGGCCTTTCGACGTTGTGGCTGGCGTGCGGCACACTGGCGCGCGACATCGAAGAATGCCAGATGCAAATGGTGGTGGTGAAACCCATCGGGCGCTGGCAAATCTGGATCGGCAAATGGATCGGGCTGATGTCCTTGAACGCCGCCTTGTTGCTCATCTCCGGGTTGAGCGTCTTTGTAATTCTGCAATGGCGGGCCGCGCACCTGCCGGCGGCGGAACAACAAAAACTGCGCAACGAGGTGTTGGTGGCCCGCGCTTCGGCGCGACCGCCTTCGCTGGCATCTGAAATCGCACAGGAGACCGACCGTCGGCTCCGCGCCGCGCACGAAAAGAATCCGCACCTGACCACGGCGGAAGTGGCGCAATTACGCGAGCAGATCCGACAAAACCTGTTGAGCTTCATACAAAATGTCCCGCCGGGTTATCAGCAGAGCTGGAAAATTGATCTCGGTTACGCCAAAAACTTTCTGCACGGCCAACCGCTGTATTTGCGGATCAAATTCAACACGTCCGATCAAAATACATCGCAAACCTTTCCGGTGTTCTGGCAGGTGGGAGTCCCGCAGGAAACGCCCCTCTGGCAAACCGAAGAGGCCATGAGCCTCGCGCCGGACACGTTCCATGAGTTTGAAATTCCACCGGATTTATTTGATCAAGATGGGATCCTGACCGTGACCGTCGTCAACCCCAACAACTTGGCACTGCTGTTCACCACCACCGATGGGATTGAGGTTTTATATCGGGATGGCAGTTTCGCCCTGAATTTTGCGCGCGGTTTGGGCATCATCTTTTGCTGGATGGCATTGCTCGCGGCGCTGGGACTGGCGATGGCGAGTTTCCTCTCCTTCCCGGTGGCCGCCTTCGCATCCTGTGCCGCCTTGGTGGTGGTTTTTTCCTCGAGCACATTGAAGAACGCGGTCACGGAAGGCACGTTTATGACCTACAACCAGGAAACGGGTGAACGCGGCTCGCCGCTGGATCCCGTCGTCATCCCGGTCTTCAAAGGCGTTTTAACCATCATCAACCTCGCCAAGGGCTTTTCGCCCATTGACCAATTGAGCGCGGGTCGGAGCATCACCTGGCTGGAACTATTCCGCGCGGTAGTGCAGATCATTCTCGTCCTGGGCGGAATCCTGGCGGCACTGGGCATCTGGGCCTTTACGCAACGCGAACTGGCCACGGCGCAACCGCAATCGTGACGTCATTCCCATGAATTCCCGCGCGAAAAAAATCCTGCTCCTGCTGCTGGCCGCCGTCATGTTGCTCGGCGCGACCTTTACGCAGCGGCAGTTGAATCGCGACCGGGAAAGTCTGGGGCTGACGCGCGTCACGCCGTTGGAGAACGCGCCACCGTTGCTCGCCTTCACCACGGTGGCACTGGGAGGTTTCCGCGGTTTGATCGCCAACTTCCTTTGGATTCGCGCTTCAGAATTGCAGGAGGACGACAAGTTTTTCGAGATGGCGCAACTGTCGGATTGGATCACCAAGCTCGAACCGCACTTCAGCGCGGTCTGGGTGTTCCAAGCCTGGAACATGTCCTATAACATCTCGGTGAAGTTCAAGGATTATCCCGACCGCTGGCGCTGGGTGGAACGCGGCATCGAATTGCTGCGCGATGAAGGATTGAAATATAATCCCAACGACGTCCTGCTGTATCGCGAACTGGCCTGGCACTTCCAGCACAAGATGGGCGCGAACCTCGATGATGCGAACGTCTATTACAAAAACGAGTGGCTCAAGGAAATGTCCGAAGTCTTCGGCAAGGGCGAACCTAATCTGAACGAACTGCTCCATCCGCAAACGCCCGAGGAATTTCAACGGCTGGGAATCCTGACCAACCGGTTCAAGATGGACCCGGAGTTCATGGAACAGGTGAACGAAAAATACGGGCCGTTGGAATGGCGGCTGCCGGAAACACACGCGATTTATTGGGCCGCGCTCGGACTCGAGAAAGCCCGGGAACATCCCACCAAAGTGAAGCAGGAGGACTTGATCCAGTTGCGTCGCGTCATCTATCAATCCATGCAATTGAGCTTCCAGCGCGGCCGGTTGCTCGCGGATCCGTTCACCAAGACGTTTGACACGCTGCCCAACCTCGACATTGTGCAAAAAGTCAGTGATGCCTACGAACAGGCGATGATTGACGAACCCAACATGCGCAATAACATTGAGAGCGCGCATCGCAATCTGCTCATCAACGCCGCCTATTTCCTTTACGAGAACGATCGCATTCCGGAGGCCTTGAAATGGTACCGCTACCTCGGCCAAAAATATCCGGATAAACCGCTCATCGCGAATCGCCCTGATTCCCTGCCCGGTAAAATTACCCTGGAAGAGTTCGCACTGGATCGTATCGCGGAGGACGTCAGCGAGACTTCCCGCGACCGCGTCCGCGCCGCCATTCTTGGTCAGACCATCATGAGCTATCGGGAGCTGATCTTGGGCAACCAACAACGCTACGAAGGGCTGCGACATCTGGCGCGAATTCTCCGCGCCACCTACATGAAGAAAATTGGTGGCGGTCAGGGCCGCATTGACGCCATTGGTTTGCCTTCGGATGAAGAGATGGAAAAAGAAGCGTTGCAGGCCGTCTTGGACCCCAAAAATGAAATCTGGCCCTACGAGATGCGCGCCGCACTCCGTGCCGCGTTGAATCTGCCTCCCGAACCTCCGCCCACCGAAAAGCCGGAAGCCTCCTCCACAACCAACGCGCCAACGGCCACCTCGCGGTAGCCCGTTGCGACGGCATCCGCGCCGCATTGAAAGCCTGCCAACGAAGAACCATTGGCGCCGATCTCTGTCACCAGCTAAAGCGATTTAAGTATTCCTGCAGTCGCAGCCGTGAGACGGCGGATCTCCCAACTTCAAATTAAGCACCGGCATCAAACTGATGATCGTCATTGGTTCGGAGCGGGTACTCACGCGGCAGGGGCGCAGACACAAAGGCCGCTTGAAATCCCGTGCTTGGGTTCGGGGCGTGACGACGTGGTACACGAACAACAACGCCGGGGAACTGTGGGTGGTGAATTACAGCGACACCACGCCGGATGTGACCAACAGCTATGACCGGCGCGACCAGTCTGACTAAGCTGCTGGATGACGCCGGGAATCTCTTGCAGGAATCCTACATCGGCGGGCCGCTCAATGGCGTGATCGTGACGAATCATTACGACGCTTTGCTCCGGCGCGACAGTTCCGGTCTCCGCGTCTCCGCGTCTCTGCGGTTCAATCACGGTTCCAGTTATGGCGATGCTTCCCGCCTGCTGACGGTGGGTGACGGCACGAATAGCGCCACGTACGACCAGGGCCTGCGCATTAAACGTTTTTGAAGCGGTAAGCGGAAGTTGTTGAATGGAGCCAGCTTACGCGGATGAAATT
>JBDHQI010000021.1:0-70005 GCA_039806955.1 Verrucomicrobiota bacterium | reverse complement strand
ATCAGAGTTCCGGGCGGCGCGGAGCGCCGCCCAATCCTCTCATAACACCTGGCTCAGTTTAAGGGGAGCCTTCCACGCCCTTCGGCAACGGATTTAGTGAAAGGGAAAATTACCGACGCGACGGCGCAGATCGTGCCGGATAAAGAGCCGGTTCAACAAGCGCCTGATGATGCTGCTGTCAAGGAAGCGCGAAGGCGAGCATGGATTCAGGGAATTCAAGAGAGGGCCGCTCGGCATCAGGCGTGGCAGCAAATGCAAAAATGCGGGAGACAATCGCCAGATAGGGGTATTCCCATTTAGGGTATTTCTTTAAGAACTGGTCTGGTTGCGCTTCTCTGACGAACTTAATTTCTTAACTTCCTCAAGCCTCCCCACAGAGGCCAGCAAATCTGCAAGCAAATCGAACACACGCGATAAGGCAATGGCAATCACGCTCAAGAGGAACAAGGTCAGACTTGGCATCCATCCATGACTAAAAAGTGCAAATAGCGCGGCTATAACGCCTATGGCACTAAAAACGACCATGACGGCTTCCATCCGGTCTGCTGACTGGCGACGTTCATATACATCTTCAGATTTCATAAAAGTTCGCGCATTGATCGCTGAATGGATAGCGACCCGAAAAAACCTCAATGAATGTGCGCCGGGACTTGAAAGCCCGCATCCGAAATATCGCGGATCTGCACTTTCATAAGCCGATTCATCAGATTTGTGACCGTATTGGAGTTTAATCCGAATCTCGTTTCAAAGCGATGTCGAAAAACGGTGTCCGACGCGCTGACCAATGCATTCAATTCGGGTGGGTATGACGTTTCGGACGCTGGCCCGTAGAATTCATAGATATGATTATGATAGTAGGCATACCGAATGCAATCCATCAACAAATCGCTTTCCGTATCAATAGCCACGCCGTTTTCAGTCAGCGCTGCCTCAATCGTTTTGATGTTTTCCTTCTCCGTGGGAATCTGACTAATGCTCCGGTAATGGTCAGACAAAGTGCCGGGGAAGTCGGCGTAAGTTACCAGCCTATCGCTGATCATTGCCGTGTCCTGGGAGACGTTCGTGAAAGCGCCGATAATTGCAGATTGGGACAATGCCAAACTGTTATTTGTTTTTGCGGCCATCACATAGTCGTTTAGGAAAAAGACAACTTGAAGCCCCTTCATCTGCAACCGCGTTGTTGCACGCTTGGGCGGCACTGAGTCGCAAACTTGACCAATAAAGGTCGCCATTTCATACGCACTCGCAAGCGGGTCATGGTTCACGTCCATCTTAGCGAGTTGCGGTTGCGGTTGTTTTTCAAGCGGTGCAGGCGGATTCGTGTCTGGAACCACGACATCCGCCTGTTTAGTGCTTTCTGGCACAGGCCCGGCTTTTTGTTTCTTTGCAGGTAGCAGCAAAAAAAGCGCAATACCACTACAGATCAAAAGGCAAAGTGCCAGATAGCGTGCTCTCATGTGCTTTACTTGTAAAACTCGTGTGCCAGATAGAACGGATAACTTAGAATACAATTTGGCGTCCCCAAACTCACGAGTTGGCCACCGCTTTTGCTCACTGAGGCGGGAACCCAAAAATAGTAATCCGCTTGGGGTGGAGGGCGGTTACAACCTGTCTTGTAGCCGGCCGTTTTCAACCACACGGTCCAAGGCCCATCGTCAGGCCACAAGCCAGTCTGGTCAACTTTTGCCAGCCATACCCACTCCTTGTGGGTTTCGAGGACCGTATCTGTCACTATGCGCCCTCCGCCGAGATCACCCTTGCAGGTCATATTGAGCTTGTTCACGCTATTAATTGGAAATGGATCGCTACTCTCCTGCGTAGAAGTGGCGCTAACTATTTTCTGGTGGGGCGGCGCAATTTTTTTCTGTAAATTTGTTGAGCATCAAACTGAGGGTGGGTTTTGGTTTTCCAGGTTGAGGTAAAGTTTTCCGGTTTCCCACTCGTCGCTGGTTTCGCTCAAGAGCGCGGTGACCAGGCGCAGGAGGGCGGCTTCGTTGGGGAAGACGCGGGCCACACGGGTGCGGCGTTTGAGTTCCTGGTTGACGCGTTCCAAGGCGTTGGAGGTGCGCATCCGTTTTTGGTGGGCGGCGGGCAGCGTGAACACCGTGAAGCCCTGGGGCAGGTTTTCCTCCAGCCAGCGGGCGAGTTGGGGCGCGCTCTGGGCGTAGTGGGCGACGATTTCTTTTAGCCGCTGTTCGGCGGCCGAACGGGTGGCGCATTCAAAGACGCTGCGGATGGCGCGGGCGACTTCGGCGCGTTGGTCCAGCCGGGGGACGTAAGCCTGGGCATTTTGCTGGAGGTGGAACTGGCAGCGTTGCCAGGGGACGGCGCCAAAGACGGCTTTGCGGGCGGCGGCCAGGCCGGGATGATCGTCGCTGACGATGTAGGTGACGCCGCAGAGGCCGCGCTGAACGAGGCTTTGGAAGAAGGCGCGCCAATGCGCCTCGGCTTCGCTCAGAGCGACGCTGACGCCGAGGAGGGAACGTTTGCCTTCGGGCGTGATGCCCAGGGCAATGAGGACGGCACAGTCGCGGAGCTGGCCGTCGTGGCGGACCTTTTCATAGCGGGCGTCGAACACACCAGATAGGGGCAGGTTCCGAGCGGACGGTCGCGCCACTTCTGGAGTTCGGCGTCGAGGCGTTTGGCGCAGCCGCTGACCTGGGTGGAGCTGACGGAGGTGCCGCAAAGCTCCTCGACGATGGCGGAGACTTTGCGAGTGGAGACGCCCTGGACGTACATTTCGGCCATGGCGAGTTTGAGGGCCTGCTCGGAGCGGACGCCTTTATCCGGGGCGGCGGGATAGAATTCGGTATCGCCGCGGACTTGGGGCACGCGGAAGGTGATGGGGCCGACGCGGCTGGCGAGGGTTTTGGGCTTGTAACCGTTGGCGTAACCTTTGCGGGTGTGGGTGCGCTCGTAGGGTTGGGCTTGGAGGACCTGATGGCGTTCGACGCGCATGGCTTCGTTGACGAGGAGGCGGAGGCCTTCGGCGAAGCCGTCGTGGCCTTGCTCGGTCAGGAGTTGCAGGATGTCGTTCAAGAGTTCAGGATCGGTGTGGTGGGCCAGGTGATGATTTCGTGTTGGATGTGTTTGTGACACCCCAAGAGGAAACCAACGTGGCCCGCCCTCGACCAGTTTTTCGCGCGCGGAACGCCTTCCCCCCTCCGGGGGGGCGGCTGCGCAGGGAAGAAAGACAATTTACAGAAAGACTTTTACACCGACATCCCATGCGTAAGCCACTGTAAAATCACCATCATTCCAAATACCGATTGGTGCGCGAAATAATGAATGCGCTGCGCTGCCAGACCTATTGCCTGACAAAACAATCTGAAACACAACTTTTATTTCATCGTTAGGCGGTAACATCCGACGGATTCGTTCCTCGCTGGGAATGACGCAGGAACGGTTGGCCGAGCTAGCCGACATAAACGCGCGTAATGTGCGCCGTGTTGAAGCTGGAGAAATCAACCTGCTCATTACCACAGTGGCTCGTTTTCGCCATGCTTTGAAATGCTCATGGGATGACTTGGTGCCACGACGATGGAAGTAATCATGCGATCTTGCAGTCTTCCCCCATATAAACGAGCTGATTTGGCACAAGGGCTTCAGCGGTAGTCCGTTGGATTTTTCTGTTCTAGACGGCCCTGTACAAGGAATCGCATTGACGCAGTTGGTCGTCTCCACTAGGCTTTCTGACGTGAACGGAATGTTGAATCTGAACCTGCGGTTGGGTGCTCTGCTGCTGGAGAAAGCGGCGGTTGGGTTCTGATTGGTTCCAAAGTTTTTGAACCCCACTGCCAAAATGGCGGTGGGGTTTTTGTTTTGTCAAAACCACGTCCAAACGACATAAATCTACAAGCACATGCTGAAAAATCCGTCTCAGAAATATCGTCCGTTTCCGCCGGTGAACCTGCCGGACCGGCAATGGCCCAGCCGCGTCATTACCGCGGCGCCGCGCTGGTGCAGTGTGGATTTGCGCGACGGCAACCAGGCGCTGGCTGTGCCGATGAATGTGGGTCAAAAACTCGAATTGTTCAACACACTGGTCAAAGTGGGCTTCAAGGAAATCGAGGTGGGTTTTCCATCCGCCTCGAACACCGAGTTCACGTTCAATCGCCGGTTGATCGAGGAACAGCGCGCGCCGGAGGACGTGTGGCTGCAGGTCCTGGTGCAGGCGCGGGAGGATTTGATCGAACGCACCATCGAATCGCTCGCGGGCGCGAAGCGGGTGATCATTCATCTCTACAACTCGACTTCGCCCGCGCAACGCCGTGTGGTGTTCGGCATGTCCAAGCGGGAAATCATCCAGGTGGCGGTGCGCGGCGCGCAAATGATTCAGGACCGGCTGGAACGATTGCGCGGCACCGAGATCATGTTGCAATACTCGCCGGAAAGTTTTTCCGCCACGGAGGTTGAGTTCGCCCGGGAAATTTCCGAAGCGGTCATGGACGTCTGGCAGCCGACCCCGCAGCGCAAAATGATTTTAAACCTGCCGGACACGGTGGAAGTGGCCATGCCGAATGTGTACGCGGACCAGATCGAGTGGATCTGCCGCCACATCAAAAATCGCGATTCGCTCATTGTGAGTTTGCACACGCACAACGATCGAGGCACTGGCGTGGCGGCGACCGAACTGGGATTGCTGGCTGGCGCCGAACGTGTGGAAGGCACGTTGTTTGGCAATGGCGAGCGCACCGGCAACTTGGACGTGGTGGCCGTCGGCTTGAACCTTTACATGCACGGCATTGATCCGCAGCTGGATTTCTCCAACCTGAACGCGGTGCGCGCCGTTTACGAGCGCTGCACCGGCATGACCGTGCCGCCGCGCCAGCCGTACGCGGGCGAGCTGGTCTTCACCGCGTTCAGCGGCTCGCACCAGGACGCGATCAAAAAGGGTCTGGCCAAATGGGAGGACAAGCAAATTGAATTGCAATCGTCCACGTCCACCGGCGCGGCGCAATCCGAGCTGCAACACTGGGACGTGCCTTATCTCACGATTGATCCGCGCGACATCGGCCGCGAATACCGTGAAGTCATCCGTGTCAACAGCCAGTCGGGCAAGGGGGGCGTGGCGTATTTGTTGGAGAGCGAATACGGCATCGAGTTGCCAAAAGATTTTCAGCGCGAGTTCGGGCCGATTGCCAACCAAGAGGTGGATCGGCTCGGCCGCGAGGTGAGTGGCGCGGAGTTAAAAGCCATGTTCTGGCGTGAATATATCGAACGCGATACCCCGTGGAAATTGCTCGGCTTCGAAACCGAAAGTCGAAATGGCGGCGTGAAGTGCAAAGCGCGGTTGCGGCGGGACGGCCAGACCGTGGAATTGACCGGCGAAGGAAACGGCCCGCTGGCGGCCCTGGTCAACGGTTTCGGCAAAGTCGGGGAGTTGCGCTTCGAGATCGCCAGTTACAGCGAGCACGCGTTGAGCGCCGGTGAAACGGCCAGCGCCATCGCCTACATTCAAATCAAACAGGCTGACGGTAAAACGCGGTGGGGCGCGGGGGTGGACACCAACATCGAACTGGCCTCCGTCCACGCCGTGCTTAGCGCTTTGAATCGCAGTTGAAGTTGTTACGTCCATTATCCATGCGCTTACTTTGCTGCTTATTGGGTGGGTGGTTGATCGGAGGCATTGCGGCCACGACCCGGGCTGAAACCAATTCTCCAACCGTACTGCGGGTCATGACGTTCAACCTGCGTTATGGCACGGCCTCGGATGGCACCAACGTCTGGCCGAATCGTCGTCCACTCATGCGCGCGTTGCTCACCAACGCCACGCCGGACCTCATCGGCACTCAGGAAGGGCTTTACGAACAATTGCGCGAACTGGCGCAGGACCTGCCGGACTACCAATGGACCGGCGTCGGTCGCGACGACGGCAAAACCAAGGGCGAGTTCATGGCGATTTTCTATCGGCCCACCCGCCTGGAAGCCTTGTCCACCAATCATTTTTGGTTGTCGGGTACGCCCGAGGTGCCCGGGTCAACCACCTGGGGCAACCAGATCCGGCGCATGGTGACTTGGATGGAATTTCGCGATCGCGTTACTGATCAGAAATTCTTTTTCTTCAACACGCACTTTGATCATATCGTCCAACTGGCCCGGGAAAAGAGTGCGGAATTATTGCGCCAACGAGTGCAGGAATTAAACACCCGGCTTCCGGTGGTCGTCACCGGTGATTTCAATGCCGCCGCCCAGCGCAACCAGGCCTATACGTTGCTCACCGAGGATGGATTCTTCTCGGACACCTGGCTCGTCGCCAAAGAACGGGTCAACGACGGCGTCAATACCTTCAACAATTATCAGCCGCCCGTCTGGAAGGGAAATCGCATTGACTGGATTCTGACGCGCGGCCCGGTGAAGGTGTTGCGGGGCGAAATCCTGACGACGCATCAGGAGAACCGGTTTCCGAGCGATCACTTCCCCGTAATGGTCTGGCTCACGCTTTGAGCGTCCTCTCCAATGAGCACCACGAATTTTTTACTTTCAGTCTCGTCACGCAGCGGGTTTTACCATAAGTTCCAGTCGTTTTGTTTATGAAGATTCTTGCTTCGATCTGGTTAATCTTTCTGGCCGGCATGATGCCGAGCGCGTTCGGTCAGCCTTGGTCCATTGTGGCCACCAATTCCCGACCGCCCGTACCTGGCGTTCCCAATCCCGTCATACCCGTATCGCCACAACCGCGCGTCATGCATCCGGCGCAAACGCCGCCATTGGTGAACCAGGTCCTGCCCGATGGCATTCTCGCGTTCGACGCCGAGAAAAAGGAGTATCACGCCAAGGCCGGCGAACAAAACGGTGCGTTTATTTTCAATGTCACCAACATCGCCTCACACGAAGTCACGATTGCGCGCGTGCAAACCTCCTGCGGTTGCACCACGGCAAATATCCAGTTGCCGATGAAATTGGCTCCGAATCAGGTGGGCAAAATCCCGATCAATATGAATCTTGCCGGCAAATTCGGTAACGTCACGAAAACCGTCACCATCCATTCCGATCAGGGACAAAAGACGTTGCTAGTAACCAGCATCATCCCCGATCGGCAAACCAGCGCCATGACCATGGGGGCGAATCGCGAACGGAATCAGCAAATCGCCCTGGCCGATCGGCAGGCAGTTTTCCATGGCGATTGCGCGAGCTGCCACGTCGAACCGCTGATCGGCAAAACCGGCAAGGAACTGTACACCGCCGCCTGCGGCATTTGCCATGAGGCCGAACATCGCGCTTCCATGGTGACTGATTTGCATCGCCTCACACCGCCCACCGATGCGGAGTATTGGCGCTTCTTCATCGTCAACGGCAAACCCGGCACCTTGATGCCCGCGTTCGCACAGCCGCAAGGCGGACCGCTATCGGACGCACAGATTGCGTCCCTGGTGGAATATCTGGTCAAAGACTTTCCCAGTTCGGCCAAAGGTCAATAGTGCCGCCGCTCGATTGAGCGATCCGTTCGGCCCCGCTTCCCATCACTGACTTTAAGCTTTGGCGCTTCCTGTTGAGTGCGTATCGTGCGCCTGTGTCAACTTCGGATGACCATGCAGATCCTCTCGCCGCCCCCATTACCAGCCTCTGGGGTGTCGGTTCGGAACGCGCCCACTTGTTGAGCAAATTGGGAATCACCAGCATTGGCGATTTACTATTGCACAAACCACGGCGCTACGAGAATCGCCGCAAGTTTCTCGCGATTCGCGAGCTTCAAATTGGCGAACCGGCCACGGTGCGCGGAAAAATCATCGCTGCGGGCGGCAAGTGCTTCCGCCGGGGCGCGCGCCGCATGTTCGAATGTGTTTTAGATGATGGCACGGCGCGACTTCATTTACGGTGGTGGCAAGCGCAACCGTGGATGGAAAATTACTTTGTCCGAGATCGCGAGTTCCTGGCCTTTGGGAAAACTGACTCGCTGCGTCCCCGAACTTTTGAACACCCGGAAACCGAATTGATCGAGGCGGGCGACGACGATTTCATTCACGTCAATCGCATTGTTCCGATTCATCCGCTGACCGAAGGACTGACTGCGCGCGTGATGCGCAGCCTCGTCTGGCGCGCGCTCGAACATTACCAAGCCGCCATCGTTGAACCTGAATGGAGGCAACTCCTCGATGGACATCCCCAGCCAACCGCAATCCAGACGCCGCCCGCTTATGAATTGCCTGAATGCTCGCGCGCTCGAGCCATTCACCAACTGCACTTCCCCGATGAACTTGCGGATGCCGAAGCCGCCCGGCAAAGATTGGCGTTGGACGAATTTACCAGCCTGCAACTACAAATCCTGGCGCGCCGCAAAAATTTTGAAACTAGGGCCAGCGCCCTGCCCTGCGCGGGCACCAACCGTCTGATCAAACCGTTTCTAGCTTCGGTTGGCTTCAAACTCACCTCCGCCCAAACGCGCGTGCTCCGCGAAATCCGAACCGACATGGGCGGGGCGCATCCGATGCGCCGGCTCCTGCAAGGCGACGTTGGCTCAGGCAAAACGGTGGTCGCCGCCGCCACCGCCTTGATGGCTTTGGAGAGCGGATTCAACGCCAGCCTCATGGCGCCAACCGAGATTCTTGCCACCCAACATTTCCACCATTTTTCGCGTTGGTTCACTCCGCTCGGCGTCCGGGTGGAGATTCAAACCGGCGCGCGAAAATCATCCCCGATTTCGGCAGCGGTTTCGCCACCTCACTCGGCGGAACGATCCAGCCATCCTCCGACTTTATACGTCGGCACGCACGCGCTGCTGACCCAGGGTTTTAACCTGCCGCGACTTGGTCTGGTGGTGATTGACGAACAGCACAAATTTGGCGTGACTCAGCGCGAGCAACTCGTGCGCAAAGGAAATTACCCCCATTTGCTGGTGATGACCGCCACGCCCATCCCGCGCACGCTGGGGCTGACGCTGTACGGGGATCTGGACATTTCGATCATTGATAAACCGCCTGCTGGTCGCGGCACGATCAAAACCTTTTTGCGCAGCACCGAACGCCTGCCGCGCGTTTGGGAATTTCTCCGACAGCAACTCCGCCTGGGGCGGCAGGCTTACGTGGTTTATCCGCGCGTCGAGGAAAACGCCGATGGTTTGAAAGCCGTCACCAAGGAATGGGACGGCTTGCGAAAAAGCCTTGCGCCATTCCGGGTGGGACTGTTGCACGGTCGCCTCAAACCGGCTGAAAAAGAAAGCACCATGACGGCGTTCCGGGATAACACCATGCAAGTACTGCTGGCCACTTCGTTGATTGAAGTTGGGGTGGACGTCGCCAACGCCACGGTGATGTTGATCGAAAACGCCGAGGCTTTCGGTCTGGCTCAATTGCATCAATTACGCGGCCGGATTGGCCGCGGCGCACCGGACAGCTTTTGTATTCTCATTTCCGATGTTCTCGATCCCGCCGCTCGGGAGCGATTGCAAACCCTGGTGGAAACGACGGATGGTTTTCGCATTGCCGAGGCGGATTTGAAACTCCGCGGCCCCGGCGAGTTGTTGGGACAACAACAAAGCGGCTTGCCGCCCTTCCGCTTTGGCTCTCTCGGTGGCGATCTGCCGCTGGTCCAACAAGCGCGCCACCTGGCTGCCGCAGTACTCGCGGTCAAAGCAGCAAAAGATTGAGTCGCACCGCTGCTTTTTCCCATAATCTTTCGCGGCTATCTTCGTTATGAATGACGACCACATTATTTTCCGCCCACTTGTCAAAACCTTGGTTGGTTTTGGAATGGTTTGCGCTTTGCTCCTGACCTCGGGCAGCGTTGACGCCGAGAGCAACCATACTCAACCTCCCGCCTGGTTGAACCAGCCACTGTCCTTGGTGGATGCGCTCAATCTGGCGCTCAAACAAAACCGAACCATTCTGAAATCCCGTCAGGACTTGGCAGCCGCAACCGGCGTCTCGTTGCAAACCCGGGCCGTGGTAATCCCGAAACTTCAGTCTTCCGGCAGTTATACCGACACGGACCGACGGATGCTGGAGGCGTTCTATCCCGGCCAGGTGATTGATCGTCAGAACTGGAACGCCGACCTGCAAATCGTCCAATCGCTCTTCGAAGGCGGGCGAATGGTTTCCTCTTTGCGCGCCGCCAAACTCATCAAGGAGCAGGCGTTCCTCCAACATCAAACCGTCGTGGCCGACACTCTGCTTGCCACCCGGATCGCCTATTACGACGTACTGCTCGCCAGTCAGGAAATCGTCGTGCGCGATGCTTCCGTGAGTCTTTTGACCAAGGAGCTTCAGGACGAACATTACCGTTACACCGCCGGCACGGTGCCGCGATTCAACGTCTTGCGCGCAGAAGTGGCCGTGGCCAACGCCCGCCCGCCATTGATTCGCGCCCGTAATGCCCAACGGATCGCCCAGAACAACCTGGCCCAGTTGCTGGGTTGCGATTTGCCGCGCGAAATGTGGGAGGCGATCCCCATGCGACTTGCCGATCGCCTGGAGACTGCTCCCTTCGATATTCAATTGTCGGCAGCCATCGCCCAAGCCCTGGAAAAACGCACTGAACTGGGCGTGCTTCGCAAGTCTGAGAAGCTGCGCCAGGAAGACATCATCAGCGCGCGCAGCGAACACTGGCCCAGCCTGCAGGGATTCGCCGGCTGGAGCTGGCGCGATTCCAGTTTAACCACGGATTTGAGCGACAAGGTGGATGGATGGCAGGTTGGCGTACGTATGAACTGGTTTGTTTTTGACGGTCTGGCCACGCGCGGTAAAGTGACGCAAGCAAAGGCTGCGCACGAAAAAAGTCTTGTGGAGATTGACGACACGAGCAGTCGCATCGAACTCGAAGTGCGCACGGCCTACACCGCACTCGTCAGTGCGCGGGAAGTTCTGGAATCTCAGAAAAAGGTTCAGGAACAAGCGGACGAAGCGTTGCGCCTGGCCAAGTCCCGCGCCGAAGCGGGAACGGCGACGCAATTGGACGTGCTCACCGCCGAAACAGCGCTGACCGAAGCGCGCACGACTCAGATTCAGGCCGAATACGACTATGCCGTAGCGGTGGCCAAATTAGAACGCGCCATTGGCGCGTTCGGAAATTCAGATTTGGAGTGAGCGGTCAAAGCGCTTGGATTTCGGGCCAGACCATTCGTCACATCTGCGGAACGCAGCACCCAACTCCTGCTCCCGATGACAACACAACCGCAGCGGCCTTGACGTGGGAGTTCGCAGTTGGGCGGGAATTAAACTTGGTCAAATCACGCTTTAACTTTAGCCTGCCGTCATGGTTCATGTCGGCATTGGTTACGATGTTCATCAGTTGGTTGAGGGACGCAAACTGTTTCTCGGCGGAGTGGAGATCGCCCATTCCAAAGGGCTTGATGGTCATTCCGATGCGGACGCGCTGCTGCACGCCATTTGCGATGCGTTGCTCGGCGCGTTGGGCGAGGGCGACATCGGCCATTTTTTCCCTAACACCGATTCACGCTGGCATAACGCGCCCAGCCGCATCTTTCTCGAAGCTGTGGCCCATAAAGTCACGGAAACCAAGAGCCGGATTGTAAATGTGGACGCAACGGTGATCGCGCAAGCGCCAAAAATATATCCGCACATCGCCGCGATGAAGAAATGTATTGCCGGAGCGTTAAACATCTCCGAAGCGCAGATTGGCATCAAAGCCACCACCAATGAACAAATGGGTTTCATCGGACGTGAAGAAGGCATCGCGGCCATGGCCGTCGCCAGTGTGGATCGTCCCTGAAAAATCAAACTGGTCCGGGCCCGGTCGCTAAAAATTCAAGCGCCAGCGCGATAGACTAAAAAACCTGACTCATGCCCAAGGCTGAAATCAGTTGGAAACGCACCACCGAAACGGGCGAGAAACTGCAAGTCACCGCCCAGCGCGTGGGCGGCGAATGGCGCTTCTCACAACGCGCGAAGCGATTCGACCAGTGGCAATCGGTGGACGCGCCGCCGCTTGAAGATTGGTTGCTGCTTCTGGACGCCGTGCAGCGCCTGATCACGCGTCGCCGATTACAACCGGACCATGAAGCCCTGGTGCGCCGCCGCATTCTTGAACGCTTTCCCGAAGCCAAACTAGATGCGTAAAATTCCGGGGGACCAAAGCCGGATCCGACCGGGGGCGAAGCAGTTGCACGACAACCCTGCGTCAATAAAAAAGCCCGCTGATTAAGCGGGCTGGAAAGAAAGATTCTTGATGGTTTACTTGGCAGCAGCGGCTTCCTTTTTATCCGCCTCTTTTGTCGCTGCCGGCGCGGCGGAAATCAATTCATCCACCCACTCCAGAATGGCTTTGGACGCGGCGTCCCCGGGTCGCTGTTCCAATTTAATGATCCGGGTATAGCCTCCCGTGCGACCTTTGAAAGCGGGCGCGATGTCCTCGAACAAGATGCGCAGCACGTCTTCATTGGCGCGCCACTTCTTTTTCTCAGCCTTGCTCAACGGAGCGGACGGACCGCGAGTGTGCAAACGGGCGGCGGCCAACCGACGGGCCTGAAGCGTGCCCTGCTTGCCCAGCGTCACCATTTTTTCCGCCATGGGGCGGGCGGCCTTGGCCTTGGCCAGCGTGGTGGTGATGCGCTTGTGCTTGATCAAACTGCAAACCATGTTCGCCAGCATCGCATTGCGATGCTCGAACTGGCGGCCCAGCTTGGCGGTTCTTTTCAGGTGTCGCATAAAATTTACAACGCTTTGGATTCTTCTTTCGCTCCGTCAATCAGCCCGGGTTCAAAAGTCATGCCCAACGACAATCCCAATCCGACCAGCTTGTCTTTGATTTCGTTCAGCGACTTCTTGCCGAAATTGCGGTACTTCAGCATTTCGGATTCGCTCTTCATGGCCAACTGGCCCACGGTGGTGATGTTCGCGTTGTTCAAACAGTTGGCGGCGCGCACGCTCAATTCAATCTCGTTCACGCTCATGTTGAGCAGCTTCTTGAGCTTCAATTTCTCATCGTCCTGCTTGTCCACCGTTTCTTCGAATTCCACGGCGTTCTTGTCGTAACCAACGAACACGTCCAGATGATGCGCCAGGATGGCGGAAGCCTGCGTCAAAGCGTCGTCCGGCGTAATCCGACCATCGGTCCAAATCTCAAGCACCAGCCGATCGTAGTCGGTCCGGTTGCCGACGCGCGCGGCCTCGACGGCATAACGCACGCGGGTCACAGGCGAGAACAACGAATCAATCGCAATGACGCCGATTGCCTGGCCGGCCTTCTTATTTTCGTCACCGGTCAAAAAGCCGCGTCCCACTTTGACGGTCAGTTCCAGCTCGAATTTTTTCTTTTTGTCGAGCGTGCAAAGCACTTCATCCGGATTGACCAGCTCAATGTTTTGGTTGAGCTGAATGTCTCCGGCGGTCACCGTTCCCTCCTTGTT
Organism: Verrucomicrobiota bacterium; assembly: GCA_039806955.1. Lineage (GTDB taxonomy): Bacteria > Verrucomicrobiota > Verrucomicrobiia > Limisphaerales > JADLHS01 > JADLHS01. The sequence continues at coordinate 56,702 of JBDHQI010000021.1, read as the reverse complement.
CACCGAAAGCAGCAACACCTGCTCTTCGCGCGTATGCGCCTTGAACTTGAGTTTTTTGAGGTTCAACACGATTTCCGTGACGTCCTCCACCACTCCTTCAATGGTGGCGAACTCGTGCATGGCCCCATCAACCTTGATGGCGGTGATGGCCGCGCCCTCCAGCGAACTGAGCAGCACGCGCCGCAACGAGTTGCCGATGGTGTGGCCGTAACCGGTTTCAAACGGTTCGGCGACAAATTTGGCATAAACCTCCGTCGCGCTTGACTCATCCTTGGTCAAACGCTTGGGCATTTCAAAACGACCGAGACGTACTGGCATGATTTCCTTTCAACAATTTTAAGCTGACGCTGCCGCCGTTATTCCCGCCGACGACCGCGTCCGTATAATTGTATTGCAAAAGTTCCGCGGTGGCGGAACGAGTTGTTGTTTAGCGGGAATAAAATTCGACCACCGCTTGTTCGTTGGCGATGGGGTTGATTTCCTCACGCGTCGGCACGCGCATCACCACGCCTTTGAACTCGTCCTTGTTCAGGACCAGCCAATCCGGCACGGCGCGGCTGGTGGACAATTCCATCGCCCGCGTCGCCATTTGATGGGAGACCGTGGTGTCTTTGACCGTGATCACGTCATTCACCTTGAGGGCGTAGGAAGGAATGTTGACCTTGCGTCCGTTCACCGCAACGTGACCGTGCGCCACCATCTGCCGCGCGGCGGCGCGAGTTGTGCCGAACCCCAGATGGTAAACGACATTGTCCAGGCGGGTTTCCAAAATTTGCAGCATGTGCTCGCCCGTCACGCCGCGACGCCGCAGCGCTTTCTGATAAACTCCGCGGAATTGACGTTCCAACAAACCGTAGTAGTAACGCAGTTTCTGCTTCTCTACCAACCCCAGACCGTAGTCGGTCAGTTTACGGCGGGACTTCGGACCATGCACGCCGGGCGGATAATTGCGCCGTTCGAGATATTTCGTCGGGCCAAACATCGGAATACCGAAGCGGCGGCTGATGCGAACACGAGGACCTTTGTAACGAGCCATAGCAAATGATTAGTTCAAATTTAATTCCGATTTAGACGCGACGTTTCTTGCGCGGGCGACAGCCGTTGTGCGGCACGGGCGTCACGTCCTTGATCGAGCTGATGTCCAAACCGATCGCCTGCAGGGCGCGGATGGCTGATTCACGCCCCGAGCCGGGCCCTTTGACCCGCACTTCCACTTCCTTCATGCCATGCGCCATGGCCTGACGCGCGGCGTCCTGCGCCACCATCTGCGCGGCGTAGGCGGTGCTCTTTCGGGAACCTTTGAATCCCACCCGCCCGGCGGCCGACCAGCCAATCAGATTGCCGTGCATGTCAGTGATTGAAACCTGCGTGTTATTGAACGTCGCGAGAATATTGGCAATTCCAGCCGAAACATTTTTGGCGTGCTTCGCCTTGATGATCTTCTTGGCACTCGCGTCTTCGCCCAGTAGTTCCGCCGCCGTGGGCGCCGCCGCCGCGACTGGCGCAACGACCTCGGGTTTGGATTCCGCTGCGGGCGCCGCAGCCTTCTTCGCCTTTGGTTCGGCAGTCGCCGTCACCTTTTCCGTCCCGGCTTCCGCGCTGGCTTCCTGGGTCGGAGCGGTTTTTTTCTTCGTCTCGTCAGCCATAAAAATCAAATTTTAGTGAATTCCGGTCTTGGCGTTCGGGTTGCGTTGCACTCCGACCGTCTTGCGTGGCCCTTTGCGGGTGCGGGCATTGGTTTGCGTCCGTTGACCGCGGACGGGCAGACTGCGCAAATGGCGGATGCCGCGATAGCATTTGATCGCCTGCAACCGGCGGAGGTTCAAACCGAGTTCGCGGCGCAGATCGCCCTCGATGACATACTTGCCATCTTGAATCGCCCGGACAATCTGGGACAGTTGCGTCTCGGTCAAATCCTTGGCGCGAACGGCCGGGTCAATGTTCGCGCGTTCGAGAATTTCCAGCGCGTTGACCGGGCCGATGCCATAGATGTAGCGCAGCGCGATATCAATGCGCTTGTTCGGCGGAATCTCCACTCCAATAATGCGGGCCATACTTGATTATCCTTGACGTTGTTTATGACGCTTGTTTGTGCAAATGACGCGCAGAACGCCACGGCGACGCACCATTTTACAGCGCTCGCACAGCTTCTTTACCGAGGCTCGAACTTTCATGTTAAATCAGTTTTTCCTTCACCAACCGACCGGTTGACAAATCAAACGGCGTCAGTTGCATTGTTACCCTGTCTCCCGGCTGCACGCCGGCAAATTCGTGTTTCATCTGCCGCGGCGCAAACGCCAGCAGCCGGTGTCCGTTGGCCAATTCCACCCGGAATGTTCCGTTGGGCTGAACGGCCATCACGCGGCCTTCGATCCGGAAGGCGTCCGCACCCATGTTAAAATCTCCGGCGCTCCCGCCGTGATGAGCACCGTATGCTCAAAATGGGCAGAGAGTGAACCATCTTGCGTCACAACTGTCCAGCCGTCTTTCAGGATTTTCACGTCGGGCCGGCCCATATTCACCATCGGTTCAATCGCAATCGTCATTCCGGCCTTCAATTTCGCGTTGCTTCCGGCATCCACAAAATTAGGCACTTGAGGCTCTTCGTGAACCGATTTGCCCACGCCGTGACCGACGAATTCCCGCACGACACTAAACCCATTGCCTTCCACGTAATTCTGCACCGCCCGCGAAATATCCGTCACGCGATTACCGGCGACCGCCCGCTCAATACCTTTGTGTAACGCCTGTTGCGTCACATCCATCAGCCGTTGCGCCGCCGCGCTGCACCCCCCCACCGCCACCGTCGCGGCGGTATCCCCCACATAACCTTCATGGCGCACGCCGCAATCTATGCTGACGATGTCGCCAAAGCGTAACACCCGCTCGCCGGCCAAGCCGTGAACCACTTCGTCATTCACCGACAAGCAGGTATGACGCGGGTATTTCCGATACCCCAGAAACGCGCTGTGGCAGCCGCGCTTCTTCATGGTGGCGCCGGCAAATTCATCCACTTGCAACGTGGTCACGCCCGGTTGAATAAACGCCGTAATCTCATCCAACACTTCCGCCGCCAGCATTCCTGCCGCGCGCATCAGCTCAAGCTCGGGACCGCTTTTGATGAGGCTCATGATTACCTGACCGCTTCCGCTTTGCTCCCCGCGCCACGCCAACAGCGTCAGCCGCATGCCGGAACGAAGCGACCCGCCTAAAACCGTCCGCGCATCTTCCCCTTCTTGAGGAAGCCGTCATAGTGCCGCATCAACAAATGCGCTTCGACCTGCCGCATGGTGTCCAGCATGACGCCCACTATGATCAACAAACTGGTGCCGCCGAAAAAGTGCGATACCCCCGGTGGAATCTTCATCCACTCGCCCAATAAAATGGGGAAAATCGCAATAAAGGTCAGGAAAATTGCGCCCGCCAAAGTGATTCGACTCATGGTGTTATGCAAAAAATCGCTGGTCGGCTGCCCCGGCCGCACACCTGGAATATAACCGCCATTCTTCTTCAAATCGTCGGCGATCTGGATTTCATTGAATTGCGTCGCCACCCAGAAATACGAGAAGAATAAAATCATTGCTCCGTATAACGTCAGATAACCGATTGAACCGTAATTCAGCATGTAAGCCAGATCGTTGAAAAATTTGAGATTAAACCGCGCGCCAATCATGGAGAGCAGTTTTTGCGGAAACATCAAAATCGCCGCGGCAAAAATCACCGGCATGACGCCCGAGTAGTTCACGCGCAGCGGCATGAAGGAAGATTGGCCGGCGTAAATTTTACGCCCCACGGCGCGCTGGGCGTACTGTACGGGAATTTTTCTTTGTCCCAACGTCACCGCCACCGTCACTCCCACCACCATAAACATCATCGCAATCATGGCTACTGCCTCGACCAATCCGTGAGTGCGCTCAATGCCCTCGCCCGGCCAGAACATTTCCTTCACCTGCCCCACTGCGCCGGGCAACGCCGCAATAATACCGATGGTGATGAGCAGGGAGACTCCGTTGCCAATGCCCCGGTCGGTAATTTGCTCGCCCAACCACATCAACAACATCGTGCCCGTAGTCAGCAGAATCACGGTTTGGATCCGGTACCACCAGATGTAGTCCTTATGCAACACCAAGTCGCCGTAGCTCCAGCCCTGGAAAATCGTCTGGGGGTTTTCCCAACTCAGCGTCATCATTGCGCCTTGTACCAGACACAATCCAACGGTCAAATAACGTCCGTACTGAACAATTTTGACCCGCCCGCCGTCCTCGCGCGCCAGCTTGCTCAACGTGGGAATCACCGCCGTCAGCAATTGCAAAATAATGGTCGCGCTGATGTAAGGCATGATGCCGAGGGCGCCCACCGCGCCGTGACTCATGGCTTCACCGGTGAACAAGTTGTACATGCCCAACATCCCGCCCGTGCCCGCGTGGGAATCAAAATACTTCCCCAACGCCTCGACGTTCAGACCGGGCACATGCACGAAAGCGATGAGACGCGCAATCCCCAGCAACATGACGGTAAACAAAATCCGGGATTTCAGTTCCGGAATCTTGAAACAGTTGGTGAAAGTCTGAATGAGGTTGCCGAGCATGTTTGAAAATCCTGCGATTAAGTCTGAGGCAGCGCGGATTTCGCCGGCGCCAACAGTTCATATTTGCCGCCCTTGCCTTCGATTTTCGCGCGGGCCGAAGCACTGAACGCGTGCGCCACCACCGTCAACTTCTTGGTCAGCTCGCCGTTTCCCAGCACCTTGACGCCGTCACCACGGCCATTGACCAGACCGATTTTGCGCAACGTCGCTTCGTCCACCTTGACACCGTCGTCAAAAACATTGAGGTCGCTCACGTTGACCGGCAAATACCGTGTTCCAAAGCGCGCGTTGTTGAAGCCACGTTTCGGGATGCGACGAATCAGCGGCATCTGACCGCCTTCAAAACCAATTCGCATGGAACTACCCGAGCGCGCGGACTGACCTTTGCCGCCGCGCCCCGCCGTTTTGCCCCAGCCGCTGGACTCACCTTGGCCAATCCGCTTGCGACGGTGTTTGGCGCCTGGACGCGGTTTTAGATTATGTAAACGCATAAGAAATTAATTGGCCGCAGGAGTTGCGGGTGCCGCTTTGATCTCCAAACCACGGCGCTTGTAAATGTCCTGCCGCAAGCGCAATTGCTGCAGACCGTGCAACGTCGCCTTGACCACGTTGGCGGCGTTTTTTGAACCAAGCGACTTGCTCAACACGTCGCGCACGCCGGCCGATTCCAAGACCGCGCGCACGGTCTTGCCCGCGATAATTCCCGTTCCTGGTGAAGCGGGGCGCAACAACACGCGCGCGCCATCGAACTCAGAATAAACTTCATGCGGAATGGTGGTGTCCTTCAACGACACCGACGTCATCTGCCGTCGGGCATCCTCGCCACCGCGGCGAATCGCGTCCGCCACCTCGGTCGCCTTGCCCAACCCCAACCCCACGCGCCCCTTCTTATCCCCCACCACCACCAGCGCGCTGAATTTGAAGCGGCGTCCGCCCTTCACCACTTTGGACGAACGATTGATAAACACGACCTTCTCGGTCAGCTCCTCGCCGGACTGACCATCAAAACGCGCTTCAGGCGCTTCCGTCCGCCGGCCACGACCGCCACGACCACCGCGAGCGCCATGGCCACCATGACCACCGCGACCGCGTGGAGCGGGCGTCTCAGTCACTGGCGCGCTTCCCGCCTCTTCCTTATTAATGATTTCCGTCTCGGAGTCGTTCGCCATAAAAAATTAGAATTGTAGCCCCGTTTCCCGCGCGGCATCCGCCAACGCCTTCACCTTGCCGTGATACTTGGAGCTACCACGATCAAACACCACCGCCTTGATGCCCTTGTCCAAAGCCGCCCGGGCGGCGGCGCTGCCAATGGTTTTGGCGCTGGCCACATTGGCCGCCAATTTCTGTTCCCGCAACGTCTTGCTGCGGGTGGAGGTTGCCGCCAGCGTTTTTCCGACGACATCGTCAATAAACTGCACGTAAATATGCGTGCCGGTAAAAACCACACTCATGCGCGGCCGCTCCGCTGTGCCCGTCACTTTTTTCCGTACCCGCCAATGGCGTAGCTGCTGCAATTTTTGTTTCTTCTGCGTTTGCATGTTGTTTGCGTCACGGTCGGGGCCGTAACGATTAAATCTTATTATTGAACCGTTTTGCCTTCCTTGCGTTCGACGTACTCGCCGGCATACCGCACCCCTTTGCCCTTGTAAGGCTCGGGCGGATAATACGCGCGAATTTCAGAGGCCACCTTGCCCACCAACATCTTATCCGGCCCTTCGATGGTCAACTTGGTGTTTTCTTCCACCGTCACCTTGATCTGATCCGGAATGTCGTAATTGATTGGATGCGAAAAACCGAGGTTCAGGTTAACCACCTTGCCAGCCACGGCTGCCTTGAAGCCGACGCCTTGAATTTCAAGTTTTTTGACGAAACCTTCGGACACGCCTTTTACCATGTTGTTCACCAAGGCGCGGCTCAATCCATGCAGCGCTTTGGCCTGCGAGTCGTCGCCAGCGCGGCTGACCACCACCTTGCCGTTCTCCACTTTGAGGCTCGTACGCTGTGGCAATTCCCAGTCGAGCTTGCCTTTCGGACCTTCTACATAAACCTTCTGTCCTTTAATCTCAATCTTCACCTTGGCCGGAAGGTCAATCGGTAATTTTCCAATTCGCGACATAAATCAATCCTCACCAAACGTAACAGAGCAATTCTCCGCCGATGTTTTTTTTGCGGGCTTCCTGTCCCGTCATCACGCCTTCCGAAGTGGAAACCACGGCCACACCCAGTCCGCCCCGCACGCGGGGAATGGCATCCGCGCCCACGTAATGGCGCAGTCCGGGCCGACTAATGCGGCGCAAACCCTCAATGACTGATTTCTTGCCTTCGTATTTCAACCGCAGCTTGAGCGTCTTCTGGTCAGCGTTTTCCACCGTCACCTCAGCAATATAGCCCTCAGCTTTAAGGAGCCTGGCCAGGCTTTCCTTCAACCTGGAATGCGGCATTTGCACAGTCGGCAACAGCGCCCGCGACGCATTGCGAATCCGGGTCAACATGTCGGCAATCGGATCAATCATACTCAAAAATCGCTCTTAAACTTTCGCTTCAATTTACGGACTTACCAACTGGCCTTCACCACTCCGGGAATCAAACCGTTGGCGGCGGCTTCGCGGAACGTCAACCGCGAGCAACCAAACTTGCGAATGTAGCCATGACGCCGACCGGTCATCGAGCAGCGGTTCACCAGCCGCGTCGGGCTGGCGTCGCGCGGCAGTTTTGCCAGTCCCGCGTAATCACGCTTGGCCTTCAGTTCCGCGCGCTTGGCGGCGTATTTTTGAACCGTTGCTGCTTTGCGCTTATTGCGCTCCAACCATGCTGTCTTCGCCATAAATATTCGTTCCGTGCTTATTTTTCCGAGAAGGGAAAACCCATCTGCTTCAACAAATCCAACGCTTGCGCGTTACTGGTTGCGCTCGTCACGAGCGTGATATCCATGCCTTGCTGGCGCTTCACTTTTTCCAATTCGATTTCCGGAAAAATGGACTGGTCCGCGATGCCAAAGGTGTAATTGCCGCGCCCGTCAAATTTGCGCGGCGATAAACCGCGAAAATCACGAATGCGCGGCAGCGTCACGGCAACCAGGCGATCAAAAAACTCGTACATCGCGTCCCGCCGCAAGGTGACGCGGCAGCCAATCGGCTGATCTTTGCGCAATTTGAAATTGGCAATCGCCTTGCGCGACCGGCTGATCGCCGGCTTCCGTCCAGTGATGGAAGTCAGGTCTTTGGCCGCGTCTTCCAACGCGCCTTTTTCCAGCGACGCGCTGACGCCCATATTCACTACGATTTTTTCCAGCTTGGGCACCTGGTGGACATTGGCATAGTTGTGCTTCGCCTTCAGGGCGGGCACCACCTCGTTCATGTATTTGGTATAAAGTCGGGATTTCATTTTTTCACGGTCACGGTTTCAGCCGTAACCTTTCATTTCTTCTTCAGACCTTCGCTTTCGCGCCGCCGCGTTTGGCCACGCGCGCGTCAAAATGGGTCGCCAACATCACATTGGAGACATGTACGGAACCCTCTCGCTCAATGATGGCACCCTGCGGGTTCTGCTGGTTTTTGCGGGTATGGCGCTTGATCATGGCCACACCTTCCACAATGACGCGGCCCTTCTTGCCGAGTACATGAATGATCCGGCCGCGCTTGCCTTTGCTCGCGCCGGACAACACCACTACTTCGTCATTTTTCTTCACATGAAATCGCTTCATAACCTCAAATAACCTCCGGGGCCAGCGAAATGATCTTCATAAATTTCTTGTCGCGTAATTCGCGGGCCACCGGCCCAAAAATGCGCGTGCCTTTGGGGTTGTGTTCCGCGTCAATGATGACGCAGGCGTTGCGGTCAAAGCGCAAATACGATCCGTCGCTCCGCCGGATGACGTGCCGAGTCCGCACGATGACGGCATTATGAACCTCGCCTTTTTTCACCTGACCATCCGGCGTGGCGTCCTTGATATGCACCTTCACCACGTCGCCAATGCCGGCGTAGGTTTGATTGCGTCCCAGCACACCGATGTTCCAGGCGACTTTCGCCCCGGTGTTATCGGCCACGTCAAGATGAGAACGAATTTGTAACATAAAATTTATCTCAAGCGGTGACGCGCTCCACCCCGCCACTCTTTTCCACCACTTCCACCAGCCGCCAGCGCTTCAGTTTGGACACGGGCCGGGTCTCTTCAATCCGCACCTTGTCGCCCACCTTGGCCGCCGCCTGTTCGTCATGCGCGTAGAATTTTTTGTACGCCTTGACCACTTTCTTGAACTGCGGATGCGGAAAGCGGCGCTCCACGCGCACCACGATGGTCTTGGCCATCTTGTTCGAAATCACGTCGCCGACGCGCTCCTTGCGGTGACCGCGTTTTTCTGTCGTTTGATTTGTGTCAGCCATACCAGATTACCCCATTAAGCTTGCTTCGCATTGCGCGCCTGTGAGGCCCGGGTTTCGAGCCGCGCAATATCCCGCCGCAACGTCCGCAACCGCGCCGTCTTTTCCAACTGCGCGCTCGCCTGCTGCAACCGCAGGTTGAACATTTCCACGCGCAGATCCCGGCTCTTGGCCAGCGCCTCAGTCAACGTCATGTCTTTGATTTCCGAAAATTTCATAATTTCTCCTCACCAGCGGCACGCTTATGCCACGCGTTGATGCCGGGAAACGAACTTGGTCTTGATCGGCAACTTGGCCGCCGCCAGCCGCATGCAATCGCGCGCCACCGTTTCGGGCACTCCGTCCACCTCGAACAAAATGTTAGCCGGACGCACCACCGCCACCCAACCCTCCACCGGGGCTTTACCCTTGCCCATCCGGGTCTCGAGCGGCTTTTTGGTGAAGGACTTTTGCGGAAATACCCGGATCCACAACTTGCCGTGGCGCTTCATCTCCCGCGAGATTGCCACACGCGCAGCTTCCAGTTGTTTGCTATCCATCCAACAACGCTCCAACGCCATCAGGCCGTACTCACCGAAGGCCACCGTACTACCGCGATACGCCAGACCCGCGCGATTGCCGCGGTGCATTTTGCGATACTTAACTCTTGCTGGCTGTAAAGGCATATTCGTTTCCTCGTCTCAAATTCAAATCGTCAACCCGCCACTACTGCGGCCGCTTCCGGTTTGGCGGTTTTTTGCGGCTGGTTCTCTCCCTTACAGATCCAGCACTTGACCCCCAATTTGCCATACACCGTATTCGCTTCGGCAAAACCGTAATCAATGTTCGCCCGCAAAGTGTGCAGGGGCACGCGACCCCAGTGGTACTTTTCCACCCGGGCAATTTCCGCCCCGCCCAAACGGCCCGCACAGCGAATCTTGATGCCTTCAGCACCAAAATCTTTCGCCGTTTGCAGCACCTTTTTCATCGCGCGCCGGAACGAAACACGCCGTTCCAATTGCAGCGCGACATTCTCCGCCACCAATTGCGCATCAATCTCGGGCGATTTGACCTCCTGGATGTCCACGTAAACTTCCTTGCCAGTCATCACGCTCAAGTCCTCTTTGATCTTGTCAATCTCTGAACCTTTGCGCCCAATGACCACGCCCGGACGCGCAGTCAAAATGGTGATTCGGCAACGGTTGGCGGCGCGTTCGATTAAAATCTTCGGCACGGAGGCCCCCTCGAGTTTCTTTTTCAGAATCCCGCGAATCTTGCGGTCTTCCGCCAGCAGACTGCCAAAATCCTTCTTGGCGGAATACCACTTGGAACGCCAGTCTTTGTTGACCGCGACCCGCAGGCCGATTGGATTGGTTTTTTGCCCCATATATTACTCGTCTGACAAAGTGATTTTAATGTGACTGCGCCGCTTGATGATGGGACCGGCAGAACCCCGCGCCTTCGGTACCACCCGCTTCAGCGAAGTCGCCGCTCCCGCCACCGCTTCCTTCACCACCAACAACTCCGGCTTGGCCTTGTTGTTGTTCTCGGCATTGGCGATGGCGGACTTGAGCGTCTTGGCGACGAAACGCGCCGACTTGCGCGGCACCACCGCCAGCACCGCCTGCGCTTGCAACGCGGGCAAGCCCTGAATCTGCCGCACCACCTCGCGCACTTTCTGCGCAGACATTGGCACATTTTTAAGAATCGCGTGGACTTGCATAAACTACTTGGCCTCCGCTTTCGCCGTATGGGCGCCATGTCGCTTGAACGTGCGCGTCAAGGAAAATTCTCCCAACCGGTGCCCCACCATGTTTTCAGTGACGAACACCGGATTAAACACCTTGCCGTTATGCACCGCAAACGTGACCCCCACGAATTCGGGCGTGATCATTGAGCGCCGCGACCAGGTCTTGATCGGCGCCTTGGATTTCGCCGCCTTCGCTTTCTGGATCTTTTCCAGCAAGCGCTGCTCGACAAACGGACCTTTTTTAATCGAACGTCCCATAAAAATTATTTGTTCTTCATCGGGCGACCATCACGCCGCACCACAATAAATCGGTTGGAATGTTTGCGCTTCGGCCGGGTCTTGTACCCCTTCGCCAACAAACCCCACGGCGAGGTCAATTGCTGCCAGCCGCCGCCACCCTTGGATTTTCCGTTGCCCCCGCCGTTCGGATGATCCACCGGATTGCGCACCACTCCGCGGTTGATTGGACGGATGCCGCGATGCCGCGAACGCCCCGCCTTGCCCAACACCACATTCTCGTGCTCGGTATTTCCCACTTGACCGATCGTGGCGTAACACTCTTCGTTCACCTTGCGGATTTCACCCGAAGGCAGACGAATTTGCGCATACCCTTCGTCGCGCGACATCAAGGTCGCTGCCCCGCCCGCCGTCCGCACCATCTGACCGCCACGACCGGGAATCAGCTCGATATTATGCACCGAAAGGCCAACCGGGATTGCCTTCAGCGGCAAAGCGTTCCCCACCTCGGGCGGGGCCGCCGGACCACTCAAAATCTTGCCCCCCACCTGAATCCCTACCGGAGCAAGAATATAACGCTTTTCGCCATCCTTATAATTCAGCAACGCCAGCCGCGCTGAACGCAGCGGATCATATTCAATCGCCGCCACCGTCGCTTCCACGCCGTACTTGTTGCGTTTGAAATCCACCAACCGGATTTTCTGCTTGTGCCCGCCGCCAATACCCCGCGCGGTAACGCGACCATAATGGTTGCGTCCGCCGGTCTTCTTGCGGATCTGCACAAGCGACCTCTCCGGCTTATGCTTCGTAACGTCGCTGAAATCTGCGTACGACATGTAGCGCAGCGACGGCGTTAGCGGTCTAAAGGTTTTCACTGGCATAAAAATTCAACGATTCCCAGTTGATGTTCACTCCCGAAGAGTTGGCAAACCCTCATTCCTGTCTCCGCTGTGGAGTATCAGTTATCGGCTTGCAATAAAACTGGCCCTTCCGTTTTCAAGCGAAAGGGACGCAGAGCCTAGCAAAGATAATCTTTGACGCAATATCTTTTTTAAAAATTTTCATCACCCGTGTTGACTCAAATTAAGTGACCCTGAGGGTTTTGGGCTGAGGGGTGGGAAAACGCATTGTTGACTCATGGATAAATGACACTGAAAGAAGCCGGGGCTCATGAACATGAGCCAAGACATCAAGACTGATTTGTTGCTCAAACTGCGTACCCGTTACGAGCGGCGCGGCCGCGCAGGGAAAACCCCATGCTCGACGAGCGGTGCGAGGATTACGATTACGAGCGCAAGTATGCCATCAAACTGCTGCGGGACACGCTGCCTGCGCTCAGCGGACGCCAGCATCCCAGGCCGGAACCGCGCTATACGCTGATTGAGCTGGAACGATTCGGCACGCGCGGCGCCGGCGGATGGATTTGGCTACCGCGCACGATAGAACCGGCGCGGATGATTTGTCCATTGGGGAGCCACGAAGTCAACGGCCGGGCCGGACAATGTGTTGGTCCAGATGGGCTGCCAGTTGACCAGATTGGTGCTGGCCTCGACGACGACAAGCTGATTGACGAGACCCGTCAGCGTGAAGCCGAAGCCGCCGGGTTTCAGCCCGGCGCTGTTCGCTTTTATTTGCGGTGGAGGGTACAACATCACGGTGGGCAAGCCGCCGCACGTTGCGCCCCAGCCACTCGTACCGTAGTAATAATAAACCGTACCCGGAACGCCGAAGAAGGCGTCTTCCCCCAGACTCGGCGCGTTGCCCAGAAAAATGAGGTTCGTCAGGCTGGTGCAGTGGTAAAACGCATCATTTCCGAGGCTCGTCACGCTGTTGGGAATCGCCACGTTCGTCAGGCTGATGTAGGAGGAAAACGCATAATTTCCGATACCCACGACGAGATAACCGCCGACGGTGGCGGGAATGACGACGTTGGTAACGCTGCTTCGAGCGCCGACATAGCCGGTGACGATCACTACACCGTTGTTGGTGGCGTAGGTCAGCGCGTTCTGCGCGTTCAGCACCACTGGCAACCACGTCAAGGTCACGAATAAGATCAGGTTTTGGTTTTCATAATCGAGGCGCCATCAGCCTGGAGTGCCAGGCAAGCGCTGTGGCTTGGCCTTCCACGTTTTTGCCCGTCACACCGCACTCTGTCACAGGTTTTGCCGAAGGTTCGGAATACGCGTTGACTCAAATTAAAAGACCCCGGGGCGGGATTGATCTGTGGGGGGTGTTGCCTCGGAAAAAGTTACCGGAACTGGAAGGTGGACGAAGGGGTTGCCTGAGTCGAAATAATGCTGTTGAAACCTGAGTAGAACGGGCCTCCGAGCCGTCCAGTCGGGCTACCATCCCAACTGCCGGAAGCACAGTAAAAGCACCAGCGCAGGAAAACCGGCCGGTTTTATTTCCTTGGGAGAAACGCGTTCCGTCGCGTCCCTAAACCGCAACGAAAGCAACTGACAGGAGGACTGGATCGGGCGAACCGCGAAATACGCAACCTACGCAAAAATAAGGGAACAAAGCTTTTTGAGTTACTGAGTTCCAGCCCTGAAACCCCGCTCCGCACTTCCGCTATGATTTAGTCAGGGGCACGATGGAACGTGTCCCTCGTCCATTCGGACGTTGCGTTTCAAGAGCCGTCGGGCTGGAAAAAAACTTCATAAACTTCGCGCACGGCTGAACGCCATTGCGCCAGGGTCGCGCGGAACGTCGCTGGCGCGGCAAAGCCGCACCGCACGGCCACGCGATAATACGGCGCCGGATCATGTGGCAGGACGGTTTCTCCTGCGTAGCTCCAGCGGCGCAGGATGCTTTCCACGCGGCGAAGTTGCCGGTAATTCTCCAGCAACTTTTCCGCGTCGGGCAATAGTCCGACGGCGGCGGCCCGTTCGAGCGCCCGCAAGGTGTGTGCTTCCTGCCAGCCCTGTTCGAGACACAAAGCCTGGGCAATGAACTCCGCATCCATCAACCCACCCTTGCCGGTCTTGATGGCCAATTCATCTTGACCGGCGCGCGTGCGCTCTTTCTCGATGCGCCGGCGCATCTCATGAATCCGGCGCTTCCAATCCCTCGTGGCGCTCACGGGCAACATTAAAGTGGCCTCGCGCCCGGTGTCGTTGACGCGCGCTGAAGAGACCTCTGCTTCCACGCGGGAAAAATTCGTCATTTGCGCGGCCAATTGCTGGAAGCGGGCGCCGAGTTCCAGGTCGCCGGCCACCGGCCGCGTCCGGGTGAGGGATTGAAGCTCCCACAACTGCGCCCGTTTCAAATAGTATTCGGCTGAGGCGGTCAACGAGTTCACCAGTGGCCCATTGTCTCCATCTGGGCGCAACCGCGCATCGGTTTGAAAAGTGATCCCCTGGTCCGTCCGGCGGGAAACCAAGTCCATGATCTCGGCGGCCAGTCGTTGCAGGGGCGGGAGTTCTGGCGGCGGCACATCCGCGACAAATACGATGTCGAGGTCCGAGCCGTAATTGATTTCATTCCCGCCGAGTTTCCCGAGGCCAATGATCACGAACGGCGGGGTTTTGAGTTGATGGCGGCGCATGACGACTTCCAGGGCGTATTGGAGGCAGGCATCGGCCAGGGCCGACAGTTCTTCCAGGTTCTGCTCGAAGTCCGCCAAACCGAGAATATCGCGCAAGCCCAGCCGCGTCAGTTCGGATTCGTGATAACGGCGCAGCCAGACATATTGGTCAACATCCCGCAGGCCATGGCGGAGGTCGTCCAGGATTTTCGGCGCTGATTTGCGCAGGGCCAGGCGTCCGCCGTAAACGAGATCGTCCAGCAATCCGGGGGATCGGATCAATGCTTCGGCCAGAAATTCTGAACGGTCGAACAACAGCAGCAGCAGTTCGAAAAAATTCGGATGGTTGTGCCACAACTCGAACAGCGCGGCGCGCGCGCCATAGACCGCGATGAAACGGTTCAGGCGCGTGAGCACCCGATCCGGATCGGAAAGAGTTTTGGGCGGCAGCATTAGCGCTTCGGATTGGCCATTGTCCGTACGGCACAAGCCCAGGAACTGGGGCAGGAGATTGCGGGCGAGTTCAAGCGTGCGCACGGAAACATGCCCGAATCCCGGCCCCTCCATGAATTCCTTGAGCGCGCGAAATGAGTTGTCCGCATCCTGAAACCAATATCGCGTCAGGACGGTTTTCCACTTGGCTTCCGTGCCGTCGAAGCCCTGCGGAAACGGTGAGTCCGGTGGAGAATCCTCGCCTCGGAACATTTCGTCAAACACGCGGCGGACGTTTCCGCAGTGGGCCTGGCGGGTCGATTCAAAAGTTTCCCATGTGGCGAAACCCATCAGCCGAGCCAGCCGCTCTTGCGCGCGGCGATCCTGGGGAATCGTGTGCGTCTGACGGTGCTCGTCCATTTGGAGGCGGTGCTCCACGTCCCGCAAAAAGAGGTAGGCGGCCGGCAGCTCGCGCGCATCCCGTTCCTCCAGCAGATGATATTGGACCAGTTTGGCGAGGCACGGGAGCGTTTGCGCGGATTGCAAAAACGGGATTTGCCCCGCATAAATCAACTGTCGCGCCTGGGCGATGAATTCAATTTCCCGGATGCCTCCGCGCCCAAGTTTCACGTTGCGTTCCAGCGCCTCCACGTCCAGCAGTTCGCGTTCAATGCGTGTTTTCATCGCCGCGATTTCACGCAAAACATTCGGATTAACCGAACGCGGAAAGCGAAACGGCTGAATCATCTCCAGGAACTCGGCGACGAGACTATTGTCACCCGCGACCCCGCGCGCTTTGATCAGCATCATTCGCTCCCAGGTTTGCCCCCACTGACTGTAATAATTTTCGTAGCTGGCCAGGGATCGGTACAGGGGGCCGGTGGCGCCTTCCGGGCGCAAGCGCACGTCTATTCGGAACAATGTGCCGTCCTCCGTCAGTCGCGACACTTCTGCGATGAACGCCTCGGCCAGCCGGTTGAAAAATTGATGATTGGACAACGCCGACGCGGGCGCATTGTCCGTTGTGGGCCGTTCCTTGAACACCTGTCCTTCCTCACTATAAACGAAGATCAGATCCACATCCGAATTATAATTCAATTCCTGCCCGCCCAGTTTGCCCAAGCCAAGCACGCCACCCGCCGTCGGCTGCCAGCGCCCCCCCGGGTCCTGGTGATGGGGCTGACCGAAACGCTCGTTGAACTGTTGCCAACACGAACGCCACACAAACTCGAGACAGACGTCCGCCACATCAGAAATCTCCTGGAGTATCTCGGTCGTATTCCCGAGCCGCGCCAGATCCCGGGCGGCAATCCGGAGCATTTGCGCCTGTTTGAAACGGCGCAATCCGCTGAATCCCGCGTCGTAATTCCGCGCCGCCAGCAACGGCTCCAAACTCGCCGCAATTTCCTGGCGCAGCCCTTGAATCCGGCGCGGGTGGCGGAGGTTTTCCAGCTCCAGCAACTCCAGCCATTGCGGATTGGCGATCAGCAACGGGCCGAGGGCCTGCGACGCGCTGAACAGCGTGGCCAGGACTCGCGCCTGTTCTTCCGTGGTGTTGCTCAACCTCGGTGCCGCGGCGGTCGCCGCCAGCGATTCCCAAACGTGCCACGCGCGCGGCGGATCGGGACAGGTGTTGATGACTTTCGACCAGAGTGAATCTTTCGTGGTTTTCATTGCGATGTGTGGATTGCTAGGGTCGGGAGCACGATTTGTTGTCCGCGCGCCCCTCCAAGGGATGAAGGACGGGCATGTCCATTCGCAGCCAGAATGCCATTCACAAAGTACAGTTAACACTCCCGCTCGTGGCGAGAAAGCAGTATTCAGCGACTCGTTGTAATCGTCATGAAATAACCGGACGGCAAACAAATCTTTTGCGCCATCGGACGCCAGGCTTAAACTCGCTCCATGGAAGAACACACCACCATTCCGCGGCCCGACGAATCCGAGGCGGGCGGACTTGGGGCAATGAGTTTCAGGGAGACTCAGGTCAGCGAATCACGCGCAAGCAGAGCGGAGTTAGGCCGACCGGACCCATTTGGCGTCGTGGCAGCCGGGCCTTGGCCGCGGAACCACCTTTACGCTTGGGCCGCGAGTGAAAGCCGCCGTGGTCATGCGTTCAGAAAACACCGAGCGCTTGCGCGGATGAGGCTCGTCATGGCAACGGTGGTTTGCTCGGGCTTTTTTCTGGCGGCTCATGCGAAAAATGGCGGCGCGGCGGCCACACCATCACGACCAACGGTTGAAATCGAGGAGGACGTTTACACATTTACACCGGCGAACAACGGCGCCGGGCCGTTATGGTGCAGCGGGTCCACCTGCCTCGTGCACAGCGGCGATGAGCTTTTCGCCAGTGGGATTGAAACCCTCCCGGACGTCAAGCCGCTCCACAACTGTCGTTGGACGCTTTATCAACGCGGAACGGAAGGGTGGAAGTTGGTGCGCGCGGATGAAACCGATCGCACTCGTGAACCTTCACCCGTCGTGGGCTTTCCCGATGGACGTTTGCTGCTTTCAGTCAACCCCACCCTGGTCACCAACCGCGAGGCTTATGGTGGTCCGGCGCGTCCGGAGATTTTGCAGTTTGCCGCGCTCGACCTGAAACGCCCGCCGGAGATCATTGCGCCACAGTGGCAGGGGAAGCCCCAATTCACTGAACATTCATACCGCAGCTTTGCGGCAGATGGTCCGGGCCAGGAGTTCATCCTGTTGCAAAACATTGGTTATACCCACGCCGAATGGACGTTTCGGGATCGAGACAGTCAATGGTTTAACGGTCAATTGCGCTGGCCCGACGGACGGGAATATCCTCAGCCGCAACCCATCCGCGTTTGCTATCCCAACATAATGCTGCAAAACCGCGCGGTGTATTTTTGCGGGGTCAGCGACATCATCGAGCCGTACCCGGAATGGCGGGACTACAAAAAGGAACTCACCGGCCAGCAATGGGACTACGACTTCCGACGGCTGTTTTTTACGTGGTGCCCGGACGTTATCGCGGGAAAATTCAGTCCGTGGATCGAGGTGGCAAGCCGCGACGCGACTTGCGGCTGGATCATGCCGGGCGACCTCTGGGTCGGCCCGGACGGCACGGCGCATATTGTCTGGACCGAGCGGGCGCTGGACGAGCGGTTGCGCGCCAAGTTTTTTCCGGAAGCCAAACAAAGTCATGCGATTGGTTACGCCACGGTGTACGACGGCAAACTGACCGGCCGGCGCACCTTGCTGATGGCCGAGGAAGGCGGCGCACAGGAGATTCCCTCCGCCCCACGGTTTCAAGTCACGCCCGACCATCGGCTGTTCGTGATTTATTACGTGCAGGGCACAGACGCCGGCGGTCAGCGGGTTTCCGAAAATCGCGTGGCGGAAATTCTGCCGAATCGCGCCATCGGTCCGGCGGTGAAAGTGAATTTTCAGAAACCTTTCACCAGTTACTTCACCGCCACCGTTCGCGCCGGCTCGCCGCCTTCAAATACATTGGAGCTGCTGGGGCAGCGTGAAAGCAGTCCGCACACGATCAGTTACGCGCGCGTCCGACTGCGCTGAATCGGAGCAGGGCCGACGAAGAATACGGTGCGCCCGTTGGCTTGACGGCGTCGGCCCCGATTTTGCCACCTGATCATTCTTCAAATCAGGTGGCGACCATCGCCTTGAGCCAGTCGCCTTTCCTGACTTGTTCGCGGGCCAATTTTTGCTACCGTCCCCGGCCTTTGTGAGTATAGCTCAAGAAATCGCCAAGCGGCGCACGTTCGCCATCATCTCGCATCCGGACGCGGGGAAAACCACGTTGACGGAAAAGCTGCTGCTATCCGGCGGCGCGGTGCAGCTCGCCGGCTCGGTGACCGCGCGCAAAAACCAGCGCGCCACCACGTCGGACTGGATGGAGCTCGAGAAGCAGCGCGGCATCTCGATCAGCTCCACCGTGCTGCAATTCGATTACGCCGGTTACCGCATCAACCTGCGCGACACGCCCGGCCACAAAGACTTCTCCGAGGACACCTACCGCGTGCTCACCGCCGTGGCTGCGGTGGTCACTGTTTGCGTTTTTGGAAAACAAACCTCCATTCTTTCCCATCCCAAAACTCCGAACACGAGTTGGAATTCAACCTCGCGGGAATGCCTGAGGAACGCAGCGCAGCGACGGTCAGTGCTTCGAATTCAAATTGGCTGACCGGCTGATTCCGGGATTGCCATGTGTCGTGAATGGATCGCGCCGGAGTGTTTTCCATAGTCCCATCCAGTTTGAATCTTCCCTTCAACTGTGAACCGATTGCTTCGCTCGCAAAGGAAACGTCCGTCATTTTCCTGATGCGGGGATAGAAATACTCCCATAATTCACGCCTCCAATCTAAATCGGAGTCAACACGAGGCTCGATCCCGGGCGACAACACAAACTCCCGGTAGATTTCGTCGTCCAGCTTCCAATTCACAAGCTGGCGGGTGTAATTTGCGAGTTCAACATGGGTGAGCAGTGTCTTGAGTTTCTTTTCAGACCAGAGCGGCTTGGATGCAAGAAAATCAAAGTCGGTGGCGCAATTCGGCGGCACGAGATATTTGCGGGCGATACTGATGCTGCGTTTGGTGACACCAAGGTGCGGTGCTCCGAGATGGAAACCCGTCAAACCGATTGCGATTGTCGTCACAATGATTGCCGCGAAACGGAGGAGACTGCCCGTATTGACCGCAGTTTGTTTTTGCTGAATCGCTTTTGTTGCGAGAGATGATCCAACTTCAACCAAGCGTTCCGCGCCCTGATGCGCCTTCATCCGGTGTACATCGTTCGCACTTCCGACTCGGGCTAGTTCGAGCAGCGTCCAAAACAACACGCACATTTCCAAATTCATCAATCCGCTCGTAAAGAAGAATCCAACCGCCATGACCAACGCGCCCGCCGCGCATATCATACCTACCTTGTTTGTAGGACTCAGTGTTCCATCGCTCCGCAGTTGGCCCCGAAACAGTGTGCGCCAAAAAACTCTGCACACATGAATCATCAGGCAGGCCAAGGCTGGCAAGCCGCAAGATATTCCAATAGTCAGAAAATCATTTGTCTGTATCGCTTGAAGATTCTCCAACCGTGACGGTTTGTACTTTTGGTCGAACGCGTCACCCCAACTGCTCCAACCGTATCCAGTGATAGGTTTTTCCGCGAGTGCCGCTATTCCGCATCCCCAGGCGGTAACCCGGTTGCGCCAGGAGAAATCGTTCACGTTGGCCACCGAGAACATGCGCCGGAGAAGCGGTTGCTCCGTGTGGCGAAACTGCCAGAAACACACAACCAGCAGCGCGCAACACAGGATGAAGAATGGGAACGAGTCGCGTCGAAGTCGGGCAATTGTCCTGCCCGCTGCTCCGTCTGGCTCGCCGCACATCAGTGTTTGATAAATTACAAACACCAGTGCTCCAGCCGTTCCGAGCCACGCGCCACGACTGAAGCTTTTCAGCAGTCCAACAGCACACGTAATTCCCGCCGCAATCAATATCAGACGCGCGATTGGTCGAGTCACGAACGCCCAGGATCGTGCGAACCTTGACCCTTGAACCTTACAACTTACTGTCATCAACCCTACCGCCACCACCAGTCCTGTCCCCATCAGCACTCCATAATGATTAGGATTATTCCAAATACCCTCCCAGCGATTGATCCCGCGATAGAAAGTTCCCGATTTGCCACCTGATTGCCACATTGCAGTGGCCGACAGAACGAATACTAGCAACAACAGTACACGCAGTTTCAACGCAACCTGTGTTCGCTTTCCGCGATATCCTCGCGTCAAAAGGCACACTGAAGTCTTGCCTGCTGCCACACCCGACAATAGCCCTGTCAGCTGTAGCGACTTGGAAGAGGTTTCATAGTCCAAGAAATAGCGAAGCACTGTGAAAAACACGAATGTTAGAAGCCAAAAATCAGGTAACGCCATGACCGTTTTGCCGAACCGTCGAATTCGCAAGGCCACGTCCAAGCCATTCCCGCCAACCGTTTTTCTAACCGAAAGATCGTTCGGGTTCCTAATGGCGCACAGAGAAGCTCGAACTAGACGAAATTCCAGAAACGAGCAAAACGCGATATGTTGAACCAAGCACACCACAACTAGCCACTGAATTGAAGCGTCCTCACACACCGCTTTCGCTTCGATCACGAGCAAGCGCAACCATGCAGGGGCATTTTGGGTGAGGCCACTGGAAGCGAACAGCGAGCCAATGAGCAAAATCGCAACAGCGCCAACAGGCCACAATGAATTGAACCGCAAATTACGCACAATTCGTTGGGTGATTATGATTCTACTCCGACAGCAAACTCGTCGTCGCGTCACGCAACTTTTGCCAGTCGGGATTCAGCGGTGTATTCGGGATTGGCAGCGACTTCCAATTTCGGGTGCGGTGATCGAGGAGCTTCCACGTTTCCACGTGCCCGTCCGCGAAGGACAAAGCGTAACTGCCGCCGTGGCGGGTCGCGGGCGCATCCAGCAGGCCCAGGTTTCCCACCATGTCCACTGCAAACCAGCCGTCGTTGATGCTGCGCTCGTGTTCGTCCAGGAACACCCACGCTTGCGCCGGGGGTGGTTTGACGATCTCGCTCTCGCGTCTGAAAACCCGGAACTGGTGTTGTCCGTGAACCGTCGTGCCGCCCATCCAACCGTTGATCGAATAACTGCGCACCCGCAGCACCCCGGCCACCGTGATTTTGTCCTGGGGACAGCGATAGATGCCCACGGCGCCGCTGTACGGGTAGAGACTCCCCCATTTGATGCCGTTGGCGTTGGTGGAATCCAACACCCCGGGTTCGAGGGGCGGATATTCCCCCGCATCATCATTCATGCTCCCGCGCACCCAGGCGTTGGTGTTGATGATGGATTGTCCGGGCTGGGGGATCGCCTTGAAATTCACCGGAACGAGTTTTCCACCGTTATCATCCGCATACATCCGCCAGCAAGCGGTCAATTGTTTGAAGTTGCCGATGCAAACTGCGTTCAACGCCCGGCCCTTGGCCCGCCCCAACGCTGGCAACAACAGCGCGGCCAGGATGGCAATCACCGCAATCGTCACCAGCAGTTCAATCAACGTGAACCCGGCGTTGCCCTCGCTCGGATTGGGGTGACGGCGCTTCATTTCATCAAACCTTCCGGCAGCGTGTAGTTCGCCGCGTTTTCAAGAATTCTTTTCTGCCGCTTCAACACACGCTCATTGGGATTTAATGGATCCCACTTCTTCGGGCTGGGCATGATGGCCACCAACATGGCCGCCTGCTCGCGTGTCAACTGACTGGCTGGGACACCGTAGTAATGCTGCGCGGCGGCTTCAATCCCGTAAATGCCATCCCCAAACTCGACCACGTTCACATACAACTCCAGAATCCGCCGCTTGGACAGAATCAATTCCATCCAGAGGGTGTAATATGCCTCCAGCCCTTTGCGAATCCACGAACGCCCCTGCCAGAGAAACAGCGAACGCGCGCACTGTTGCGTAATCGTGGACGCACCACGCGCAGGGTTGCCGGTTTCCTTGGACTCTTGCCATGCAGCTTGGATTTCTTCCCAGTCAAACCCCCAATGCTCGAAGAAATGCCTGTCTTCATTTGCCCAAGCGCAAATCACATAATTCGAACTGGTGCGATCAAAGTTTGCCCAGTGGAACTGGTTTGTTTTCGTCTCGTCGCCTAGACCAGTCACCCGCCTCAACACCTGCGAGGTGGTCGTGAAAGGATTTAGAAACGCTACGCCTATGACCTGAAGAATCGGGAATGCCAGCACGAGTATTCCGCAGCGCAGACATTTTCGCGCTATGGAAACTTTCGGTCTTTGCTTGGGCGTTTTTGTCGCTGTCTGCGTCACACGGTTTTTTAAGCGAATCCTAACACATCATCCTCATGACTCTAATATAACATTCCCGAAGTGAAGACGTTTACCCGTTTACCCCGAACAGTGAATGTTGTCTCGATCGCTTACCCGACTCCTGTGACTTCCCGAGATTCCCGCCACCGCGACCAGATTAACAACCCGTAACTGCCGCTGAACAAAGCCAGCACCACTTTCATCGCGGTGTCTGCGACTTGAGGTGAGATGTGTAGCGCGTCTGTTAGGCTGCCGAGACAACTGCATGGTTTTTCCCACCCTATCCACCACAAGCAAACACGATAAACCACGAAGTTGGTACTCGTCCACGCCACCAGCCCAAGTGCGAGAGTTTGCCGTTTCCTTAAAAAGCAAATCAGTGCAATTGCGATCTCAATCAACCCGACCATCAGCATCAACTTTCCGAACTTGATACCAACAATAGGATCAACCTGCGAGAGTATCTTAGCACTCCCGAACGAACTCCAGATCTTTGCAACTCCAGTCACTGCCAAAGTTAAGCTTGCTGTAACGACAAACCAAGTGGCTAGCGAAGCACACGCTCGCTTTTCACGCAACTGCGCTCCTTGCGTTGATAACGACTCAATCAAAATCAAAAAATAATAAGTGGAAAGTTGATCAGATCAACTGCAGTAGACAGGTTCAAAAAATTGGAAAACGACTGTGCATGTACCGCAAATTGCCGAGCACCAAATCATCAGGCAGCCATTTTTTGTTCTTCTCTGACCAAAAAAACCGAACTAGAACAGGCACAATATTCCGCTCATCCGAAGTTCGAATGAACGCGAAGCAGTCAGCAACAATGACTGTTTCACCCGCAGATTGACTCGACTCGATAGAGTCAACAAAGCGAAAATAGGAATTTCGCTTTTGGCTTGCGTAGCCAAGATTGGGGAAGGTCGCATCCGCTGAAAAGCCTTTATATTTTTGAAAAGGGAAAAAGGATTGTTCCCAGAGGGGTTTCGGAAAACCAGAATAGTTGGTAACGATTAAGACCGATTTTTCGAGGCAAACGGAACGCCAATAGTCTCGAAAGTAGTTCCCACCCGAGTAAAAATCTAAATAGAAGACGAAAATATTTGATTTACTCTGTGATTCATAATTTTTCGCCTTGCTATCATATCCTGCCTCCCAACGATCCTGCATCTCTTGAGACGCGAAAAACGGGCCATTTGTCAGAAACCTATCAATATCTCCGTAGCTATTGGTCTTCCATTCAAAAGGGACATCATGCGGCAATCTAAACTGCATATAATCTTCTAGTGACCCACCCGAGTAACCCAAGAAGTAACCTGAAAAGGCACCTTGTAATTCGGTCAATTGGTTCTCTGAAAGTCTTTGAACACCGACTCCATTTTTGACAAATCTTGACAACTCTTTGTTAAAACTCGGGGAGCCAATCGCAAGATATGAGTAGCTGTTCCATTCTTCCAGCAGTCTTTGCGCATAATAATCCTGCTTTTCCCTAGACATTACATGGTCGTCTCGGTTTTCGCCCCTCCGTATGACGGCAAAAACCACTAGCAAAAGTGGAAACGCAATAAAAAAGAGTATTGTGGATTTTTTCATGATCAACGAATGCCGCCGGCAGAAGTGCCCACCGGCGGCTTCTCAATCAGTACGGACTATTGCTCGGTGGTTCGGAATGGGGATTCAAAGTACTGGAACAGCAGGCGTAGTCTTTATCTATACAATTTGCCTGTTTGTTGCTCCAAAGCTCCTGACAAGCGTAGCCAGTCGGACAATAATATCGTGTACCGTCATTTTTGTCACACGGACCTGCAAGCACATTGATCACGGAATACGACATCAACAACAAACCGCATACCATCGAACCCATTTTGATTATTTTCATGCGTTTTTAACTTTCTGATAGTACGAGGATGCAAAAGTTTCCTGTCAGCCCCGCACGTTAGCAGACAAGAAACGCCAAACCGGTTTTGCTATTGTGGCTTGACTTGCGGTGACATTAGCAAAAAAAGAACGCCTGTCAACGGCCAATTCGACAAACAATCACGAAGTTCGTTTCACTCATTTTTCCGAGAACTTGTCCATCCGCCAAGCTCTGCTACCCTCCGCGACTCGATTGTGAGCATTGCCAAAGAAATAGCGAAGCGGCGCACGTTCGCCATCATCTCGCATCCGGACGCGGGGAAAACCACGTTGACGGAGAAGCTGCTGCTGTATGGCGGCGCCGTCCAACTCGCCGGCTCGGTGACCGCGCGGAAGAATCAACGCGCCACCACGTCGGACTGGATGGAGCTCGAGAAGAAGCGCGGCATCTCGATCAGCTCGACGGTGCTGCAATTCGATTACGACGGCTACCGCATCAACCTGCTCGACACGCCCGGCCACAAGGATTTCTCCGAGGACACATACCGCGTGCTCACCGCCGTGGATGCGGTGGTAATGGTGATTGATTCCGCGAAGGGCATCGAGCCGCAGACGCGCAAATTATTCGAGGTCTGCCGGCAGCGCGGGGTGCCGATTTTCACATTCATGAACAAATGTGATCGCCCCATGAAAAATCCGCTCGAGTTGCTGGACGAGCTGGAGCGGGTGCTGGGCATCGGGGCGTTTCCGGTGAACTGGCCCATCGGCAGCGGGTTCGAGTTTCAGGGCGTTTATGATCGGCAGACGAAACTCATGCACTTGTTCGAGCGCACGGTCGGCGGCCAATTTCGCGCCCCGGTGGAAATTGGCGGCCTGGAGGATCCGCTGATTCAGGAACGGCTCGATCCGGCCACACGCGCGCGCACGGTGGAGGAATTGGAGATGCTGGAACTGGCGGGCGAAATGTGGGATCAAACCGCGGTGCTGGCGGGGCAACGGACACCGGTGTTCTTCGGCAGCGCGAGCAATAATTTCGGCGTGCAACTGTTGCTGGATGGATTTTTGAAACATTCGCCGCCGCCCCAGCCGCGCGTGATGGCAGGCGTCAAAATCGTCCCGGATCATCCGGCGTTCTCTGGTTTCATCTTCAAGATTCAGGCGAACATGGACCCAAAGCACCGCGACCGCATCGCTTTCATCCGCGTGTGTTCGGGTCGGTTCGAGCGCGATATGACCGTGTATCATTCGCGGAGTGAAAAGAAGGTGCGGCTCTCCAGTTCGCACAAGGTGTTTGGCAACGACCGCGAAACGCTTAACGAAGCGTATCCCGGCGACATCATTGGTCTGGTCGGCCACGACGCTTTCGGCATCGGCGACACCCTCACGACGGATCCGACCATCGTCTATAAGGAAATTCCGCGCTTCACTCCGGAGGCGTTCAGCTACCTGCACAATCCGAACACGGCCAAGTTCAAACAATTCCGGCAGGGCCTCGATCAGCTGCTGCAAGAGGGCGTGATTCAGGTGTTGTCGCTGCGCCATGCTCCGGTGAAAACCCCGCTGCTTGCCGCCGTCGGCCCGCTGCAATTCGAGGTGGTGCAGTACCGGCTCGAGAGCGAGTACGGTGCGGCGTCGCGCGTGGAGCCCGCCCCCTGGACCGTGGTGCGTTGGTTGCCGCCCGCGATCAGCGAGACTGCTCTGGATGCCCTGGTGCTGCCGACCGGCGCACGGATCGCCTACGACATGGGGCAGAACCCCGTCGTCCTGTTCAGCAACGCATGGTCGTCCCAGTATTTTGGCGAAACCAATCCGGGCGTGCCCCTTTCCGCCCTGCCCGTGCAAACGGCGCGCGAGTAGTGGCCGGCCCGGAGCGGCCACGCGTGGTGATCGCGCGACTCAGTTGTTGTACGTGTCAAACAGGTTGTGAACGTACAAGGCGTCCCGGAACTGTTCCGGCGTCATGGGCTGATCGGGTGTGACCACGATCTCCACCGGCGCTCCCGCGCGCACGTGTACGAAATTGTCCGAATACCGCGCACGGCTGCCTTTCAGCTCGAGCCACGTCCACAACGCGGGATGCCGCGCGTCCAGGCGCACCACGAATTGTTTGCCGGAAGCCTTGATGTCCGTTTGCAACCACGGGTCCACCAGCGGCAGTTCCTTGGGCCGCGCCAGCGTCACCAGGTTTTCTGAGGCTGGTTGACCGGGTGTCTCCAATTTCAACCAAACCATCAGATTTTCAGCGCCATGCTTTTTTGCCAGCGCTTGCAGGTCAAGTTTGGTGACCAACTGACTCGCTTGTGCGCCGAGCGTCACCCGGCGGTTCTCGCGTTGCAATGAGGTGCCGTCAGCCGTGGTGACTTCCCAACTGACGGTGGCTGGTTTTTCCTCCCGCAAATCGCTGGTGGCGTAAATGGCCACGGAATTGTTGGTGGGATTTTCCAAACCAGATACGAGCACCGGTGCGTAAAAGTGCCGCGCGAAGTATTGCAGCGCCTTCCAGTTGCCGTAGTAATCCACTGCGGACCAACTGGTAACCGGCCAGCAATCATTGTATTGCCAGAACACGCAACCCATGGAGGCGGGCTGGTTTTGACGCCAGAACTCGGCGCCCATTTTGATTCCGTACCCCTGCAGAATCTGGCTCAACCACAAGGCGCTTTCAAAATCCTTCGGTTCGTGAAAGTAACGCGCCGTGGTGTCCTGGATTTTTTGATTGCCGTTGCCGGAGGAGCGTTGATGCCACTGCATCACCGGTGTAAGCAATGACGCGCGGTCCTGCGGCAGGGTGTAGGTCGCCACCGTGGACGGTTCGGGGAAGGATTGGAAGCCGAATTCGCTCATGAACCCGTTCAGTTCGCGAAAACTCTCAAACGGTTTATCTCCGTGCCAGACGCCCCACGAATGGATGTCGCCCACCTCGGGGCTGCCGGGCACATAAACGGCCTGCGGCGCCAAGCGCCGGACCTCGCCCCCGATCAGGTCGCTGAACAGCTTGTCGTAATCCGCCTTACCCATGCTGTTGGTGGACCATTCCGCCTTGGTCATGAGCGAGATTTCATTGTTGCCGCACCAGACCGCGATACTCGGATGATGGCGCAGGCGCTTGACGTTATCGCACACTTCCTGGCGCACGTTGTCCATGAACGTGGGGTCAAAGGCCGGGTAACTGGAGCAGGCGAATTTGAAATCCAGCCAGACCAGAATGCCCGCGGCATCACACGCCTCGAACAACGCGGGTTCCTCGTAATAACCGCCGCCCCAGAAACGCAGCAGATTCATGTTCGCCGCCACCGCGTCGTTAACGTAGCGCTGCAATTGTTCCGTGGTGACGCGATTGGGAAACGGATCCGCGGGAATCCAATTCGCGCCCTTGGCAAAAACGGTCACGCCGTTCACCGCCAGGCGCAGTGATTGGTTGCGATCCGGCGGCAATAATTTCACAGTGCGCAGGCCGATGCGTTTGACGGTGTAATCCAACAGGTCGGTGTCCAGATTCATCAAGCCCACATGCACGTCATATAACGGTTGGCCACCCAAGCCGACCGGCCACCAAAGTTGCGGCTGTTTGATCACCAGCGCGCCGGCACCCTTGCCTTGCGTCAGCGGAATAAAAGTCCGATCCAGCGTCTTGTCGCCATACTGCACGGCAATGATCGCCGTCAGCGGTTCTTGACTGACCGTTTCCGCTTCCACCTGCACCGTCAGCGCGACCTGATCCTTCACGGCGTGGTCCTGCTGGATGGATATGTCGGTAAAGCGCGCCTCATCAAACGCCACCAGTTGGATGTCGCGCCAGATGCCGCACGTGATCAGCACGGGACCCCAATCCCAACCAAAGTTGCACGGCTCCTTGCGCACCCAGGCGCGACCCGACGGTTCGTGCGATCCGATCCATTCATACATCGGCCGTTCGGCGTTGCGTTCGCGCATGACCGGCAGGGGCGAATCAAACGCCACCTCGATGATGTTAACGCCGGCGGCCAGCGCTTCTTTGACGTCAAATTCCCAGGTGCGAAACATGTTGTCCGTCCGGCCTAATTCCTTGCCATTCAAGCGCACAGTGGCCAGCGTGTCCAAACCATCGCACCGCAGCAGAATCCGTCGGTGCCGCAACAACTCCGGCGGCGCAAGAAATGTGCGACGATAGATCCAGTTGGTTTCCCCCACCCATTGGACCAATTTTTCGTTCTCGCGGAAAAACGGATCGGGGATGCGCTGGGCCGCGAGCAGATCGGTGTGAATGCAGCCCGGTACTTTGGCGGGCAACCAGTTGGTGCCGCCCGCTTCAACCACCTGCCAGGGGCCGTTCAAATCGACGGTGGTGATCTTGGTCAAATCATCCGCTCCGTGTGAGCAAATCACCCACGCCAGCAGACCGACCAGAGACAAGAAACGCGCCGGAGTTTTCATAATGCAACCACTCTAAACCGTCCGCTCCAGCCTGGCGAGACTGGACTTTCATCAAACTTCATCAAGCGTTAAGCTGCCGACGCAGATGGGAGTGTTTGAAAAAACGGTGATCCACTGCCAGCGCCACGCCAACTAAAGGGAAAGGGCGGGAAGCCCGAAAGATGAATAGCCCAGGGCAAGCGTAATGAAACGAGCATCGCCCTGGGTCAACGGACAAAATGAACCCAAGCCCTGAAGGGGCGAAAGATGACGCGCGAAGAAGCACCTGTTTGCCAGACAAAGCACGGTGCTGGGTTGATCTCGGAATGTGCGCGTCGGAAACCATTCGTTGAAACTCCAACGCTTTTCTGCCGCCCTTTCAGAGCTTGGAAATTTTGTGGATGGTAAACCCGGGGCGTCGCTCGCTTTGCCCCGGGCTATTTTCTTTCGGGCGTTTGGCCCTACAGATAGAATTTGGAACAATGTTGACAATCAATAAATGAAATTGGCAATCGTCGGAGTTTTCCGGCTCGGGCCAGAGCACGTTCGCGCGGAAACATTTCAAGGCGACGGAGATTTTGTCTCCCGGTTTCATTCGCAGTTGAAATAAAATGTCCACCTTGCTTAATGCCACCGAAGTGACCGTGCGTTACGGCGTCCAGACCTTGCTGGATGCCGCGACCTTCACCGTTGAAGCGGGGGAACGGATTGGTTTGGTGGGGCGCAATGGCTGCGGCAAGACCACGTTTCTCAAGGTGCTGGCCGGATTGCTCACGCCGGATTCCGGCACGGTCACGCGGCGTCACGATTTATTCACGAGTTATCTGCCGCAGGATTTTCAACTCGATCCCACGCTGGACGTGCGCGGCAACGTGCGGGCCGGGGCGCGCCAAACGCTGGAGCTTATCGCGGAGTTTGAAGCGCTCCCAGCGAATTCGCCGCGCCATGAAGAACTGGAGCATCGCATCCAAACGCTCGAAGGTTGGACGATTGATCAGCGGATCGAAACCGCGCTCTCCCGATTGAACTGTCCCGAGGGAACGCGCGGGATTGATCGTCTCTCTGGAGGCGAAAAGCGGCGGGTGGCCCTGGCGCGCGCCATCGTGTCGCGTCCCGAGTTTTTAATTCTTGATGAGCCGACCAACCACCTCGATCCGGAAGCCATCGAATGGGTGGCGGAGTTTCTGGAAAATTTCGGCGGCACGTTCCTCGTGGTCACGCACGACCGCTATTTTCTGGATCGGGTGGTCACGCGCATGGTGGAGCTGGACGACGGGAAGTTCTGGGCCCACGCGGGCAACTACACGGATTACCTGCTGGCCAAAGCCGAACGGGAGGAGGCGCAGGCGGTGGTGGAGCACAAACGCCAGATGTTTCTGAAAAAGGAACTGGCCTGGGTGCGGACCGGTCCGCGCGCGCAACGCACCAAACAAAAAAACCGCTTCGAACGTTATTACGCGGAAGCGGCGAAAGCGGGGCCCGCGATTGACACCGCCATGGAACTGGTCATTCCGCCTCCGCCGCAGTTGGGCAATCGCACGGTGGAACTGACTCAGTTGGGCATGGTCTGGGGCGGACACCGTTTGTTCTCCGGCTTCAGTTTCAATTTTGAGAATGGCCAGCGCATCGGAGTTTGCGGACGAAATGGTTTGGGCAAAACCACGCTGTTGAAAATCATTCTGGGCCAACTTGTACCAACCGAAGGCACAGTCAAAACTGGGCCGCTGACCAAGTTTAATTATGTGGACCAATCGCGTCAGCAATTAAACGACGATCGTACGGTACTGGAAGAGGCGTCGGACGGCACCGAGTTTGTGTTGTGGGGTGCGGCGCGACTTTCCGTGCGCAGTTATTTGAAGCGCTTTCTGTTTGCGGACGACCGGATCACCACGTCGGTGCGCAAGCTCAGCGGCGGCGAGCGGAGCCGATTATTGCTGGCGAAAATCCTCAAGGCAGGCGGTAATTTTCTCATTCTCGACGAGCCGACGAACGATCTGGACCTGCCAACGCTGCGCGTGTTGGAGGAAGCGTTGCTGGCGTTTCCGGGCGTGGTGTGCGTGGTGAGTCACGACCGATATTTTTTGAATCGCGTCTGCACGAACATCCTCGCGTTCGAAGGCGATGGCCGGATTCATCATAGCGTGGGCGATTACGATTATTATCTGGAGAAGAAACAGCGCGCGGCGGCGACCGCTGCGCGACTGGTCGCGGCGGACGCGCGTTCGTCCCAACCCGCCACCCCCGCTGCCGCCGCGACGGAAGTAAAAACCAAACCTCGCAAATTATCCTTTAAGGAACAGCGCGAACTGGAAGGCATGGAAGCGCGGATTCTCGCCGCCGAGGAAGAAGTTACGCGCATCGAAGGCTTGTTTGCCGCGCCTGATTTTCATCGCACCCACGCGCCGCAGACGAACCAGTTGAAAGCGAATTTGGCGATGGCCCGGGAAACAGTGGCGGCGCTTTATCAGCGTTGGGAGGAATTGGAAGCAATGAATCCATCGCCGGCCAAACGCGCCGTGTAATTCACGCTGTTTCGACAAGCACAAAGCGGCGGGAGGACGCTGACTTCGGCCAAAAGTCTGATCGCTATTGCAAATAGAAGGTCAACACATGATGCCGTATTGCATAACCGGTTATCCTGTTTGACTGGAAAAGGAACAGCGGATTTCAGATCAGCGGTGCGCGCGGAGATTATTTTTTCCACACGCCCATTTCGATCAATTGATTCGTGACGACTTGCGCCCAGCCGCGATTGGCCAGCGGATTGGCGGGGCTGGGATGAAGAATCTGCCCGAGCTTCAAATGAAATTCGTCGCTCAGCGCGGCGCCGCGATTGCGCGCGAAGCCGCCAATGCCCACCAACCATTCCGGCTCCAGAACCGCCAAAACTTGGCGCAGGTGTTTGTCGCAAACCGCAAACAATTTTTTCTGCTCGGGGCGGGATAGTTTGTCTGGCGTCAGATTAGCGCCCGTTTCGGTGAGAAACGTCAACGGGCAATAATTAACGACCAGATGATTGGTGAAGAATTTTTCCGGGCTTCTGAAACGGTCGGCGAACAAGCCCCACAGGCGGCGGCCGCTGACTTCGGAGCGGCGGCAGGCGAACCCGAGAATCGGGCGCTTGGGATGCTCGTGTCGGGGTTTGCCGACTGGCGCCTCGATGCCCAGCCAGTCACGCACCATGCCGACTTCACCGAACGGCACCCCAACCTGAGTCATGCCGAATGGTCCGGGGTTCATGCCGAGGAACACCACGCGCTTGGGCCCGGAAGCGAACCGGCGCAGATATTCCGCGTGAGCGATCCAGGCGTAATCGAGCGGATTGTAAACATGCGTGACTGGACGTTTGAAACGCATGTGGTCCACGCGCGCCGACAACGCCCGCGCGGCAGCGATCAGAGCTTGGGCTTCGTTCATCGCTGGACATTCAGGACGAGGGCGAAGGTGAAACCGTCGTAGCCTTTGCTGCCAACAGTTTGGATGGTGGTGGCGCTGACGCGCGCATCCGCTCCCATCATCTCGTGCATGCGGCGCATCGCTTGCACGCGCGCGTCCGGGCTGTGGGGATCGGCCAACGCTCCATTGCGGACGACGTTGTCGGCCACAATCAAGGTGCCGGGCCGGGACAGCTTCAACGACCACTCCCAATACGCCGGATAATTTTCCTTGTCCGCATCAATGAAGATAAAATCGAACGGCCCGCAGCCTTCGGCCAACAACTGAGGCAGCGTGTCCAGCGCGGCACCTAAACGGAGTTGGATGCGATCGGCCAGTCCGGCGGCGCTAAAGTTGGCCTGCGCCACTTCCGCATGTTTGGGTTCAAACTCGAGGGTGATTAGTTTGCCATCGGCGGGCAGCGCGCGCGCCAGCCAGATGGTGCTGTAACCGGCCAGCGTGCCGATTTCCAAAATGCGGCGCGCTTGATGCGATTGGGCCAGCAACTGCAACAGTTTGCCTTGCGTCGCGGAAACTCCGATGGCCGGCAGATCGGCGGCTTCGCGGGCGGCGACCACCTTTTCGAGCGTCGCATCTGAAGCAACCAATTGGCTGATGACGTAACGATCCACCGCCTCCCATTGTGACAAATCCATAGCAAGAGTAGATTGTGCTCCGTCATCCGCGCCAAGCAAGGTTGCAATTCTGTTAAGCTGGACGTGACGACGTTGGCGCGGGCAGTGCGCGGGCATGGGGCGGTGGAGCACAGCCAACAATGGGTGTTGGCTGTGCAGATCAGCGAAGACGACAGCCGGGGCCGCACCGGTTACGCCGCTGAGAACCTGGCCGCATTGCGCCGACTGGCCTTGAGCCTTCTGAAACGCGAGGCCACCAAGCAACGTAAGGGCCGGGGCCAACCACTCACGCCAGTTGGGATCACGACTACCCCCGCCGCTTACTCGGCGTCCCAATTTAGATGCGTCGGTCCTGAAGCATGGCGTTCTGCGTCAGGCCACGTCAGCCAGCTTTTGCAGCACATGCTTTTGCCATTCCACGCGCCCGCCGCGAATTGCCTTATGCAACAATTCCAGATTGAGCGGTTTCATTCCGATGAACCTTCCACGATTTGGATTTCTTCGGACGTCAGGCCGTGGAGCGCACACGCCAACTGGTTAACGCTTTCGCTTCGCGTGAACCTTCGCAGCCACTTTGAGTCGTAAACCGTTCAACCGGATGAAGCCCGTCGCATCATCCTGATTGTATGCCTTTGTCGGGTCGGCTTCCATGGTGGCGATGTGTGGATTGTAGAGGCTGACGGGGCTCTTGCGACCGGCGACCATGATGTTGCCTTTGTAGAGTTTCACGCGCACGGTACCGGTCACATTGCGTTGGGACGCTTCGACGTAAGCCTGGAGCGCTTCGCGTTCCGGTGCGAACCAGAACCCGTTGTAAACCAGTTCGGCATATTTCGGGATGAGCGCGTCGCGCTGGTGCATGACCTCGCGGTCCATCGTGAGCGATTCCATCTGCCGATGGGCGAACAGCAGGATGGCGCCGCCAGGGGTTTCGTACACGCCGCGACTTTTCATGCCGACGAAGCGGTTCTCCACCATGTCCACGCGGCCCACGCCGTGTTTGCCGCCAATTTTGTTGAGCACTTTCATCACGCCGAGCGGTGAAAGTTTTTTGCCGTTCACAGCCACGCAATCGCCCCTCACAAAATCCAGCGTGACGAATTCCGGCCGGTTGGGCGCGTCTTCGGGAAAAACGGAAAGCGTGGTGAACCAACCGCGGTATTGGGGCGCACTGGCATCAAGCCACGGATCTTCCAGGACCCCCGCTTCGTAGGAGATGTGCAGCAGGTTGCGATCGGAGGAGAACGGTTTTTTGGCGCTGGCCTGCACCGGGATTTTTTTCTTTGCGCAATACGCAATCATTTCGGCGCGACCGGGAAATTCGCGGCGATAGCGTTCGTCCCGCCAGGGAGCGATGATTTCCAGGTCCGGCGCCAGCGCGGCGGCGGTCAGTTCAAAGCGGACCTGGTCGTTGCCTTTACCCGTGGCGCCATGCGCGAGGGCCTGCGCTTTTTCCTGGCGCGCAATTTCGACCATGCGTTTGGCGATGAGCGGTCGGGCGATGCTGGTGCCGAGAAAGTATTGGCCTTCGTAAATGGCGCCAGCGCGAATCATGGGAAAAATGAAGTCGCGCGCAAATTCCTCCTGGAGATCGTCCACGTAGATTTTCGACGCGCCGGTTTTTTGGGCTTTGGTGACGAGTCCGCGCAGTTCGTCTTCCTGGCCGATGTTGGCGCAGAAGGCGATCATTTCCGCATTATATTTTTCCTTGATCCACGAGAGCAGCACCGAGGTGTCGAGGCCGCCCGAATACGCTAAGACAATTTTCATGTGAACAAATTAAAGCGACAAAACGGTGCGGGCGCAAAGCGGAAATGGAACCGTTGGCTTCCGGTTCTTCGGCCCGACTGCTCCAAAGCTGATCCGATTGTTGCGTCGGTCGCTCGGGATGACTTGAGCGGTGGGGGCGCGGAGACCGATCAGCAATACAGGTCAGTTTCGAATCGAATCACGCTTTCCTCACGAAGCATGCTTTAAGGCCAATGGCGATATTATCCACTTTGCAGGAAATTTCGTGGTCGCCGACCTCCAGACGGGCGGGTTTGGGCTTGGCGCCGCCTTTCAACAACTTGGGCGCCGCCCAGTTTCAAATCTTTAATCAAAATGCCGCAGTCGAAGGCATCGGTAAATTTGTATTGGGTGGTATCGGGGCGGAGTCCGTCTCAGCGGTACAGCGCAAAGCCGAAGCGAACGACGTCCGAGCGACGATTGTAAAGCAACAGGCTTTCGCCGTACCCGGTGAAGTATTGGGTCTCGAAATAGACGGCGGTCCCCGGGAGGCGATAAGTCAGATCGAATTGGCCGCTGGGATGATTGCCTCGGTGTCCCATCCGGCCGATGGCCGAAAGCTGGAGGTCTTTGTAAGTGAGCATGACGCGCAGATCAACGTAACCGCGATATTCGTCCAAATCGGGGTTGTCGTCCAAACCGCCCAAATAACCCCACGCGCGCGGTTGCACGGTGAGGTGCAGACCAGCGAGATAACCGAGCGTCAACGTCGGGCGAAAGTAAGCGATGTTCAGACTGCGTGAGTTCGCACCGTCTTTGCCGTTGGACTCGTGTTGAGCGCCAACTTGCAAGTCCAGGCGATACCAGTTGGTTGCTCCGCCGCCGAGAATTCCCTCGTAGATATAAAGCAACTCCGGTTTGTAACTGGAATCAAAGAACGGTGCGGAGGGAGCGCTCAAATCCCAGAGCGAAGTCTGGGTATAGGCGAAGTTGAATCCATTGAGCCATTGCTGATTTGAATCGGAAATCTGGTAGCGAAATCCGAATTGAAACTTGGCGTTCGGATCCTTGTGCCCGGCGATGAAGTAAATGGGTTCGTAGGGAAAAATGTGGCGCTTAAAAAACGCCACGGGATCGAACGTGGCTGCCGGCTCCGCGGCGGCAGGCTCAATTCCGTCGCTGAGTTGGGCGGAGCTCGGGACCGTCAGAAAGACGGCGAGCAGCCATGCGGCGAGGAGGTTCCGGGGGTGCATGGTTTGTTGACTAATTGTGATTTCAACCGGTTCGCGCGCCTAACAATTGAACCCAATGCGGTTCCACTCGCGCGCGGGAACAAGTCAGTTGCCGGGTACGGTCAGGTGAAAAATTTTGTCGTCAAAACAAAGCACATAAATTTCGCCGTCCTCCGTCTCGGCAAAACTGGCGACGTTCTTGGGTTGATCCAGCAACGTGCCGGATTCCGTTACCTTTCCGTTGGCATGGCGCAGCCCCCAAATTGTACCGAGATTGAAATCGGCGTACACGTAAACGCCGCGCAACGAGGGATATTTTTGGCCGCGATACACATAGCCACCGGTCACGCTCAGGCCGGGACTATGATCGGGGAATTTCGCCTGGCTTTTCAAATTAGCATTGTGCGGATAGTCAATGACGGGATCAAGATATTGCGCGCCCTTCGGACCGGGTTTGAAGTGATGAAATCCTTCGCGCACGGCCCAGCCGTAGTTGCCGCCTTTGACGACGAGATCAATTTCCTCCCACTCGTTCTGCCCCACGTCGCCGACCCAGAGGTCGCCGGTCTCGCGATCCCAACTGTAACGCCATGGGTTCCGCAGGCCGTAGGCGTAAATTTCCTGGCGGACGCCGTAACGATCCGATTCACCGACGAGCGGGTTGTCCGCCGGAATCCCGTATTCCAATTTGGTGTCGTTGCGTCCCCAGCGTTTCGGGACGGTCGTGCGGCGGTTCACGTCTATGCGCAGAAGCTTGCCCAGCAGCACGGCGGTATTTTGTCCGTTGCCGTGAGGATCATTGGCCGCCCCACCATCGCCCAGACCAATGTAAAGATAGCCGTCGGGACCAAAGCTGACTTGTCCGCCTTTGTGGTTGCCGTAGGGTTGGGGCACCGTCATCAAAATGCGCTCGGAGGACAGGTCGGCTTTACGGGGATCGGTGGTTGAAATTTTCAACTCACTGATCACGCTGCGTCGGGGATTCTGTTGATTGTAATAAATGTAAAGCAGTCCGTTGGATTTGAACTGCGGATGAAAAGCGAGGCTGAGGAAACCTTCTTCGTTGTCCACATGCGGTTTGCGGTTTTCAATGTTGAGAAATTCCGTCGCCTCCGCGCCGGTGCCGGTCTTGGGCAGGATCGTTGCCTTACCGCGTTGTTCCACAATGACCACGCGCCCCGAACCATCCGGCACTTCGGTCATCCAAACCGGGCGATCCAGTTTCAATGCGGGGAAAACAGTTTCCAAAGCGACGCGGGGAAGTTCCGCTTGCAGGGAGCTGCCAGCCACCAACAGACCGGCGCCGAAAAAAAGAATGCTGCGGCACAAGATGCTCTTCATGCGCCCATTATTGAGTTTGTTATTTCGACAGGCAAACCGATTTCCGAAAAACCTCACGGCGGAAAGCCGAGCGCCAGCTTCACCGCTGAATACTCCGGATGGATTTCGCCGCCGCACGTGCGGATGATCAATTCCGGCTCCATCCACGTCTGACCGCGAAACCATTCGGGCAAATCCGAACCGCGCATCAAGCCCAGCAACTCGATCATCGGCGACTCGGTTTCGCGAAAGATGACCGGACGCCGGCGCACGATGACCAATCCCGCCGCCTGGGCGCCGGCTTCCGCGCGAGCCCGTTGCGATGGTTCAGCCGGAAAGACGCAGGCCAGAAAACCGCCGGACGCGAGCTGCCGAGCGGCGATGGCACAATAATCAGCGATCGTGCCGCGCAACTCGAAGCGACAGGCCAGCTTTTGTGGATGCTCGCTTTCCACTCCTGCGCCAACGGAGAAATACGGTGGGCTGGCAGTGATGAGATCGAATTTTTCGTCAGGCGAAAGCATGTTCAGCTCGCGAAAATCGCCGTGTCGGATTTCATAGCGATCCGTCAATCCGTTGTAACGCGCGGATTTTTTCGCGAGCGCGACGCTTTCGCTTTGCGCTTCAATCGTAACGAAACGCGCGCCGGGCAGCCGCCACGCGCAAATCATCCCCACCGTGCCGATGCCGCTGCCCAGGTCCAGCGCGGTGCGTGCGGTGGGGCACCAACTGGTGCCATACCAGGCCGCGAGCAAATCATCCGTGGAGAAGCGGTGCCCCTCGCGCAATTGGAACAAGCGAAAGTGACCGCTGATGGCGTCCAGGGTTTCGTGCGCCTCCAGTTTCACGCCGGCATTAAAGCCCGGTGGAACCGGACCAGGTTTGGTCCAACCTTTGAAGTGAGGAACTGTGTTCACCGACGATCCGGCAGTTTGACGAAATTGACCGCGAGTTGCTCGCCTTGGATTTCCAACAACGCCACGCTGCGTTCCGCGCCGTATTTCGGTTTGCCAGCGTAACCGGGATTGAGAAACAGCGTTTCCTCGAGGTATTGCTGAAATTTCTGGTGCGTATGGCCGAACAAAACGAGTTGCGGCTTCTCCCGTTTGATCCGCGCCTCGAGTTCACTGGCCGGAGCGTAAGGCGTCACGATGTGGTGGAGGAGCGCTTTCATCGTTCCCAGCGTTTTGACCTGGGTGAGGGGCAGGGACAAACCCACGTCGGTATTACCCAACACGGCGGTGGTGGGCGCGAGGCTTTCGAGTTGGGTGAGGATCCAGTCCGAGCCAACGTCCCCGGCGTGCAGAATGTGATCCACGCCTTGGAAAATTTGTTCGAGGCGCGGCTCAAAAAAATCGTGCGTATCAGAAATCAGACCAATCTTCATGCGCGTCAATGTTGCGGATGCCGGGGAGTATGAAGGAATCGGTTCGCGCCAGCAATTACGCTTTGACTTCCTCGGGTTTGGCCTCCGGCTCGGCTTCACCGGATTCCTCCGGCTCGCGCGCTCCGGCAACTTTGTCCGCCGGCGATTCCGCCGGGGCGGTCAGCTTGGCGGCGGCGACAAAGAGCGCGGTGAAGAGTCCGCCGCTCAACAAGGTGTTGCGGAAGAATTCCCAGGTCTGCGGCCAGCCGCCCGTGCCCTTGGTCAGCGCGATGATCCAGCCCATCAAAGTTTTGCTGTATTCCGGATTGTGGAAAGGATTGAGCAACCAGGAAGCCGTGTTGGTGATGAGATAAAACAACATGGCCCCCAAAATTCCGCCGCCCAACAGGGCCATGAACGACGCGGTGGGTTTGAAGCGCTTTCCCAACAGAATGATCGCTCCGTAGGCGGCGTAGTTGAACAGAAGATGCGAAAGGCTGGCCGGTTTCCAGACATCATAACCGAGAGCCAGCCAATAATACGCGTTCAAGGCCAGATCACTGATGAGTACGGTGCCCCACAGCAGCCACCAGGAAAAACGCCCCACAAAAAAGACGCCCGCGCAAAACATCAAGGCATAGGCCACACTGAAGTTTTTCGGCAAAACTCCGGGAATGCGCGAAAGCGCGAACACCAACATCAACAGCACCGGCAGAATTCTACTCCACTTTTCTTTCAAGCCACCCAATGATAATTCCCGGCGAAACTTGGACAAGCTTTTCGATATTTTATATGAGGACGCGGATTTGTTGATTATCAACAAACCTGCGGATCTCGTTTGCCATCCCACGAAGGGCGATGTTTATTCCAGTTTGATCAGCCGCGTGCGATTGTATCTTGGCGCGAATGCCAAGCCGCATTTGGTGAACCGCTTGGATCGCGAGACCAGTGGCGTAACGGTGGCGGCCAAAACTGCGGGCCCGGCGGGCGAATTGGGGAAACTATGGGAAACACGGGCGGTCCAGAAAGAGTATCT
Source organism: Verrucomicrobiota bacterium (assembly GCA_039806955.1). Classification (GTDB taxonomy): domain Bacteria; phylum Verrucomicrobiota; class Verrucomicrobiia; order Limisphaerales; family JADLHS01; genus JADLHS01. The sequence continues at coordinate 16,983 of JBDHQI010000021.1, read as the reverse complement.
GGCCATTGTGCATGGGCATCCCGCCATCACCAGCGGCGTGATTGACGCGCCCCTGGGAAAAGACGCGCAGAGCGCGGTGGCGATCAAAGATGGCGTCAGACCCGATGGCGCGCCCGCACAAACTGAATTTGAAGTGCTGCGCCAATTCACCAGACCGGTGGACCAGCCGTTTAGTTTATTGCGAATCGTTCCACGCACGGGGCGCAAGCACCAAATCCGCATTCATTTGGCTCACCTCGGACATCCGATCGTTGGCGATAAATTGTATGGTGGCGACGAATCACTCTACCTGGCGCTGGTGGAGCGACGGCTCACTTCCGAGCAACGCGCGCGTCTGATTTTGCCAAATCAGGCTCTGCACGCCGCGCGCGTCCGGTTTCGATGGCGGGAACGAGCCTGGGAATTTTGCTGCGCGCCCGAGCCGTGGTTTGATGATTTCCTGACCACGAGTTGAGCGGGGCTGTGATCCGGCCGACGGATGGGATATGCCGCGCCAGTTCGGTTTTCCAGCTTGCATCCGCCGTAGCGAGGTCGAATCCTTGCCGCATGGAACAACCGGATCAATTGCGGGAGTTGTGGCGGATGCAAGATGCCTTGAACCAACGCATTGGCGTCGTAACCGAAAACATGTCCGAGGCCGAAAAGACGAAATGGCTGCTGAACTATTCTCGCGCCATGACCCAGGAGATTGCCGAGCTGGTGGACAGCGTGCCGTGGAAATGGTGGGCCAACTATCAGCAATTTGACGAGCAAAACGCGCGCGTCGAGGTGGTGGACCTGTTCCATTTTCTCATCAGCATGGCGCAGGTGCTCGGCATGAGCGCGGACGACGTGTTTGCCGCTTATTGCAAAAAAAACCAGGTGAATTTCAAACGTCAGGAAACCGGCTATCGCGTCAAAGACGCGCAGGATTCCAAACACATCTGAACATTCGTTGCGATCCGCGCGCAAAAACACTAATTTAAGCTGCGATGAATTTTGACTACCAATCATTCTTCGAGCGTCGCAAGGAAATTTGCGGCGGGGAACTGGTCATCAAAGGCACGCGCGTCACGGTGCGGACTTTGTTGGCCAGCCTCGCGGAAGGCGCGGCGGTGGAAGAGATTCGCGCCGATTACCCGACCGTTTCCACCGAGGCCATGCGCGCGGTGATCGCTTTCGCCGCCATGTCGTCGGTGGAGGATTTGCCCGTGCCGCCGCTTCCCGTGGCCGCATGAAAATCAAGCTGGACGAGAACCTGCCTGAATCGCTTTTGGCGCGGCTGACGGAGTTGGGGCATCAAGCGGACAATGTGCGGCTGGAAGCGGCTCGCCGGGAAACCAGACCCGACCGTCTGGCAGGCGGCGCAGCAGAGCGAAAGATTTTTTCATCACGCAGGATCTGGATTTTTCGGACATTCGACGGTTCGCTCCCGGAACGCATCATGGTTTGATGCTGATCCGAATGCGTGAGCCGGGGCGAAAGGCGTTGCTGGCAAAGGTTGCCGATGTCTTCGCCGCGAATGAAGTGGAAAATTGGGCCGGCGCGTTCGTGTTGTTGACGGATAACAAACTCCGCATTCACGCGCGGCCTGCCAAGCAATAAAAGCCCGAGCACCACTCAAAATATATCTGAACGAGTCGAGTGTGATGTCGGTATGAATTTTCGGGCATAGCAGTGATTTCATTTTGGCGCGCGAAATTTTCTCGGCAACCACGCTTGAATCTCTACCATCGCGCCATGAACAAAGCGATCCGCCTCCCCGCTGCCCGCGTTCCGGTGCCAGCCCGCTGGCGCAAGGAGATCGCCCGGGTACTGCTCACGGATCAGATGATCGCGCGGCGCGTTGCCGCGTTGGCGCGGGAGATTGAACGCGATTTCGTGGGCAGCGATCTGATGGTGATTTCGTTGCTCAACGGCACCGTGATGTTCATCGGCGATTTGTTGCGCCGCCTTTCGCAGCCGTTGCGGCTCGATTTCATCGGCGTCTCCAGTTACGGAAAGGGGACGGAATCCGGGCAGTTGGTTTTCACGAAAGAACTGAGGCTGGATGTCCGGGGGCGTGACGTGTTGTTGGTGGATGACATTCTCGATACCGGGCGCACGTTGCGGCGCGTCTTGGAGAAACTGGGGGCGCTCGGACCGAAACGCATCCGCACCTGTGTCCTGCTCGATAAACCGTCGCGCCGCGTTGAACCGATCAAAGCGGATTATATCGGCTTCACGATCCCGGATGAATTTGTCGTGGGCTACGGACTCGATTTCGCCGAGAAATACCGTAATCTGCCGTTTGTGGGAGTTCTGCGCCCGGAACTTTATTTGCCACCACCCCCCCGGCAGTCATCGCACCGAAAATCGAAATCGCCACGACCGCGATAATACGGGCGACCTGCGTTTTCCGTCACGAATTGAAGTCGCAGTCTGGACGCGGAAAATCCAAGTCGCTAATGTTGCCACTCGACATGACGAACCAACCTTTACCCACTCCGTTGCGCTGGCGGTTGCTCATTGCCGCCGGCGTTGTGCTGCTGGGCAGTGGCGCGTATTTATTGCGGGAATGGATCGGGGTACGCGGCCAGGCCTTCGCCGGCATTTTTTGTTTCTTCGGTTTGGTAGCCATGTTTTCGTCCAATCTGCGAGCGGTGCGCTGGGCCACGATTGGCTGGGGCGTGGCGCTGCAATTGGTGCTGGCCGTGCTCGTTTTGAAAGTGCCGTTCATCAAAACCCTGTTTGAACTGGCCAAGGAGGTGGTCGTCAGCTTCATCAATTTCTCCGATCAGGGCGGCGAGTTTGTTTTCGGCAACCTGGCGCGACCGGGCGACATCGCGCTGAATCCAGGGAAGGAATTCATGTTCATGTTTGCCTTCAAGGTGTTGCCGCCGATCTTATTTGTGTCCGCGTTTTTCACGATGCTTTACCACTACGGCATTTTACAGCGCATCGTCCGTTTCATGGCGCACGCGATGGTGCATTTGATGGGCACGAGCGGCGCCGAAACCCTGTCCGTCTCGGCCAACGTCTTCATGGGACAAACCGAGGCGCCATTGATCGTGAAGCCGTATGTGCCGCGCATGACCAATTCCGAATTGTTCGCCCTGATGGCCAGCGGTTTTGCGCACATCTCCGGCGCCATGATGGTGGTGTATATCAGCTACGGTGCCGATCCGGTGGCGGTCCTGATCACCTGCATCATGGCCTGCCCGTGCAGTTTGTACTTGTCCAAATTATTTCTTCCGGAAACCAGCGCGCCCGAGACAGCCGGGATCGTGCAGCGGGAAAAGGAAGAATCGCCTTATGTGAATGGAGTGGATGCCGTGGCCGCCGGCACCACCGACGGACTGAAGCTCGCGTTGAACGTGGCCGCGATGCTGATCGTATTCATTGCCTTCGTCGCCATGTTCGACGCCATCTTGGGAAAGATCGTGCCCGGCCTGACGTTGTCGAAGCTGTTCGGTTGGATTTTCTCTCCGGCGGCCTTTCTGATGGGAGTGGAAGTGGCTGATGTGCCCAAGGTCGGTGCGTTGTTGGGGACAAAACTGGCCACCAACGAACACGTTGCCTTTCTGCTGATGAAAGGTTGGATGGCTACGCCGGATTTTATGAACGAGCGCTCGTACGTGCTGGCGGCGTTTGCGCTGACCGGCTTCGCGAACTTTGCGTCCGTGGGCATCCAACTCGGCGGCATCGGCGCGATGGCCCCCGGGCGGCGGCCCGATCTGGCGCGACTCGGCTTGCGCGCGTTGTTTGTCGGTTTCGTGGCGACGCTGCTGAACGCGGCGATTGCGGGAGTGTTACTGTGAACCGCCGCAGATAAAGAACGGCGGCGAAAGTCATCGGCCGAACGGACGCCCAGGTGGCGGCGTGAGGTTTCGTTACGGTTTTTCGCCCCGACGCGGCACCGGAGCGCGTAATTTTTTATACAACCATTTTTCCAAGGGACGAAGCTGGAGCGGGCCAAGCCAGTTGTAAAACGGCGAGTAAATCAGCCGTACCCGCACGGTGGAGAGAAACATCGTCAGCGACGTGCGCAAGAGCGACGAGGTGACTTTTGATCCGATTTTATCGGTCCATTCGGTCGGCACTTCTTTGACGGTAAAGCCTGCTCGCTTGAGCGCGACGATTAAATTCACATCAAACGCCAGATCGGCGATGCGCAGGTTCGAGTGGATTTTCTCAATGGCATCGCGGCGCATCACCTTGCACGGGCATTGCGTGTCTTTGATGTTCATCCAAAAGAGGGCTTGCACGACGATATGAAAACAGCGGCTGGTGAAGCGGCGCAGCCAGGGTTGCGCCTGATGCAGCACCGCGCCCGGCAGCCAACGCGAACCAATGATGCAGTCCGCCTCGCCAATGCGCCGGACCAGGTCGTGAAACGCCTGGGGCGGTGAAGCGCCATCGGCATCCACATAACCCACCACTTCGGCCGTGCCCGCCAGCTTCAGTCCTTCAATGAGCGCGCCTCCTTTGCCAATCGGATCGGGAAAATCGCGGAACGTGATGAAGTCAAAATCCCGCGCCACGGTCTCGATCACTCCGCGCGTGTTATCCCGGCAACCATTGAGTACGACGCAGAGTTGAAACGGGCCGTGATAGTGATCACGGAAATAACGACCAAATTCGCGCAGCACCGGTTCGATGCGCGCTTCCTCGTTGTACGCCGGAATAAGCAGCAATACACTGGGTTCGGCCACGCACTTTCTTTAGCAGTCGCCGCACTGAAAGTCGAATGTAGATTCTGAAGGGCGCCGCCAAAAGCGCCGGACGCGCTCACGTCTCGACTTTCACCCACCGGGATTTAACATGGGCGCATCATGTCAAAAGTGGTCCGACTGCTTGCCGAGCTGGTTGCCATCCCCAGCGTGAACCCTGCCTTTTTACCGACGGCCCATCCGCATGCCGGAGAGAAACAGGTGGCTGAGTTTATCGCCAATGGCGCCAGCCGGGCCGGCTTGGCCGTTGCGTGGCAACGCGTGCTTCCGCAGCGTTCCAATGTCCTGGTACGCTTGCGTCCGACCGGCAAAATTCGCCAGCGGGTTTTGCTGGCTCCCCATTTGGACACGGTGAACGTGGCCCGTGAAACGCAATTCAAACCCGTCCGGCGTCACGGACGGATTTTGGGTCGCGGCGCGTGTGACACCAAAGGTTCAGTGGCGGTGATGTTGCAAGCTTTACTCGATCTGGCGGCGGCAGCACAACGTCCGCAGGCAACCGAAATCATTTTCGTCGGGTTGGTGGATGAAGAAAGCGGACAAAGCGGGTCGCGTTATCTGGCGGCCAAAAAATTTAGGGCGGATCTGGCCATCGTGGGTGAACCGACCCGGCTCGCGGTGGCCACCGCGCACAAAGGCAGCGTGTGGTTGGAAGTGGTAACGTGTGGACGCGCCGCGCACGGCTCCACCCCCTGGCACGGTGTCAACGCCATTCAGACCATGGCGGAAGTGACGCAAGCTTTGGCGAACCGCTACGCAGCGCAACTAAAGAAGAAAAGTCATCGGCTGTTGGGGAGCGGAACGATCAACATCGGAACAATCCACGGCGGGGTGCAGCCCAACATCGTGCCTGATTTCTGCCGGATTGGCGTGGATCGTCGCACGCTGCCGGGTGAATCCGAAGCGTGGACGCGACAAAACCTGGCGGCATTTCTGAAGGCCCACGGTCTGGACGCGAAGGCTGGCAACGTAAAATTAAAACGTTGTCCCGCGTTGGAGACCGATCCGCACACCCCGTTGGTGCAGCAGTTTCTGCGATTGAACCGCCAGAAGCAGGCCATCGGGTTGAACTATTTTTGTGATGCCGCCGTGCTGGCCGGGGGCGGTATTCCAAGCGTGGTGTTTGGTCCCGGCGACATTGCGCAGGCGCACACCGCCGATGAATGGATCGCGGTTGCGCAGCTTGAACAAGGTCGGGCGAAGCTGTTGCGCTTTCTGAAATCGCTTCCTTGAACCGCGCCGCTTACGTATTGTCCCCGCCGCATGGCTTCCGAAGCACCAGTGCCCGCTAAAACTCAGTTCGCCGATTCGTCGGGCAATTTTTTTCGCCAGAGCGGTTGGCTGATGCTCGCCAATATCATCGGCGGCGGGTTGGCGCTGGGGGTGCATTTTCTCAACAAACGCATTTCCGCCTCGGAATACAGTATTTTTGGCACGTTGCTGATGGTGACGGCTTTTCTGCCGACGCTCCCGTTGCAGATGGTGTTTGCGCAACAAACCGCCAGCGCGCTGGCCTTGGGGCGGCAACGCCAGTTGGCCGCGACCATTCGCCGCACCAGCGCGGGAATTATCGGCGTCTGGTTGTTGATCGCGGTGGTGGTGCTTTCATTTCACGGCCAAATTCAGCGCGCCTGGGAATTGCCCGGCGTTTGGCCGTTGATCGTGACGTTGCTCGCCGTGTTGGTGGCTTTGCTGGCGCCGCTTTACACGGGAGTGCTGCAAGGCAAACAGGATTTTCTCTGGATGGGTTGGTCGGCGGTGGGCGCGGCCCTGGGACGCATCGTCATCGCCGCAGTCCTGGTTCTGGCTTTTGCCGGTGGCGCTACGAGCATGGTATTGGGCGTTTTCCTGGGCGTGGGCATTGGTCTGGTCATTGCGCTGTGGCGCTCGCGGGAATTGTGGATGCTGCCCGGCGAGGCGTTTGATGGCAAAAGCCTTTGGCGCCAGGTCGGGCCGCTGATCCTGGGGTTTGGCGTTTGTCAGTTCATGTTCACCACGGATACGATGTACGCCAAGGCGTTCTTTCCGGGCGCGGAGATGAAGCAATACGTGGCGGCGGGAACATTGGCTCGCGCGTTGTTGTGGTTGGTCTTGCCGCTCGCGGCGGTGATGTTTCCGAAACTGGTGCATAGCAGCGCCAAATCCGAAAAGACGAATCTTTTCGGCATCGTGCTGTTGGGCACGGCGATTCTGGCCATTGGCGGCGCCATCGGTTTGTGGCTGCTCGGCCCCGTGGCGGTAAAAATTGTATATCAACCCGAGGACGTGCCCGGCACAGTGGCGTTGCTCCCGTGGTACACGGGGGCGATGATTCCGCTGGCGCTGGCCAACGTCATGGCGAATGACCTGCTCGCGCGCTCACGCTTTGCTGTCGTGCCGTGGATGGTAGCCGTGGCCGTGGGCTACGCCATCGCTTTGCCGCTGCTGCTGAAACAATTCCCCGGACGCATGGAAGTGGTGCTGCAAACCCTGGCCACATTCAACGTCCTGCTTTTCGCGGTCTGTGGTTGGTTCACGTGGCGCAAACCGACGACCGCGCCGACGCGATAGTTTCAGGTCTATTGCTGGTATAAATGGCGAACCGTGCAATTCACGTTTTCACCGACGGTCACGGGGAGGCTGTTGGTGCGACGCGCGCGGGTTTCTGATGCAGCTCTGCTCCCATAACATCGGAGTTGACATGGAAAAAGTCGTTGACAGTCGCCCTGACAACAGGTGTATTGCCGCCCATTCATTAACTAGCAACGAATAAAAACAACCACTTATGAGCAACGCATCCGCCAGTACCGCAGGAGTCACACCCAACGCCAACCGTCTGTTATGGGCGGGGTTCATGGCCATCCTTGCAGCCGGGGTCGGGTTTTCCATCCGTGGCGGCATCCTCAGTGATTGGGGCACCCAATTCGGATTCACGCAAAGCGATCTGGGCGCCATCACCGGCGGTGGCTTGACCGGCTTTGGCATCATCATCCTCCTGGGCGCGTTGATCGCGGACAAGGTGGGCTACGGCAAGCTGATGATCTTCGCGTTCATCATGCACTTTCTTTCAGCGATCGTCACCCTGGCGGCAACCCCCATCTATAATTCGATGGTCGCCGCCGACCCCGCCGCAGCCAAGAACGCCGCCTACCAATGCCTGTTCTGGGGCATGTTCATGTTTGCCATTGGCAATGGCACAGCCGAAGCCGTGGTCAATCCGCTGGTCGCCACCTTGTTCCCCAAGAACCGGACGCATTACCTGAACATCTTGCACGCGGGCTGGCCCGGCGGCTTGGTGGCGGGCGGACTGGCTTCCTATTTCATGGTCGGCAAGGTCAAATGGGAAATCCAGATCAGTCTCTTCATGATTCCCGTGGTGCTCTATGGCCTGATGTGTCTCAAACAACGATTCCCAAAATCCGAAGCCAGCGAGCACGGCATCCATTTCTTCGACATGCTGAAGGAATTTGCCGCGCCCCTGCTCCTCTTGCTCCTGGTGATCCATGCCATGCTGGGCTACGTGGAACTGGGGACGGACAGTTGGATCAGCAACATCACCGGCAACATTCTCGCCAGCCGGGAACAAGGGCTGTTGCTGTTTGTTTATACCTCCACCCTGATGTTCATCCTGCGATTTTTCGCCGGGCCGATTGTTCATCGGATCTCTCCACTTGGCCTGCTGTTTGTCGGCGCCACCTGCGGGGCCATCGGGCTGACGTTCCTGGGAAATGCCACCACCGGCTGGCTCATTGTGATCGCAGCGACTATTTATGGCGTGGGCAAAACCTTCCTCTGGCCGACCATGCTCGGCGTGGTCTCGGACCGTTTCCCCAAAGGCGGGGCGATCACCATCGGTGCCATGGGCGGTATCGGAATGTTGTCGGCTGGATTACTCGGCGGCCCAGGCATCGGCTACAATCAGGACTACGCCGCCTCCAAGGATTTGCGGCAAAAAGCCCCCGCCGTTTATGAAGCTTACAAATCCGAGACCAAAAACCGCTTCCTGTTCTTCCCTCAAATCCAGGGATTGGATGGCAGCAAAGTGGGCGCGATTCGCAACAAATCCGCGGACACCCGCAGCGCGGAAGAAACGCAAGTGCATGACGCCGACCTGCACGGAGGTCGCACCGCGCTCAAGACCACTGCGGCCCTGCCCGCCACGATGGCTGTGTGTTACCTGCTGCTGATTCTGTATTTCAAATCCAAGGGCGGATACAAGCAGGTGCATATTTCGGGTAGTGGCCATGACGCCAAGGAAGTGGCTTGATCAGACGTTTGGATTTAACTCACAGGGCGGCCGTACCGGGCCGCCCTTTTGCTTGCGGCGAACCGTGGCCGCAAAAGGTGACGCCGATTTTTCTTTCGGTTGGCGGAATTGTTCCCTAAACCAGACGGTGTTATGCCAAATCCTTGGACCGGTAAAGGGAATCCTTACACGCGCAAAGAAGTCATCGAGCGCCTCCGCGCCACGCTGAAAAAGGGAAATGCTCTCATCGCTGCCGGTGCCGGCACGGGCATCAGCGCCAAGTTCATTGAGCAGGGCGGCGCGGATCTCATCATCATCTACAACTCTGGCCGCTTCCGCATGATGGGACACGGCTCCACCTGCGGCTTGATGGCCTACGGCGACGCCAACGCCATCGCCATGGAAATTGGCGAATACGAAGTGCTGCCCGTGGTCGAGGAGGTGCCGGTGATCTGCGGGGTTCACGCCACCGACCCGCGCCGCCGCATGTGGCATTGGCTCGGCAAGGTCAAGGACATGGGCTTCAGCGGTGTAAATAATTTTCCCACGCATACCATTGTGGACGGCCATTTTCGCGGCGTCCTTGAGGAAACCGGCATGAGCGTGCAAAAGGAATTTGAAATGGTCGCCCTTGCGCGCCGGATGGATTTGTTCTCCATCGTCTATGTGGCCACACCGGAGGAGGCGGTCGCCATGGCGAGGGCCGGAGCGGACGCCATCATTGCGCACGTGGGCACCACGGTGGGCGGCAGCATTGGCGTGAAGCGAGCAGTAGTCACTTGGGATTTCGCCCTCAAGCGCACCCAGGAAATCATCAATGCCGCGCGCCGGGTGCGGAAGGACATTTTCTTCCTCGCCCACGGCGGCCCGATCAACACGCCGACGGATGCCGATCACGTGTTGAAAAATACCGACGCGGTCGGGTTCGTCGGGGCCAGCTCGTTGGAACGGATGGGCGTGGAAGCATCACTCACCCATCTGACGCGCGAGTTCAAAAAATTGAAAGCGCCCGCCGCGAAGTCGTTCGGGAAGAAACCCAAAAACTGAACCTGCCGGGCCGATGTCCAATTACTCCAAAACGCCCGCTGCTTTTTCCCGCCCCTTCTGCCAAAGGGCGAGGAAGATCGCAACTACCGCCTGTTCTTGAAAATGAATCCGTCTGATATCAACTCCCGCCGTTTCGTGACCGCCGCCGAAAAAGTGGATGTCCTTTCACCCTGGACTCTTGAAGAATGGCTCTGCCGTTCCGACGTGGTGCCGAATCAGGAATTGATGCTGGTCCGCGCCAACATGGAAGCCGGGCGGGCGCACCCGTTTCATACGCATCCGCACCGCGAGGAGATCATCTACATCGTTTCCGGTCGTGCCGAACAATGGATTGGGCAGGAGCATCGGATTCTCGGTCCGGGCGAAATGGTGTTGGTGCCAAAAGGTGAAGTTCACGGCACCTACAATCCTTTCCGCGAGCGGCTCGTGTTCCTCGCGATTCTCTCCCCGGCCAATGCGCCCGAACCGGGCATTGTGGATGTTTCCTCTGAAAAACCCTGGGCTTCGCTCCGTCAGAAACACGGATTGCCCGCCTGCCAATAATTTTATTTGCCCATGAGAACAAGACTTCTGGCTTTAACCTGCCTCGTGTTACTCGGTCTCGGCGTCGCCGCCAGCGCCGAACCGCTTCGCGTTTTCATTCGCGGCGGCATCAAGACCCATGGCCCGAATCAGCACGATCATCCGCGCTTCCTCAAGGAGTGGACGCAATTGCTCAATGCACGCGGTCTTCAAGCCACTGGCGCCATGGAATTTCCTTCCGCCGAACAACTGGCCCAAACCGACGTGCTCATCATTCATTGCGATACCGGCATGAAAATCATCGGTGACGATCGCGAGGCGTTCGAGGCCTTTCTCGCGCGGGGCGGCGGCGTGGTGGTGATCCACGCGGGCGTGGTGGGCGGCGATGATTTCACCTGGGTCAAGCAAACGATCGGCGGCGCCTGGCGCTGGCCCGCCCCCGACTTTCCACCGGAAAAAGCCACCAAATACCTCGAAGGCGATGTGGACGTTTGCTGGGTGGATCGCGACCACCCCATCAGCCGCGGCATCTCGAACTGGGACTGGACGGACGAAATCTATTACGACATGGACTTCGCCGACGACGCCGGCGTGCTGGCAACCAGCTTTCACAACATCCACGTCATCGCCCCGCAAATCTGGACGTACGAAAAAAAGCTGCCCGGAGCCGCCGCGCCGTATCGCGCCTTCGTCAGTCTGCCGGGACACGAATACGATTCCTTCAATCTGCCGCAGTATCGTGTGGTGCTATTGCGCGGCATCGCGTGGGCCGGCCGCCACGCCAACGTGGATGAGTTCTGCCAACCGGACGAACTCGCGGCCCTGCGCTATCCGCCCGGCGGACCATTGCCAGCCCAGGAAGCGATGAAAACTTTCCAACTCCATCCGGAATTCCAGCTCTCCCTCGTCGCTGATGAAAACCTCGCGGAAAAAATCATGTCGCTCGACTGGGATCCGCAAGGGCGCATGTGGGTGGTGGAAACGCCTGAATACCCCAATGGCCGCTCGATCAATCGTAACGACGCGAAAATTGCTCCCTGGCGCGAGCGTCACCCGGAGGAGTATCCCGTCGGCGGCAAAGAACCGCGCCCGGCGCACGACCGGATCTCCATGCTGGAAGACACCGATGGTGACGGAGTGATAGATAAAAAAACCGTGTTCTATGAAGGACTGGAACTGGCGACCTCGCTCGTGTTCTACAAGGATGGGGTAATTGTTTCCCAGGCGCCGGACACGTATTGGCTTCGCGATACGGACGGCGACGGAAAAGCCGATCGCAAGGAAACGTTGTTCACCGGTTGGGGCACGGGCGACACGCACGCCGTCACCAGCAATCTGCGTTGGGGACCGGATGGCTGGATTTATGGCAGTGTCGGTTACAGCGCCGGCGATCTGACCTCGGGCGACGGATCACGCAAGTTTGGTAAAATCACTGCCGGGCTGTACCGCTTCCGCCCGGATGGTTCGGCGTTGGAACAAGTCGCGTCCGGCGCCTGCAACACCTGGGGCTGCGAAATCGCGCCGGATGGCGAAATCTTTTTCAGCACGGCCACTTGCGGCGAACCGATGTTGCACGTGGTGTTGCCGGAAAAAATCATCAGCCAGGCGGGCCTCCCCGGTGTGCGCGCGGTCAAACCCATCATTGAAGAAAACAAGTTGTATCCGCCCCGCCATGAAACGCGTCAGCCGTACGTGCAGATTGATTGGGTGGGTGCGTTCACGGCGGCCTCCGGCGCGACGATCTACAACGGCGGCGCGTGGCCGGGAAAATGGCAGGGACCGCCGTGGGCGTTTTTTGTCAGCGAACCAACCGTGTGGTTGACGCACCAGGAATTTGTCAGCCCGGACGGCGTGAGTTATCAAGGCCACAAAGAACCGGGCCGCGAGCGCACCCATTTTTTGACGAGCACCGATTACTGGTTCAAACCAATCCATACGCGCGTCGGTCCGGACGGCGCACTTTACCTCGTGGATTTCTACAACCAGATCGCCGTCCACAATGATACGCGTGGCCCGGCTCACGGCGCGCACAACGCCGCCACCCGCCCCGACCGCGATCACCATTTCACCCGGATTTATCGCGTTCAACACAAAGACGCGCTCGCCTTGCCGCCTTTCACTTTGGATCAAAAAGCCCCCACCGGCCTGGTTGACTTGCTGGATCATCCAAATGGTTGGGTGCGCGAAACCGCCAACCGGCTGCTGAGTGAAGGCGCGGGCCGTCAGGTCATTGGACGACTCGCCGGCAAAGCCGCCCACGCGCGCACCGCGTATGGACGCATGAACGCGCTCTGGGTGCTGAACAACCTTGGCGAACTGGAGCCCGAGCTATTGGTCGCCGCCATTGACAGTTCCGACGCGGTCGTGCGCAAAAACGCGCTCTGGATTGCCGCCACGCAGGACAACACCTACAACTCGCCCGACCTCGAAATGGTGCGCCGGCTCCTCGCCGATCCGGATCAACGCGTGCGCATCGCCGCGCTGGTGGCCGGCACCACCATCACGCCGGATGCGGACTTCGCCACCGCGCTGGTTGAAGCCTGGCCCACGTTCCGCGAACCGCATCTCGAAGCGGCGGCCCTCGCCATCACGGCGAAAGATCCGTTGCTGTTTCTAAAAGCCGCCTTTGCCGCCCGCCAGCCCGATGCGATGAACGGTCTCGTTACGCAACTCGCGCGACAGGCAGCTAATCGGAACAACGCGGTCACCGCACGCAACGTCGTGGTTCTGGCGGGCGATCAACCCGCCTCGGCGAGCCAATTGCAAGTGATCGCATTACAATCGCTGAACGCCGCCTTGCGCGCCGAGGTGAAACCCGCCGCCGACGCGGCGCTTACCCAGGCGCTGAAACGACTGCTAAGTTCCGACGCCACCGCTGGCGCGGTGTTGCCGCTGATCGCGCGTTGGGATGCCATCTCCATCGCGGGGAATGAAGCCAAAACTGCGATTGCAAAAGCTGAAACGCGGTTGGCTGACAAATCACTCAGCGACGATGCGCGCGGTCAGATCGCGGTCAATCTGCTCGGCGTGCGCGCGCTGGATGCGGGGATTCTGCCCGCCGTCGCCGCATTGGTCGGCAGTGACGCTAGCGTGGCGCTGCAACGCCGGGTGATTGAAGCGCTGGGCACAACCGGTGAAGCAGCGGCGGGACAGGCATTGCTCACGACGCTGCCAAAACTGGATCAGGATTTGCGCGAGGCAACCTTCGGCCAATTGCTGAAACGCGCGGACTGGTCCGCTGCAGTGATTCAGGCTTTGTCCAGCCGCCAACTTGATCCGGGGCTGCTCGGCCCGGGCAATTTACATCGGTTGCGCACCCACGCGGATGCCGCCGTGGCCGCACAAGCGATTCAGGTGTTAACCGAATTAAAAGGCCCGGAGCAAAAGGAGAAAAACGCGCTGATCGCCCAATTCCGTCCGGAGGTACTTAAACCGGGGAACGTCGCCAACGGCGCAAAAGTCTTCACCGCCAACTGCGCTGCATGTCATCGCTTCAATGACGAAGGCGCTGATTTTGCTCCCAACCTCACCGGCATGGGGGCGCACGGGCCGGAAGATTTGTTGATCCACATTCTCGATCCGAACCGCGTCGTTGAACCCAACTTTTTCACCGTCAACATTGAGACCAAGGATGATTTGAGCTATGACGGCATTGTGTTGCGTGAGAACAACGCCGTGGTGGTGCTGCGCAATCAAAACGCGGAAACGGAAATCCGCAAGGACAACATCGCCACGCGGCGTCTCACCGACCGGTCACTGATGCCCGAGGGCTTTGAACAACTCGGCGCGAAAAATTTGCGCGATTTGCTGATGTTCTTGTGCGCGGATGAACAACGCTTTCGCATCCTCGATTTGAGCGGGGCGTTCACCGCCGACACCTCGCGGGGCATTTACCGCAGCCTGGAAGCGGCGGAAGAATCGCTGCGCTTCAAAAAATGGGGCACGATCAAGCATCGCAACGTGCCGTTCGAAATCGTGAACCCGCAACGCACGCCCAACGGCAGGAACGTCATCGTGCTGAAAGGCGGCGATGGCCTGGCGCGCAGCTTTCCGCAAGAGGTTGAAGTCCCGGTTGACCTGCCAGCCACGAAACTGCATTTCCTGAGCGGCATTGCCGGTTGGGGTTATCCGGCGGTGGCCGAAGAAAAACCAGTGGCGAAAATCACCGTCCACTACGCGAACGGCGCGACCGAAACCTTCGTCCTGCATAACAAGATTGAGTTCGCCGACTACATCCGGCGCGTGGACGTGCCCGGCTCTGAAGCGCTCGATCACTTGGATAGTCTATTGCAGCAAGGCCGGCAGTTGCGCTATTTTGCCCGGCCGTTATCCAGGGGCGGCGTGGTGGAAAAAATCACCCTCGCCAGCTATGACAACAATGTCGCGCCCACCTTCGTCAGCATCACGGCGGAATTGGGCGACGCCACGACGGACGCATCCCCCAATCCCACATCCGCCCCAATTCCGGCGCCCATTCGATTCCAATGGGGCGACGGCTTGAAAGTCCTGATCATTGGCGGTGGTGAAAGTCATGATTATCAGCGCTGGTTCAACGAAGCGGACGTGCGGACGCTGAACCAAATGGACGGCGTCAGCGCCAACTACACCGAGACCACCAGCGACCTGGCCGACGCGCTCAAAGCCGTGGATGTCTTGATCATCAGCAATAATAAACCGTTCCCCGACGCCGCCACCAGGGCGGCCATCGTTCGCCACGTCCAAAACGGCAAGGGCCTCATCGGTCTGCATCCGGGGCTTTGGTATAACTGGAAAGATTGGCCGGAATACAATCGCACCCTTATCGGTGGCGGTTCGCGCGGGCACGATCCGCTGGGCAAGTTTGACGTGGTCGTCACCGAACCCACACATCCGCTGATGCGCGGTGTTCCCGCCAAATTCAACGTCAAGGACGAGCTGTATTGGTTTGAACCCGACCCACAAGGCACGCCCATCAAAGTGCTCGCCACCGCGCATTCACCTTCCCGGAACAAGGATTATCCACAGATTTTCATTGTAAACCATCCCCAGGCGCGCGTGGTTGGCATCACCCTTGGACATGACGGCGACATCCACCACCACGCCGCATACATTCAACTCCTGCGCAATGCGGTTCTTTGGTCGGCAGGGAAGGAAACCCGATAGCCGCCGGCAGACAACCGACAATCTTTTGTTGCATATGCAACAAAAGATTGTCATCCGAAAACTCCAAATCTCATGTCAACCATTGCCATCCTCGGAACGCTGGACACCAAAGGTGTCGAGCATGGCTATGTTGCCGACCTGATTAAACAACGCGGCCATGACGTGCTCGTCATTGATGTCGGCACGCGCGCAGCGCCAAAACTACAGCCGGACATCACGCGCACCGAAATCACTGCTGCTGCCGGAGTGGACTTCGCTGTGTTGAGCGCGAAACAGGATCGCGGCGAATCCGTCACCGTCATGTCGCAAGGCGCGCCGCTTGTACTCGCGAAACTCGTGGCCGAAAAACGCATTGATGGCGTGATTGCACTGGGCGGCGGCGGCGGCACAGCCATCGCCACCGCCGCGATGCGCGCCCTGCCAATCGGATTCCCGAAGCTCATGGTTTCCACGCTGGCCAGCGGCAACGTCGCACCCTACGTGGGCGTGAAAGACATCGTCATGTTTCCCAGCGTGGTGGACATTGCGGGATTAAATCGCCTCTCGCGACAGCTCCTCGCCCGGGCGGCGGGCGCAATTTGCGGCATGGTGGAAATTCCCGTGCCGCCAGCCACGGACAAACCAATCATCGTCGTCAGCCAGTTCGGCAATACCACGCCCTGCGTTGAACACGCGAAAAGAATTCTTGAAACGGCGGGCTACGAAGTCATCGTGTTCGCCGCCACCGGCACCGGTGGGCGCACCATGGAATCGCTGATTGAAAGCGGCCTGGTCGCCGGGGTGCTGGATGTGACCACTACGGAACTGGCGGACGAATTGGTGGGCGGCGTGTTGAGCGCCGGGCCGAAGCGACTCGAAGCCGCCGCGCGCGGTGCCGTGCCCGCTGTGATTTCCACCGGCTGCCTCGACATGGTGAACTTTGGTCCGCCCGAAACCGTGCCGCCCCAATTCGCCGACCGGAAATTTTATCAGCACAACCCGCAGGTGACTTTGATGCGCACCACGCCGGAGGAAAATACGCAACTTGGTCGCCTCCTCGCGGAGAAATTAAATCGCTCCACCGGCCCCGTCACCGTGTTGTTGCCGCTGCGCGGCGGCAGCATGATCAGTGCGCCGGGCGGGCCGTTCCACGATCCCCAGGCGGACGACGCGCTCTATACGGCGTTGAAACAAAACTTGCGATCAGGAATCACAGTGCAGGAGCTGGAAACTGCCATCAACGACGCACCGTTTGCCGAAGCCTGCGCGCAGTCGCTCTTGCAACTATTACCCCGCGCGTGACTAGCAGCCTGTCGGACATAGCTCAAGACGCTGGGTAAGATCGTGGTGGTAGCACCCGGTGCGGTTGTGGAAACG
>JBDHQI010000057.1:0-16726 GCA_039806955.1 Verrucomicrobiota bacterium | reverse complement strand
AAAGGCAAACAACTCAACGCCGCGTGGGACCATGCCTACCTCCAATCCCTCCTCGGCTTTTAATGCGTAAGCCCTGGGGACCCGTTGAGGCTGGCTTGACAGGGTGGGCTTGATTGTTACTCTGTCCCGCTCTTGGCGAGCCGGCAGAGCTGCGGATAGATCGGTGCGGCGGTACGGAAGCCGGAGACTTGATTTTATGAAACGCCAGTATCAACCGTCCAAAATCCGCCGGAAACGGCAACACGGTTTCTTGAACCGCAATTCATCCAAGAGTGGCAAGGCCACTTTGCGTAATCGCCGGCGTGTGGGCCGCAAGCGCTTGACGCCGGTTTGAGGTTTCGATGGCCGCCGCCCGTCCAATCCAGCGCGGGTTAGGGCGTCGCTTCCGCATCAAGTTGGGACGCGATTTCCTGCGGGCGCGCCGGGACGGGGAGCGCGCGGTGAAGGGATGCTTGATCGCCAATTGGGTCAAACTGCCCGCCGACCAACCCTCCCGCCTAGGCGTGGTGGTCAGCAAAAAGGTGGGTAACGCCGTGGCGCGTAATCGAGCCAAACGTCTGTTGCGCGAGTCTTATCGGCAACACCAAGATCAATTGAAACCATCGCTGGACTTGGTTTTGGTGGCGCGACCGTCCATCGCCAAAAAAGATTTCGACACCGTGGAACGCGATTTACTGACGACCCTGCAACAGGCAGGACTGCTGAAATGAACCTGGCTCAACATGCTTTGTTGCTCGGGGTGCGTGGGTATCGCGCCGTGATTTCGCCGTTGCTGGGGGCGTTCTTTGGTCCGCTCGGGGGCTGTCGTTATACGCCGACGTGCTCGGCGTATGCGCAGGAAGCGATCCGTGCGCATGGCGCGATCCGCGGCAGCGGGCTGGCGCTGCGGCGGTTGAGTCGTTGCCATCCGTGGGGTGGTTGTGGCGTGGATACCGTACCGGAAATGACGGGACATCCCACCCCGCCGCACTCGCAGGCTTCCGTGCGGAGCTGAACTGTTTTCATGGATAAAAAGTCAATCGTCGTCATCGTCATCTGTATCGCCCTGATGTTTGTGTGGCAGGGAGTTCTCGTGCCCAAGTACTTCAGCGAGGAACGGCCCATTCCGGCGGCGAATACCAATGCGGCCACGGCCGCCAGCGGAGACACGCAAACCGTAACGACCGCGGCGGGGGACACGACGACGGTGGTGCCGGCCACGGCGTCACGCTCGATTCTGAGTACGAACGCGGTCGAGGAGTTGCTGGTGGTGACCAACGAGAACGCGCGGTACATTTTTACTTCACGCGGTGGGGGCATCAAAGAGATTGAGCTGATCAAATTTCCCGAAACCATCGCGCGGCGGCGCAAGGAGCAGGCGAACATTCATCACGTGGCGACGCTGAATGCGAACGCGGATTTGCCAGTGTTAACCATTCTGGGGGGGGCGGGGTTGATTGGCGACGGGGAGTTTCAACTCACGCAAACGGCAACGGGAGTGCGCGCAGAAAAGCAGCTGCCGGACGGTTTGCGCCTGGTAAAGGAGTTTGAACCCAGCACGAATTATCTGTTGCACGCCACGGTGCGTTGGGAAAACACGACGAGCAACAGCATCACTCTGCCGATGCAGGAGTGGGTGATCGGCACCGGCACGCCCATGGGCGATGACGACGATGGCAGCAACGTGGGTTTGATCTGGTACGACGGACGCAAGTCCCACGAGACGTTGACGAGTTACTTTGACAACCGCACGCTGGGGTGTTTCCCCGGCACGCCCCGCTCGGAATTTCACGCGGGGAACAGCAATGTCGTTTGGGCCGTGGCGCACAATCAGTTTTTCGGCGCGCTGGCCATGCCGGAAACTCCGGCGCTCGCCATCAACGCTCGCGTCCTCACGATGCCGCGTCCAAAGGAGGGACGGTTCAGCGATCCGGACAAGCCGTTGCGCAAAGGGGTGGAAACCTCCCTGTCTTATCCGCCGCTGACCCTGACGGCCGGCGCGACGAATGAGCAGAGCGTGACCCTGTTCATCGGGCCGAAGGAGTACCGCACGCTGGCGGCCATTGCGAATGAATATCACAACGACGCGGATAAAGTGATGGGCTTCGGCTTCTTCGGGTTTTTCTCGAAGGCGCTGTTGCTGATCATGAACTGGTTTCACCTGGCGCTCGGGATTCCTTACGGGTGGGCCATCATCGTGTTGACCCTTTCGCTCAAGGTGGTGTTCTGGCCGCTGACCGGCGCCAGCACGCGCTCGGCGCACAAGATGGCGTCCCACGCGCCGCAGTTGAAAGCGCTCAAGGAAAAGTACAAGGACGATCCGGCCAAGTTTTCCCAGAAGCAGATGCAGTATTTCCGCGAGCACAAGATCAATCCGGTGGCGGGCTGTCTGCCGATGCTGGTGCAATTGCCGGTCTTTTTTGGCTTGTTCGTGATGTTGCGCACGGCCATTGAATTGCGCGGCGCAGCGTTCTTGTGGGTGGCGGACCTTTCGCAAACCGACACGCTCTTTGTCATTCCCGGCCTCACGTTTCTGCCCTTCATCAGCACGCACGAAGGCTTGCCGATCAACCCGCTGCCGTTGCTATACATCGCCTCGGCGATCTGGCAGACGCATCTCACGCCCGTGTCGCCCGGTATGGACCCGGCGCAGCAGAAAATGATGCGGTGGATGCCGCTGATGTTTTTGTTGTTCCTTTACAATTACTCTTCCGGTCTGGCGTTGTATATGACGGTTAACAACCTGCTGACCATCCTGCAAACGTGGTTGTTGCGGCGCCATTACCCGGTGGTCGCCGCCGTGGCGGCGGCCCCAACCACGGCGTCGGTATTGACACCGGCCTCGAAAAAGAAGAAATAGATTTCCACATTCTGAATTATGAACGCACATCCCAAAGCCACTTTGGAACAGGTCTTGGAACTGCTTGGCTTCCCGGCAACCGTGGAGGAAGCCCAACACGACAATGGACTGGTTCTCGATGTAAAATCCGAGGAAGCGGGACGGTTGATCGGGCGGCAGGGCCAAACCCTGGCCGATTTGCAATACCTCGTGAACCGGCTGTTGTTTCAGCAGGATCAGAGTGCCCCCAAAGTCACCGTGGACGTGGGCGGGTATCGCGCCCAGGCGCGCGAAGCCTTGGTCAAAAAAGCCCGCGAGGCGGCGGAGAAAGTGCGACGGTGGGGCGACATTGTGGAATTGGAGCCCATGAGTGCCTTTGACCGGCGGGTGGTGCATCAGGCGTTGAAGGACGATCCGGATATTGAAACGCAAAGCGTGGAAGTGGAGGGCAGCGACAAGAAGGCCATGCTGCTCCGATTGAAGCGCTCGTAGCTCGCGAGTTGAGGGGCGTCCAGCCCGGTTGCCACCCGCTGCGGTGGTGATTAAATCTTGCTATTTTTGCTGAAATCGCAATGCTGGGCGCGTCTGTAGATGCTTTTAGCTTCCACGTCATGGTGAATCTTCAAGTGAACGTCGTTCAGTGATGATTTGAAACCCGGCAGTCGGGAACGGTCTTGGTAGAGCAGAGTTAGTCTTGGACGGTATCAACATCAATATGAACGCAAAACTGTTTGTTGGGAATCTTTCCTACAACACCACTGAAAACGCCTTGCATGACGCTTTCGCCGCCATCGGCACCGTGGTTGAAGCCAACCTGATGGTGGATCGGATGACCGGTCGCCCGCGCGGATTTGGCTTTGTCACCATGGGCAGTCCTGAAGAAGCGCAGAAAGCCGTTGAAGCCATGCACGGACAGCAACTGGATGGCCGCGCTTTGACGGTCAACATTGCCCGTCCACGCGAGGAACGCCCCGCTGGCGGCGGACGCGGACCGCGCCGCTAATTCAGCGGTGCCGCCAGATTGGCAACTTAGCCTGATTACACGCGGAGTCCGACCCTGGGCTCCGCGCCTGTTTTTCGACACAGACGGTATTCGGCGGATGATTTTTAATGAAAGAGCAACACATAGAAGTAGAAGGTAGTATTCACACGGTTCTGCCCGGCACCATGTTCCGGGTGGAATTGGACAACAAGCATCTCGTTCTGGCCACAATCTGCGGCAAGATGCGCAAACGCTTCGTCCGCCTGACGACCGGCGATCGCGTGAAAATGGAAATGTCCCCCTACGATTTGAACAAGGGGCGCATCACCTGGCGGTTGCGCACCTACTGACGCTGGCGGAATCAAGTGAATCGAATCCAGCCGGTTTTTCGCCTGGGTCCCAAAAATCTGATTCACCTTGTTTCGCCTTGATTTCCAAAGCTCCAAGGCCCGGCACCGGGTTGCGGCGCTTTGATCCAACCCGCCCCCCGGCACTTTATTCACATGCCTCCCCGGTGCTTGGTCATAATTGGTGGCGGTGCCGCCGGTTACTTCGCGGCAATTACCGCGGCGGAAACTGATCCGACCGCGCGCGTCATTTTGCTGGAGCGCAGTGCGCAGGTGTTGAGCAAAGTCAGAATTTCCGGCGGCGGCCGCTGCAATGTCACTCACGCCTGCTTTGACCCGCGCGAATTTGTCTCGTGCTATCCTCGAGGCGGCACGGAATTGATCGGACCGTTTCACCGGTTTCAAGCCCGCGACACCGTGGCGTGGTTTGCGGCGCGCGGAGTGGAACTCAAAACGGAATCCGACGGACGCATGTTTCCGGTCACGAATTCCTCCGCGACAATTGTGGACTGCCTGACCCGAGCGGCGCACCGTGCCGGCGTCCAAGTGCGAACACGGTGTGAAGTGCTGACCGCCCGGCGGGGTGAGGCCGGCTTCGAACTTGAGTTGGCGGATAATGAACGTCTGGTTGCGGATCGTTTGCTGCTGGCCACCGGCGGATGTCGGGTCGCCGCCGCCGCGCGACTGGCCACCGGTTTTGGGCATACGCTGGTCCCGCCGGTGCCTTCCCTCTTTTCCTTTCATCTCGCCGCGCCGTGGTTGACGGAACTGGCGGGCACGAGCGTCGCCACCGTGGAACTCGCCGTGGCTTCAATTGGTTTGCACGAATGTGGACCATTATTGATTACGCATGGGGGATTGAGCGGGCCGGCGGTGCTGCGCCTGTCCGCTTGGGGTGCGCGCCAATTGCAAGCGATGAATTATCAATTCCCGCTGGTGGTGAACTGGCTGCCGCAACTGGGCATCGAGGCGTTCATGGCGGAAATTCAATCGCAACGCCAGACCCACGGCGCCAAGCTGGTGAAGAACCGTCCGTTGGGACATTTGCCCACGCGATTATGGGAGGCGCTGGTGGCGACGGCGGGTATTGATTCGATCACGCGATGGTCGGCCCTGACCCGATCACAATTGCAGCAACTCAAAACACAACTCACGCGCACGGAATTGCCCGTCACGGGCCAGAGTTTGAACAAGGAGGAGTTTGTGACTTGTGGCGGGGTGAAATTAAGTGAGGTAAATTTCGCGACGATGGAAAGCCGGGTTTGCCCCCGGCTTCATTTCGCGGGCGAATTGCTGGACATTGACGGGCTGACCGGGGGGTTCAACTTCCAGGCCGCCTGGACCACCGGCTGGCTGGCTGGCAAGGCCCTGGCCGCACCGGGGCCGCGCCCGTAAATATTGCGCCGTTACCGGCGCAACAGCGTGGCCTGTTTCGCTACGGTGGGCGTCGCCATGAGTTGCCGGGCGGTGTTGATGACGTAATCCCAATCCATGGCCGGGCCGGGATCCGTTTTGTTGGTCTGGATGTGAAAATGTCCCAGCACGCCCTGGTATTGATTCAGTTGGTCATCCGGTAACTTGTGCGTGATCAACTGACCTTTATCATCGCGCGGATAATCGCATTTGATCAATGGCAGCACCGAGGTCAGGGCGGCGGTGAGATGGGCGAGCGCTTGATACTGTTCCGGCGTGAAATCGTATTGCACCAAAGTCCGCCCTTGCACCTCGCCGGTGATGGGTTCGTTGTGCGCCGGATGACCGACGAAATTTTTCGTCCACACCCCTCCGTCGCCAATGCGTTCCGGCAGCTTGATGTAGGTGTGGCCGTTGGCGTCCTTGGCGTACCATTTTTCCAGCGCCGTTCCCGCCACTTTGGAATAGGCGCCCATGTTGGCAATTTCAATTCCGACGGAACGCGTGTTGGAAGTGGTGGCGTGCCAGGCGCGCTCCTTGACGTCGAGCGTTTGATAAATAGTGCCGTCAATATCGAGCATAAAATGCACGCTCAAACCGCGATGGTCATGCAACACATTGAAGCACGTCCGACTCACGCCGCAGACGTCGTAGTGCAGAACAAACTGATCCACCACTTTCTGCAGCGTGGGCAAATCCCAGCCGCCGTTGCGGACGCGCTCGATTTCCTCGGGAGTCAGATTGGCGGTGCGCAAATTGTAACGGTTGGGCGAGGACGGTCCATTGGTAACGGCTGCAGTGGTTTCCCAACTGGCGTCCTTGAGCGGCACGAAATGGCGTTCGACGCGATACGCATCGTATCCGCCGGGATCGGTCCAGAGCACCACGCGCGTTCCGGTATGCACGTAATGACCGGCCACGACGATCTCATCGCCGGTGCGCGGCACGAAGGACCCCACGCGATGCGCGGGGGCGACGCAACCGGTCAACAGCAAAGCGGCGCCCAAAGGGAGGCAGGCAAATTTCCAATTCATGAGCGCTTTGTATTAGTCTGGAACCAACTGAGGCGTCAAGCGAAAGGCGACGGCTATTTGGCAATTGCCATCTGGGAGAGCAAGGCGGAGCAGTCGCTATTTCTCCCGACCGTTCCGCGTTCAAAAATCCAAGTGGAATGCTTATTCCGCCTGGGCCGCGACGATGCGTTTCACCGTCTGTGCCGCCGCTGCAAAACCAAAGGCGCCGGTGACAAAGCATGCTGTGCCATAACCGCTCCGGCAGTCCAAGCGCAACCGTTCGCCGGGTTCGGGGGTGTCGCATACGCCGCCAGCCTTGGTGGGGAACACCTGCGGTTCGGGTGAATACACGCAGTCCACACCGAACGGCTGTTTGGGATCGCGGGGGAAGTTGTAATCCGCGCGTAGGATTTTACGGACGTTTTGCAGCAACCCATCATGTGTGGTTTGCGCCAGATCCGTGATGTGGATGGCGGTGGGATCGCGGCGTCCGCCGGCGCCACCCGTGGTGACGATGGGTAGATTTTTCTGTCGGCACAAGGCAATCAACAACGCTTTCATATCGGTCTGATCAATGGCATCCAGCACCACGGAATACCCAGGCGCAAGCAAGCGGTCCGCGGTCCTGGCCGTGAACAGCGATTGTTCCGCCTGCACGATCAGGTCCGGGTTGATGAGGCGGGCGCGCGCAGCCATGGCGGCCACTTTGGGGTGACCAAAAGTGCCGGTCAGCGCGTGGAGCTGCCGGTTTACATTGCTGATGCAAACGTCGTCGAGGTCCACCAGGGTCAGTTGACCAATCCCACTACGCGTCAGGGCTTCCACCGCCCACGAGCCGACGCCGCCAATGCCAATGACGCAAACGTGCGCCTGGCGCAGGCGCTTCTGGCCGACGTTTCCGTAGAGTCTGAGAATCCCGCCAAAGCGGGCTTCGTATTGTGTCATGGCGTTTTCCCGGTCCATTAGCCCGGGTGGGTTGATAAGGAACGGCGGGTGATAGTTCAAGCGAATCCCTAATTTTGACATCCCTAATTTTGGTGATGCGGCGGCGGTCGCAATTCGGTACTATGGCCCTGCGTTATTAACAAATAGGATTGAACATCAGGCGAAGTTTCGCCGTCATCAAAATGAATATGATTCGAATCGTGGGTCGGTCGCCAGCCGGTAAAGCTTCCAATTGCAACAGAAATTTTGGGCAGATTGCCTGGCTGTTAACCGGATTGATTCTGGCTTCCTTGTTACCTTTGGGGTGCGGTTCTCAATCAGAACCTTCTGCCGGCGTGCAACCCGCCGGAAGCGCTGCGGCACAAAATTCCACCTCGGGAACGGCCGCGCCGGTGACGGTTGCCAGCAACCCTGGTTTGCCGACGCAGGTGGTCGAAGGCGAAATGGAATTTTTGGTGAGTGGTGATTTCAACGGCGACGGCCTGCTGGATGTGGCCATCGTCTCGCGCACGTCGGGCCGGGTACGTTTTGGTTATCGCGTTTCGGCGGAGTTTTTTAATTGGGCCGACTGGCGGGCCAGCGGAGCGCCGGGCGTCGCCAGCGTGAGCGCGGGCCGATTGGTGGATGCCCAACATGATTCGCTGGCGCTGGTCTCTGCAGACGAAAACCGGATTACAGTATTGGATGGCGCGAACCCCAACATTCCGACGGACCCGGTGACGGTTCCCTGTGAGGTACAGGGGCCAAATACCGTGGTGGCGGTGGATATTGGTGGCGCGGGCAACACGCCGTTGCTGGATTTGTACGTAGGTAGTATTTACAACACCGATCCCGACAACCGGTTGACGCTGTATCGCAACAGCGACAAAAAGTTCACGCAGATTTACAATGAAGGCGCCAACGCTGCCGCTGCGCGTAGCCGCCGGGTGACGTTGAAGGCCAACGGCCCGGAAGAAGTGGCGAGCTTGGTGACGACTGAAGACGGAACCGTCTGGCGCGTGGAAAATCTGGCCAGCGGCAAACCGGAGGCCGTGCTGACGGCAACGGGCGTTCCCGACGGTGGAAATTACTTTCTTGGCAACTTTCGCGACCCAGTTCTGAAGGATGTGGTGTTCCATGAAGCTGGTGAAGCCAGCTTCTCCGTGGGCGCGTTGTCGGAGGCGGGCGGCAAACCACAATTGGGCGATCTGAAATCGGTCGCGTTACGCGCGGAAGCGCGGGCTTTAACCGGCGGCGAACTGGCGGGACAGAGCCGATTGCTCGCAATCTTTGGCGATCAGGAGCCGGCTGAGCTGATGCAGTTCGATGGCGTGAATGTGCCGACGACACTGCAAAAACTGGCTGGGGCGACGAACGAATTTTTATCCCTCGGCATTGTGCTTCCGGATGCCGTGGTGCTGTTTTCCGTCACCACCAATGACCGGCCGCGCGATGTGGCGTATTATCAGGTGCATCTGATGAAGGAAGGCAAGTTGACGGCCGGAGCGTTTGGCGCATTGCCGACTCTGGACGATCGCGACGACAACACGATTCCGGAAATCTACAAGCGAATCGTGGCAGCACAGACGGAGAAAACTCAGGCGGACATGAAGGCTTACACCAACGTGATTCCCGGCACCCAGGTGACCTTCGCCATGACCCCCATTCCGGGTGGTGAATTTGTGATGGGCAGCCCGGATAGCGAGGAAGGTCGTAAGCCGGATGAAAGCCCGCAGCACAAAGTCAAGATTGAGCCGTTCTGGATGGGCACCTACGAGGTGACTTGGGACGAGTATTTGTTGTTCGTTTACCCGGATGATGAAAAAAAATTGCGCGAAACGTATCCGACGGATCCAGAGGTCAACGCGATCTCGGATGCGGTCTCGCATCCCTCCAAACCTTACATGGACATGAGCTTCGGCATGGGCAAGAGCGGATTCCCCGCCATCGCCATGACGCAGCACGCCGCGAATAAATTCTGTCACTGGCTTTCCGCCAAGACCGGGCAGTTTTACCGCCTGCCCACGGAGGCGGAGTGGGAATACGCCTGCCGCGCCGGCACCACCACGGCGTATTCATTTGGCGATGATCCCGATGAGTTGCCGAAATACGCTTGGTTTTTTGATAACAGTAATTCCAAGTACCAACGCGTCGGGAAGAAGAAGCCCAATCCGTGGGGTTTGTACGACATGCACGGCAACGTGGTCGAATGGGTGCTCGACCAATATGATCCAAATTATTACCAGACCCTCGGAAGCGGCGTGACCACCGAGCCTTGGAATCGGGCCACGCAGCCGTACCCGCACGCCGTGCGCGGCGGTTCCTGGGATGACGATGCTCCGGCGTTACGCAGCGCCGCGCGGCGCGGCTCCGAACGCGCCTGGAAGATGACCGATCCGCAATTGCCCAAGGGCATGTGGTGGTTTACCGATGTCTCGTTCGTCGGCTTTCGTATCGTGCGCCCGCTGGCGGTTCCGCCTCCCGAACAAATGGCGAAATACTGGATCAGCGGAGTCGAAAAAGATTAAAATTTGCCCAAGAAACTGTTGCCTAGTTCAAACCATAAAATTAAAGAATCCACATGAACACACAAGAAACCAACATCACACCGGTCTCTCGCCGGCGCTTCCTGAAAAACTCCAGTCTGGCGACGGTCTCGGCCGTGGCCGCCATGAGTTTTCCCAACA
This sequence comes from Verrucomicrobiota bacterium, assembly GCA_039806955.1. Classification (GTDB taxonomy): domain Bacteria; phylum Verrucomicrobiota; class Verrucomicrobiia; order Limisphaerales; family JADLHS01; genus JADLHS01. The sequence goes on along the minus strand of JBDHQI010000057.1, from coordinate 6,542 downwards.
TTTTACACGCGCAAACCAAGCCGGAATTCAAGGCGGTCATTGTGGGCCTGGGCGGACGCGGAACCGGTGCGGGAGGTAATTTTTTGGAGGCCGCCAAGACTCTTGGAGTCAACGCCACCATCGTCGGTTTGGCCGATCTCTTTCCGGGTCAGATCGGCGCGTGTCGCCAAACCCTGAGCAAGCTGGGCGTCGAAGTGCCTACCGCGAATTGTTTCTCAGGATTCGACGCCTACCTGAAAGCGATCAATCTGCCGGGCGTCAACTACGTCATTCTGGCGACGCCGCCGGGATTCCGTCCGGCGCAGTTCACGGCCGCGATTGCCGCTGGCAAAAATGTGTTCACTGAAAAACCCGTGGCCGTGGACGGGCCTGGCGCGCGGATGATGTACGCGGCTGGAGAGGTGGCCAAAAAGAAGGGACTTAAAGTGGTGGCGGGAACGCAGCGTCGCCATCACTACGCCTACCAGGAAACCATCAAGCGAATTCAGGACGGGGCAATTGGTGACGTGACCGCCCTGCGCGTTTACTGGGTCAATGGAAATCCCATCTGGCATCGCGGAGTGCAAGGCAACAGCGATTTGGAACGACAAATTCACAACTGGTATCACTACATCTGGTTGTGTGCGGATCACATCGTGGAGCAACACGTGCATAACATTGACGTGGGCAACTGGGTCATGGGTAATCAACATCCAGTCCGGGCCTGGGGCATGGGCGCGCGGCAGCAACTCGGAGATAAACCGGGTGAGATTTGGGATAACTTCGCGGTGGAATTCGAGTACGAAAACGGAGTGCGCATGCATAGTTACTGTGGCCAAATCAAACGCGAGTTCTCGGCTGTTCGGGAAGCGGTGGTGGGTTGCACCGGTTGGTCGGATCCAGCGGGCAGCATCCGGCCTAACGCCGGCAAAGCCTGGCGTTATGACGGCAAGCGCACGCCGGAATACATGCAGGAACATGCGGACTTGATCCAGGCGATCATTTCCGACACTGAGCTTAATGAAGTTGAACAGGTGACCAACAGCACGTTGACGGCGATCATGGGTCGCGAAGCGGCGTACAGTGGCGCGGTGGTGGAATGGGATGATATGAAGGCTTCCACCTTCGCCTACGGTCCCGAGCTGCTTTACAAGGACGCCAGCAAGATGGAGTTCGGTCCGTTCCGCACGCTCAAGCCGCCGATGCCCAGCGAGCACGATATTTTCAGTAACCCACCCCAGGTGCCGGTGGTTTAACCGTTCAGCGGTTAAGCGCGTGGCGCGGTTGCCGAGCGGTCGGTTTCACGTGGCGCAATGACTTGATTTCACGTCATTGCGCCACTTTGCTTTTCCTGACGCGGTCGAGTTTGATGGCATCCAGTCCTTCTTTGTTCCAAAACCAGGATTGTAGAATGTTCGCCCGGCTCGATTTTGGTTGTACTGCCAGAGCGCCAGGCATGAAGGTGCGGTCTGGCACCTGCTGATGATCTGTCCGCGCGTGGCACATTTCGTGCATTCGACCGCCTGATTCGCAGTGCTGTAGTTCCAAGCCTGCAATCGTGGAACACGAGAACAACATGACTGCCAATCGCCTTCTATTCTGGCTCGGGATGGGAATGCTGTGTTTTATCGGCTCGATTCCGGGTCGCGCTGCGGATCGGCAGCTTCCTTGCCTTAAAAGTGAGACAACGACTTACAGCAATGTGACAGTTTACAGTCAGACCGAGCGCGACCTGTATATTCATCATAATGGCGGTTTGGAGAACATCCGCATCAGTGATTTGGACGAGGAGTCGTTGCGCGCATTGGGACTGAAGGTCGAACCGAAAGAATCATCCTCGGCCATTTTGCTTGTCAAAGCGAAGGATGTCTCGACCGCCGTGACTCACCTGACTGACTCCATCGGCAACGTCAATTCCACGAACTTTTCCACCTGGTTGACGCAACTGCGTCAGGAGCCGCGGCAACTCGTTCCGCCGGGCTGGGAATGGAACATCTTGGCCGCACTGGGGTTGATTTACTTGTTGGTTTGCCTGGGGTTGCGGGCCATCTGTCGCAATGCCGGTGCCCCGGCGGGCGCGTTGATTTTTGTGCCCGTGTTACAACTGTTGCCATTGTTGCGGGCAGCGCGTATGCCGCTCTGGGGCTTCATCTTGTTTTTCATTCCGGTGGTGAACATCGGCGCACAAATCTGGTGGTCCTTCGCCATCGCCAAAGCCTGTGGCAAAGGGGTGGGAACGGCCATCGCACTCTTGCTGCCCGTGGTGAACTTGTTGGCCTTCATTTATCTGGCGGTTTCCAAGGGATCTGCTCTGGCTGAGACCGTGATCACCGCGGACCCGATTCCCAATCAAGCCTAAGCCGGAACGATTCGATTGGCGTTTGGGGGGAACGGGCCACTGGCCCGTTCTGTCGGGCTACCAGCCCGACAGCCGAATGCAAAGCGTGCGAACCCAATGGGGTGCGATCTCCGTGCGCTCGACTGGGCGGCAGGTTGCCGCCCAGAACGGCCAAGTGGGCCGTTCCACCTGGACCAACGGCAAAATTTCCCCTTCCGCCTGACGCAAAATCATCAACGCGCAAAAGCTCCGGATCGAGGCGGCATTTGAAGTGCTTTGGTGATGATGCGGATTAAACGCCCAGTTATGCACTTTCAAGTTCTGACTCTGGCTACAATCATCAGCGCCACCAGCGCCTGGTCCATCCGGGCCGACGTCACGGGGAATCCTTTGCTCGACGGTTGGACGGCTTACGGGAATTCTCTGGCCAGTGGCACTTACGTGTTCGGCTCGGCCAACTACAGTTATCAAACTTTCGGCATGGGCTTGCTGGTGGAAGCCGGATCCAATTTGGAAATCAGCGACGGACTTTATTCCTGGGACGTGGGCGACCACATTCTCGCTGTCGGCGGCATTCTGCAAGCGCCCGGTGACCTGGGATGGGCCGTCACCGGCCTGTCCATCAACTCGCGCCTGGCCAGCGTCAACGGTCCCAAGTTGCAGGTGAAATTTGGCACGAGCGCCGCCACCTGGTCGCCAAGCACCACCGCTCCGGGCAGTGGCAATGGCAGCAGCAGCTCTGGCGCGGGTGGTGGTCGAATTCAAATTTCGACATCGGCGTACATGTCATTGACCAGTACTCCTTATGCCTGGGACCTGAACTCCGGCCAGCTCCTCGCGCCCACCGCCGGTCACCTCTTATGGTCGGGTGGCACCTTGGATGAGCGCGTGGCCCGAATGATTTGGAACTTCGATCACGACACTGGCGAGGTCGGCAGTTGGGAGTTGCTTTTGAATGTCTCGTTGGTCAACGAATTGAATCCCGATTACCAGGGATTACTGCCAGACTTTGGTGATTTCGCCATCATGACGGTGCAGGATGGGGATAACGCTTACACCGATGCGCTGGTCGCGATTACGACCATCCCTGAGCCAACCCCCGCGCATTTGCTCGTCCTGATGCTCGTACCCTGGATGCTGCGAAAGCTTCGCTCTGCGCGGCTCGTTCCCGCCGCGTGATGGCGCGGTGCCATTCTCCGTCCGATCAAGGTGTCGGTGGTTTGGTTGGCGTGTGCGGATCGTAATGGGCGCGAATCCCGCCGGTCAGACTCTGAACCTGAAATCCATTTTGCGCCAGAATACGCGCCGCGAAGTAGGACGTTTTACCCAGCGCACAAACCGTCACTATAGGGCGGTCGCGATCCAGTTCCTGAAGCCGCCCCCGCAGTACTCCCAGCGGAATGTTGATGACTTCGCGGTGTGGTATCGGATGACTCTTGGCCAGCACTGGCGGGCGCACATCAAGAATCTGCGCGTTCGGATCATCAGGGAGTGCTTCCACTGGTGTTACGAGTCCATCACGGGTGTTGCCCGCGGCGAAGCCCGCGAGGTTGATGATGTCTTTCGCCGCGCTGAACGGCGGCGCATAGGCCAGTTCCAACTGGGCCAGATCTTCAATCGTCAATTCACCGGTAATGGCCGTGGCCAGCACATCCAGACGCTTGTCCACGCCTGCGGCGCCGCTGACTTGCGCTCCCAAAATGCGGCCCGTATCCGGCGCCCAAATGAGTTTGAGCAACAGTAATTTCGCATCGGGATAATAATTTGCATGGTGGTGCGCGTTGATGAGTACCGAACGGTACGTGCGCCCGGCAGCTTGCAACCGCTTCTCGGACCAACCGGTGATTCCGGCAGCCACGTCAAACACGCGCACGATGGCGGTGCCCAACGCCCCGGGATAGGGGCGGGTCTGCGTGGGGCGAAAAATATGATCTGCCGCAAGGCGACCCTGACGGTTGGCGGGGCCGCCGAGGGGCACGGCGGAGATTTCGCGAGTCACGAAATCCTCCACTGCCACCGCGTCTCCGGCGGCATAAATATCCGGATTGCTGGTCTGCATGAAAGCGTTCACGCGAATGTGTCCACTCTTGTGTAGCGCCAGATCGGCGTCCCGCGCCAATGCCGAGTCCGGCCGAACCCCGATGCTGAGTACCACCAAATCCGCTTCCAGCGCACGCCCCGACTGGAGGCGGCAAGTCAGCGCGTTACCACTGGTAAAATGGTCAATGCCATCGCCTAAAATCAGTTCCACTCCGTGCCGCCGCAGTTCGTCCTCCATCAATCCGGTCATGATGGGATCGAGTTGAGGGAGCACCTGTTGTTGCTGTTCGACCAGCGTAACCTGCTTGCCCAGACGCGCGAGTTGTTCGGTCATTTCCAGGCCGATGAAACCGGCGCCGATGACCACCACGCGCTGCGCTGTCATGGCGGCGGCTTTGATGCGATCCATGTCCGACAACGCGCGCAGCGTGAACACGCGCAGATCATCCATTCCCGGCAGGTCGGGACGTATTGGTACCGCGCCGGGCGCCAGCACCAGTTTGTCGTAGTCAATCCACTCGGTGTGACCCGTTGTAAGATTGCTCAGTTGCACCCGCTTTCCGGAACGGTCAATGGCAACTGCTTCCGTGCTGGTGCGTACCTCAAGATTGAGTGTGGCTTTCAGCAGGGCGGGCGTTTGCACTGCGAGCGCATCGCGCTGCTTGATTTCGCCCCCGATGAAATACGGCAAACCACAGTTGGCAAAGGAAACGTCCGGACCCCGCTCGATCAGTGTGATGTGCGCCGACTCGCTCAGACGTCGGGCCCGCGCCGCACACGAAGCTCCGGCGGCAACACCGCCAATGATGACCAGTTTGATTGCACTCATGCCTCTATTTGTAGCGTGTGAAGCGGAAATCGCCAAGCGATTGTCCCGGCTGCGGCGGCCGGCGGAATCCCGATGTTATGCGTCTGCGGATGATGATTGGGCGTTTGGAAGGCAACAATCCTTCCGGCGCGCAACGCGTAAGATCGGAAGGAGGATCACTTCACAAACTGGAGAGCAGGGGGAGGCGACGCTGCCCATGAGCCTTTGGATCCTTTCGTGTCAGCGGCAAATCCGGTCAGCTTAACCGACGCAGAAAGGCGATTTCTTTCCGCAGAATCTCAGCCGTCTCGTTTTTGGCGAAGCGTCCGAGTGACTCATTTTCCACACAAAGATCCCCAGTGTAACCGGCTTGACGCAGGTCCGCCACAATGCGGTTGAAATCCAAATCGCCTTCATACAGCGGACAGCAGTATTTGGCATACGCCCAGCCCATCTGGCGCTTCACGTTGCGTTGGTCGGCGGGGTAATTGATGTTCTTGCAATGCGTATGCACCGCGTGGGGCGCGAAACGCTGGTAAATTTGGTAAACTTCGTCCAACGGATGACCCCACCAATAAAGATTCGCGGTGTCCAGGGTGATGCCGAGCCGGCGCGAACCGACGCCGTTGAGAATCTGTTCCATGATGGTCGGGTCGTTGGTGGCGCGACCGTGGTTTTCAATGCCGTAACGCACCTTCGCCCCTTTGGTGGCGTCGCAGAGCTGCCGACACGCCTTCGTCGCGAACGCCGGAAACTCCTCGATTTTCAAGGCGCGCGGTACGACGTCAATACGAATGGCCGGGACGCCCAGTTCGTCGGCCGCCTCCGCCAGGCGCGTGCAAAGTTCGATTTCCTTCTCGAGACGTTGATCAAACTTGTTGTGCATGCAGAACGCGCCGATGTGCCGTCCGTTCGCCTTAAGGTCCGCCTTAAGGACGGCGATGCCTTCCGCATTACCGACGGTATATTTTTTGCCGGGTGCGATGAAGGAGTTGAGCGCGAGATTGTCGTCCACCTCGGCTTCAAAGCAATCGGCGTTCAACAGTTTCAGCGCGTTCCAACCATCCGCCGGATCAGCGGATTTCAGATAAACATCGCGCACGCCAACGAGCCATTTCATTGGTTCCGCGGCGCGGAGCTGGTGCGGGAGATTGGTTGCGCTGGCTGCGAGAGCGGCCGTGACGGTGGTTTTGATAAAATGGCGGCGATTCATTGCGTTTGAGAGTTTCGTTAAAAATTTTTGGCGGTAAAAGGGCTGTGTGGCAGGCGCGGGGGCCATCCGCATGGTAGTAGTTGTGCGTGCTCTAGCAGCCTGTCGGACATAGCTCAAGACGCTGGGTAAGATCGTGGTGGTAGCACCCGGTGCGGTTGTGGAAA